>CAZJNY010000227.1:3732-5871 GCA_964547405.1 uncultured Flavihumibacter sp. | reverse complement strand
AGCAGGCTGAACCAGAGGGGTGAATAGGCCAGCAGGATCAGGCGGTGCAGGCCAACGATCAGGCTAACCAGAATTAAGTAGGAGATCAATTTCTTTTTCGCATAGGGGACAGGGTAATATTTCTGGCCCCAGTAATAGCTGAGTACCATCATCACGAAGTAACAGGCAATGGTAGCGATAGCCGCCCCGAGGTAATGCAATACGGGAATCAGCAGGATATTCAACAGGATGGTGATGGCCGCTCCTATCAGGGTTATATATGCGCCGTAGAGATTTTTTCCGGTGAGTTTGAACCAGATACTGAGGTTATAATAGATACCCAGGAAGATATTCCCCATGGCCAGCAGGGGAACAATATAAATGCCATCGCCCCAGGCAGCTGATTTTAAGGTGATGATCCATTTGAGCAGATCCAGGTTCAGACCGATAAGTAAAAACATGAAACAGCAGGCTAACACAAAGAATTTCATAACCCGGGCATACCCTTTCTGGGCACCTTCTTCTTTGGACTGGCTGAAAAAATAGGGTTCTGCAGCCATGCGGAAAGCCTGGATGAATATGGTGATGAGCACGGCCAGGCGGTATACATTGGCAAAAATGCCCAGTTCATGCTTGGCTTCCGCTTCAGGCAGATCCACTACATGCTGATAAATCAGGCGGCTCAATACTTCGTTGATCATCCCGCCCAATCCAACAATAATCAGCGGATAGCTGTATTGCATGACCTCTTTAAACAGTTCTTTGTCAAAATTCCACTCGAATTCGCGGAGTTCTTTCGCCAACAATAAAAAGGTGACGATGCTGCCTGCCAGGTTACCGATCAGGTACCAGCCGATCCCGATATCCATTTGCTGGAGGAGTCGTAAAGGACTATCAGGATGTTTGCTGATATATCCGGGAACGAAGCCCAAAAAAAGCAGTACAATAGTTACGTTCAGAAGAATTCCGATAATCCGCACAAACGCGTATCTCCTGGGTCTGTTTTCCTGCCTGAGTTTGGCAAAGGGCAGGGTGGATAGGGTATCAAAAAGCAGGATCCCGATCATGTAGAGAATATATTCCGGGTGTGCCTCCAGGTTCGCCCAGGAAGCGATGCTGGCCCTGTTGAAATACAGAAGTGCTACAAAAACCAGGCTGGTGGCGAACAGCGCGATGGATATCGTGTTAAATAACTGGTGTTTGTCTTTGTCCTGGCTGAACCGGAAATAGGCCGTTTCCATTCCATAGGTGAATAAAATATTCAAAAATGGAATCATCGCATATACCTGGGTGATATCAGCAGTAACTGCCGGCTGCGCGAATAGAAAGGGCAGTGCCATATTCATCAGGTAGCCCATGAATCGCGCTACGATGGTGGGTACGCCATACCAAAGTGTTTGTCCGGCTAACTTCTTTAATCCACTCAAGACTTGCGGGTTGTTTGGACAAAAATAATCGGAATTCTATAGGCTGCCGGCTTTTTGTACATTTGATTAACGAAAAACAGTGCTTATGAAAAAGATCAGCATTTTTGCAGGTTTTATTTTACTCTCATTTATGGCAATGGCACAAGCCAAATCGGTGCAGGGTATTGCCGAATATCAGAAATCAAAATTGCCGGCTGCAGTGATTGAATTGCCCTATGCACCTTCTACGATTGAAGCAGCAATGGAGGAGCACTTTAATAAAAAAGGCCATAAATCTGCCAGTTCAAAAGATTACAAGGTTTACAGGAATGTCGAATTAGGGGGATACGATCGGTATGATGCCTACTTAAAAGTGGAGCGTAAAAGCCGGAAGGAAAAAGAAGCGGCAGTGGTTTATATGGTAGTTACAAGACCAAATGAACTGATCACTGCTAAATTGGGTTCAGATCAGGCGGGAGTAAACGACGCCCGCGAGTTTCTTGATAATCTGGTGCCGGATGTGGAAGAGCACCAGCTGAAACTGGATATTCTTGCGCAGGAGGATGTGATTAAAAAAGCAGAAAAGAAATACAATTCGCTGCTGAGTGATTCAACGGATCTGTATAAAAAGAAACAGCAACTCGAAGAGAAGATAATCGAGAATAGCCAGTCGCTTCAAAGCCAGCAGGCCGAACTCGAAAAAGAACGTCTGGCACTGGAGGCAATCCGGCAGCGCAGGAAGGGGTAAGGAAGA
>CAZJNY010000227.1:0-3632 GCA_964547405.1 uncultured Flavihumibacter sp. | reverse complement strand
GTCTTCAGAAATTCAGTTAAGAGCGAGCGTTCTACTGAACTTAATGGGATGGTCTGATTATAATGCTGATAGACATCTTCCAGGTTCCAGAAACGACCATCATGCATATAAGGAAAAGTGAGGGCCACATTACGCAGACTCGGGACTTTGAATTTGAGAGAATCAGCCTTACTACCGGTGATGCGCATGCGACCAACATCATTAAATGCAGGATTCAACGGTAATCCATTGCTCATAAATTCGAGGTTGGTGAACAGGGGTTCAGCATGACAGCTATTGCATTTCTTCTCCAGAAAAATGGCATATCCGGCTTCCTCATTTACATCAAAACTTGCCTTTCCGCGTTTCACCTGGTCATATTTTGAATTGGAGGATACCAGCATCAGCATGTACTGCGATAGTGCTTTGGTCATGTTAGCCGTTGTGATCTCCGGACTCCCAAACACTTTTGCAAATTCTTTCTGGTAATCAGCATCCGCATTCAGTTTATTCAGGACATTTTCGATCGTCTCTGCCATTTCATTGGGTGCGGTTATTGGTGCCAGTGGTTGCAAATCCAGATGAGTAATCCCTCCATCATGATGAAAATTGCTATGCCATGCCAGGTTAAAAAGTCCGGGTGCATTCCGGGTGGTAAACTGGTCATTGAAACCATGACTGAGATCATGTTCAAAGGTGGCAAAAGCTGCAAAGGGCTGGTGACAGCTTACACAGGGGAAATTCCCATCTTTGGAAAGCTGTCCGTCAAAAAAAAGTTTTTTCCCAAGTGCTACACCTTCTTTGGTGAGCGGGTTGGAAGCGAAATCATAAACCGGATCCGGCCATCCTTCCGGTTTTTGAAATTTTAATGATTGCAGCTGGTCTTTACCATTATCATTTTTGGTGCAGCTGATACCCCATTGCATCAGCGCAAACAGAAGCAGGAGCAGGGAACTGTAGTAGATCGTTTTCATTCTTCCACACTGCTTTGGGTAACGGTAAACAGTCCGCTGAAATTGCGGGATATATTCCAGGCGAGTTCTCCGGGTGTCATGGCTACTGAATTGCTGGCGATGCGTAACGGATAGGGGCCTGTGAACCATTTTTCGAGTTCTACATCAATATCCAGAACCAATGTTTGTCCGGGTTGCAGGGCAGTGCTTCCGGTTACTGGCAGGTTAATGGTTTGTGCGGCATTGTACGGCACCCGAAATCCGCCGATATGATATTCTACCGCATTATTAGGTGTGCTGGCATCCGGACTGCGGCCTTCCAGTTTGGCGAATATATAACCGCTGTTCCAGGTCCAGAACATCCCTTTTAGAGGATCCAGTGCTCCTGATTGAACACCGCTTACATTGCGGGCACTGTCAACACCCAGCAAAAATTCAAAAGATGGATACCTGCCCGCGGGGATGTTGGTCCTGATTGCTAATGTTGCCGGTTGAGCGGCATCAGCCAGGAAATAAGGGTCGCCGGTGCTCTTGACACTTGCGCCGGTTTGCATTTTTCCAACAATTTGCCCGCAGTAAAATTTGAAAACCCGAGGCTCAAATGTTTCACCACCGGGAAGGGTATAGCTGGTATTTAAATTTAGAGGAGCTCCCTGCATCAGGGGATGAAACCGCAACTCAAGACTGGCCAGCTCCGGCAGATCATCCTTCGTTGCTTTCTGGCAGGAGGGCAAAATCCACAGGATCCAACAGAGCAGGGTAAGCGCAGAATATCTATTTTCGATCCTCACAAAGGAAAGGTACAAATTAATGCGAGTAGTTATACAGAGGGTGGAGTCCGCTTCGGTGGAAATTGATCAGAAGCAGGTTTCGGCCATTGGTCCCGGTTTGCTGGTGCTGGTTGGTATCGAGGATAGCGATACAGAGGAAGACATCTCCTGGCTTAGCGGCAAAATTGTGCAATTGCGGATTTTCAATGACGCGGAGGGGGTGATGAATTGTTCCCTGAAAGAAATTGGAGGCGATTTGCTGCTGGTAAGCCAGTTCACCCTGCATGCCAGCACCAAAAAAGGCAATCGTCCGTCCTATATTCGGGCCAGTAAACCTCCGGTGGCGGTTCCGCTTTATGAAAAACTGATCGCCCGGCTGGAAGCCGATCTGGGCAAACCCATCGGTACCGGTGTTTTTGGCGCCGACATGAAAGTTTCCCTGGTCAACGACGGGCCGGTGACCATTCTCATAGACACCAAACAAAAAGAATAACTCACCCGACCGGTGCCACCCGACCGGTGGCACCGGTCGGGTAAAGCAAAAAATATGCAGGAAATAACAATCAAGGACGCGCAGCTGCGGGTAGATGACTGGATCCGAACAGTGGGCGTGCGGTATTTTAATGAACTCACGAATCTGGGTATTTTGATGGAGGAAGTGGGGGAATTGAGCCGCCTGATGGTTCGGCAATATGGAGAGCAATCCTTCAAGGAATCTGACAAAGGCCGCGAGCTTGGCGATGAAATGGCAGATGTTCTCTGGGTGCTGATCTGCCTGGCCAACCAGACCGGGGTAGACCTGACCGCCGCCTTCGAAAAAAATATGGCCAAGAAAACCCTCCGCGATCAGGACCGCCATCGCTCCAACGAAAAACTCTAAGCTTTACCCGACCGGTGCCACCCGACCGGTGGCACCGGTCGGGTGGAGTATTTTACTATATTTGCGCACTTATGGCAAATGATAACAATAAGTTTCAGGCGATTATTTCCCATTGCAAGGAATACGGGTTCATTTTCCCCTCCAGTGAGATCTATGACGGATTGAGTGCTGTGTACGATTATGGCCAGTATGGCAGTGAGTTGAAGAAAAATATCCGGGACGACTGGTGGAAGTGGATGACCCAGTTGCATGAAAATATTGTAGGGATTGATGCAGCCATCTTTATGCATCCGACCACCTGGAAAGCCAGCGGACACGTGGATAATTTCAGTGATCCGATGATCGATAACAAGGATTCCAAAAAGCGCTACCGCGTGGATCACCTGATTGAAGCCCACGTGGAAACCCTTCCGGAAGAAGCCGGCAAGGCTCTGTTAACCCAGATGGATCAGCTTCTGGCTAAAGAAGATTTCGCGGGACTCAAAACCCTGATCGAGGAAAATAAGATAAAATGCAGCATCAGCGGTACCTGCAACTGGACCGATGTGCGGCAGTTCAACCTCATGTTTGCCACCGAATTTGGGGCGGTATCCGGGGAAAACGACGATAATATGGTCTACCTGCGGCCGGAAACTGCCCAGGGTATCTTTGTAAATTTCCTCAATGTGCAGAAAACCGGGCGGATGAAAATCCCCTTCGGAATTGCCCAGGTGGGAAAGGCGTTTCGTAATGAAATCGTTGCCCGCCAGTTCATTTTCCGCATGCGGGAATTCGAACAGATGGAAATGCAGTTCTTTATTCGGCCTGGCACACAGAAAGAATGGTACGAATACTGGAAAGCGGAACGCATGAAATGGCACCTGGGAATGGGTATCCCGGCTGAAAACTACCGGTTCCATGACCATGTGAAGCTGGCCCATTATGCCGATGCGGCCTGTGATATCGAGTACAATTTCCCCATTGGTTTTAAGGAGGTGGAAGGCATTCATTCCCGTACTGATTTTGATCTTCGTAATCATCAGGAGTACAGTAAGAAAAAAATGCAGTATT
>CAZJNY010000226.1:4232-5885 GCA_964547405.1 uncultured Flavihumibacter sp. | reverse complement strand
GGAGAGTATATTCACCTGCATCCAGTCCTGTGAAGCTATAATTACCCTTATTATCAGCCAGAACAGTTCTGTTAACCGGTTGTAAAACAACTGTTACTCCTTCTCCCGGTTTTTTATCTGCAGTAGAAATAGTTCCTTTAAGTATACCCTTTCCCGATTGCGCAACTGATGCTAAAACACTGAAAACCAATATAAATACCAGTACAATTTGTCTCATTTCGTCCTTCTGTTAATAAGGCGCAAATTTACCGGTAGGTAAAAGGAGACCATTTACGCAATGCGGAAAAGCATTTACGAAATCGGGAAAAACTCGTTAAGGGGATTGAAAATCAGGAAGGAAGACGCTCTTTCACCCAGTTCAATGCAATCGTCAATTGTTCAGGCATGGTGAGTTTGGAATTATCCAGTACGAGAGCATCTTCCGCCTGCCGAAGCGGACTCACTTCACGATTGCTGTCGATATAGTCTCGCATCTCGAGGTTGTTCTTAACCTCTTCAATAGTTACATTCGGATTTTTCTCATACAATTCCTTAAACCGGCGTTCAACACGTACGGCATTGTCGGCCGTCATGAAAATTTTTAATTCCGCCTGGGGAAATACAACCGTTCCAATATCGCGGCCATCCATCACTATACCTTTTTTCTTTCCCATGGCCTGTTGTTGCTTCACAGCGAATTCACGCACTTCCCGGATGGCAGCAATTTCACTTACTTTCTCCGCTACAACCAGGTCGCGTATAACATATTCTACATTTTCATCATTCAGAAAAATCTCGGATTGCTGGCTATGGTCATTGTATCGAAAATCAAGCTGGATATTCCGAAGTGCTTCTTTGACTTCTTCGGTATTTGTCCAGTCGATATGGTTGCGCAACATATAGAGGGTAATTGCCCGGTACATGGCACCACTATCTATATATACATAGTTCAGTTCTCTCGCCAATTGTTTGGCAACAGTACTTTTGCCGCAACTACTCCATCCGTCAATGGTGATAATGATTTTCTTTCTGACAGCCATGGAGCAAATATAGTGAGACGTGAGATGTGAGATGTGAGACGTGAAAAATTAAACTTTCTTCTTTTTGTCGAGGGCCATTTCGATGAAGGGATAGATGACAAGAATGCCAACAAGTATGAATACCCAATAGAAATCTTTGGGCGACTGTCCGGTTTTGGCAGCCCGAATGATCAGGATCTCTATGATCAAAAATAGCAGGGCTGTTAAAAACGCGATCACTTTCAGCAACCTGGCTTCTGTTAGAGGATTCAATTGTACGGTATACATCGAAGTTGGAAAACTACCGAATCGGGCTTTTAACGGACCTACCAATAAAAGAATGGAAAGTGTAAATGTGCCAACGGCAGGCAGGAGAAAAATGGTCGCTTTCGAACTATAGCCATCCACTTCGCCCTTTGCATTAAAATGAGACGGGATTGTCGATGGCAGGGAAGGAAATGCCTGAATGGCCAGAATCCAGGTAATGATTAGAAGCAGAATGCACCCAACCGTCAGGAGCTTAAAATAGAAAGGAGTTTCTTGCTTTTGCAGTTGTTTACCCATGAGTAAAAGATACAAAAAAGGCTACCATTTCGGGTAGCCTTTATATTGAAATCAGATTAGATCTTACGATGCTGATTTTTCTTTTTTAGGA
>CAZJNY010000226.1:0-4222 GCA_964547405.1 uncultured Flavihumibacter sp. | reverse complement strand
CCCCACCGTCAGGAGCTTAAAATAAAAAGGAGTTTCTGTCTTTTGCAGGCGTTTACTCATGTTTTTTAAGATACAAAAAAGGCTACCATTTCGGGTAGCCTTTTATTAGAATTTACTTAGAATCTTAAGATGCTGATTTTTCTTTTTTGGGAGCAGACTCACTGAGCGTGAAGAAGATTTTATTGTTCTCCTTATCCAGATCAGCAATCAGTACATCGCCCTGTTTGATCGTCATGTTCAGAATCTCTTCTGCCAGGGGATCTTCCAGGTATTTCTGCAATGCCCGGTGCAGGGGTCTGGCACCAAACTGTGCGTCATAGCCCTTCTCTGCAATAAAGCTTTTCGCTTCTTCGGTCAGTTCGAGGGTGAAGCCCAGGTTGTTCAGGCGCTTCAACACTCCCTTCAACAGGATATCAATAATCTGGAAGATATGTCCTTTATCGAGTGAATTGAAAATGATCACATCATCAATACGGTTCAGGAACTCCGGAGAAAAGGTTCGCTTTAATGCTTTTTCAATTACGGCCTTATTGTTTTCCTCAGAGCTGGCAGATCTTGCAGCGGTTGCAAAGCCCACACCTTCACCGAAATCTTTCAGCTGCCGTACACCAATATTGGAAGTCATGATGATCATACAGTTCTTGAAATCCACTTTACGACCCAAGCCATCCGTTAACTGGCCATCGTCCAGCACCTGCAGCAGAATATTGTAAATATCCGGGTGTGCTTTTTCGATTTCATCCAGCAGGATTACAGAATAAGGCTTACGGCGAACTTTCTCTGTCAGCTGACCACCTTCTTCATATCCTACATAGCCCGGAGGCGCACCAATCAGTCGGCTGATGGTGAATTTCTCCATGTATTCACTCATGTCGATCCGTACCAGTGCATCTTCACTGTCAAACATATAACGGGCAAGGGAACGTGCCAGCTCAGTTTTACCAACCCCGGTTGGACCGAGGAAGATAAACGTACCAACTGGTTTCTTCGGATCTTTCAATCCCACACGGTTCCGCTGGATAGCTTTCACAACTTTCTGAATCGCTTCATCCTGACCGATGACCATACCACGCATGTCTTCCGACATTTTCTTCAGTTTCTCGCTCTCGGCCTGCACCATCCGTTTAACCGGAATGCCTGTCATCATACTTACCACTTCGGCAATATCTTCTTCGCTTATGGGATACCGTTTGTGCTTGCTTTCTTCTTCCCACTGCGCTTTTGCTCTTTCCAGTTCTTCCTGCAAACGTTTTTCCGTATCTCTGAGAGAAGCTGCTTCTTCAAACTTCTGACTTTTTACCACCCGGTTCTTTTCATTCTTCACGTCTTCAATCTTGCGCTCCAGTTCCAGGATTTCTTCCGGTACATTGATATTTTTCAAATGCACCCGGGCACCTACCTCATCCAGTACATCGATGGCTTTGTCGGGCAACAGACGATCCGTCATATAGCGGTCACTGAGCTTCACACAGGCATCAATCGCATCATCCGAATAATTCACATTGTGATATTCTTCGTATTTGGATTTGATATTGTTCAGAATCATAATGGTTTCATCCACACTTGGAGGATCTACCATTACTTTCTGAAAGCGACGATCGAGGGCGCCATCCTTTTCGATATACATTCTGTATTCATCGAGGGTGGAAGCACCGATACATTGTAATTCGCCACGCGCAAGAGCAGGTTTGAAAATATTGGACGCATCCAGGGAACCACTAGCTCCGCCAGCGCCAACGATGGTATGAATTTCATCGATAAAGAGAATCACATCGCGGTTTTTCTCCAGCTCATTCATGATGGCTTTCATACGCTCTTCAAACTGTCCGCGGTATTTGGTGCCGGCTACAAGGGCAGCCAGATCCAGTGATATTACCCGTTTGTCAAACAATACCCGCGATACCTTACGCTGAACAATCCGTAGTGCGAGGCCTTCCACGATAGCGGTTTTACCAACACCGGGTTCACCAATAAGGATGGGGTTGTTCTTTTTACGGCGACTCAGAATCTGAGATACTCTTTCGATTTCTTCTTCCCGACCAACAATGGGATCTAAGGAACCGGATTCAGCCATGCGGGTGATATCCCTTCCGAAATTATCCAGCACAGGAGTTTTGCTTTTGGTAGCTCCTGCCTGTTTGGATTTCTGCTGGCTGTATTTTTTCTCTTCATCAAAATCATCTTCATTTTCATCCGGATATTCACTTCTTACATCGTTGCTCTTCACAACACCGAGTTCATTTCGGAATAAATCGTAATCCACGTCAAACTGATTTAAGATTTGAGTAGCGATATTTTCTTTGTTCTTGAGAATGGAAAGCATGAGGTGTTCCGTTTCAACAGTGGGGCTTTTCAGGGCCTTTGCTTCCAGAACAGTAACCCGAATTACTTTCTCTGCCTGCTTGGTAAGTGGTAAACTGTTGATATTGGCAATATTCTTTCCGGTCTTATCCTTCACCGCCAATTCCACTTCCTTGCGCAGTTCATAGAGGTCCACATTAAAACTCTTGAGAATACGGACAGCGGTGTTGTCACCTTCTCTTATCAGCCCAAGCAGCAAGTGCTCCGTACCGATAAAATCATTACCCAACCTCAACGCCTCCTCCCTGCTGAACGAGATGATCTCCTTTACCTGGGCTGAAAAATTGTTGTCCATTTTATAAGTAGTTGTGTGTTATACAATAATAACGAATATTTTTGAGTTTAGGTTTGCTTCACCGCCACCCTAATAACGTTAAAATCCATACTAAAATTTAAACATTATGCAGGTCAAAATTGATACCAAGGAGAAATTTCATGCCATTACCGTCCTGGAACCAAATTTGACTGCTAATATGACAGCAGAACTGGAAGCAAGTTTGGTCGGCTACCTGCAAAATGACGTTAAAAACCTGGTCCTTAATTTCAACGCTGTTGAATCGATGGAGCTGTCCATTGCTGAAACGCTAGTCAAGATACAACAGTCATTTTATGAAAACAATGCCTCCTTTGTGCTCTGCGAACTGCAGCCACAGGTAGAAAATTATCTTGATGAGCAGCAATTGCTGGAGATTTTGAGTCCTACTCCTACGGAGTCAGAAGCCTGGGATATTGTGCAGATGGAAGAAATTGAGCGGGAACTACTCGACGACGGAGAACCTTTATTCAACAACGATTAAGCTATGATGGCTGTTACGATTCTGGGCAACAACTCTGCCCTTCCTGCATTTGACCGGCATCCCACGGCACAGGTGGTTACCCTGGATGAGCACCTTTTCCTGGTTGATTGCGGTGAAGGCACCCAGATGCAAATGGCCAAGTACAAAATCCGGCGCAGCAAGATTCAGCACATATTTATTTCTCACCTGCATGGGGATCATTATTTTGGCTTGATTGGCCTGCTAACAAGTATGGGGTTATTGGGTAGAGAGCTTGATTTGCACCTCTATGCACCGGCGGATTTATTGACGATTATCAATATTCAATTGAAAGTTGCCGATACCCAACTGCCCTATCTCCTGCATTTCCATCCGCTGGAATCCGGCATCCTGGTTGAAACTGATAAATTCAGGGTGACCGCATTTTCAACCTATCACCGCATTCCCTGCTGGGGATTTCGGTTCGACCAGGTAAAGGCACCGCGAAAGATTAACCCGGAGAAAGCCATCCGGCATGAAGTGCCCGCTGCGTTTTATGACCGCCTCAAATGGGGAGAAGATTACCGCACCAAATCAGGCAACCTGATTTCCAATGAATGGGTAACGGATCCTGCTCCTCCGCCACATTCGTATGCCTATTCAGCAGACACCTGTTACAATGAGAATTTAATTGATGCAGTCAAAGGAGTGGATCTGCTCTATCACGAAACCACCTATCTGAAAGACCTGGCAGACAGGGCGGCAAAACGTTTTCATTGCACTACGCATGAAGCGGCAAGCATTGCCAGCAAGGCCAATGTGGGCCGGCTGCTGATTGGTCATTTCAGCTCCAAATACGAAAAACTTCACCAATTCGAAGACGAAGCCCGGGAGATATTTGAGAATACACAGTTGGCGCTGGAGGGAACGACGTATAGGATTTAAGAATTAAGATTTAAGAATTAAGATTTGGGGCATGGAGTTCAGTCGTTAATTGAGAACTTTAGATCTCGGAAATCCACTAGGCATCTTTAGAAAAATCTTAATTCTTAAATCTTAATTCTTAAATCTTAATTCTTAATTCAATTTCTTAGGTAAAACCTAAG
>CAZJNY010000225.1:3563-5913 GCA_964547405.1 uncultured Flavihumibacter sp. | reverse complement strand
GCATTTTTCCAGACGGTCTGTCCTTCAAAATTTTTCATCACAATAAAGGCTTCTCCTCCTGGTATCGGCTGGTAGGCTTTTGTTGCGATATCATAATACAACCGTTTGCCGTTTTCCACTTTGTAAAAGCTTGTATGCCCGGCTGCCAGCATTTCGTCTACCCAGGGAGCTACGGAATAACCTGCTTCCTTCATCTTACTAACGGTTTTGGCTACCCCAAGTGTATCCCAGCTTTCAAATGCCCCTATTTCCCAGCCAAAGCCGGCCATCATGGCATCATCAATGCGATAGAGTTCATCAGAGATCTCAGGTATACGGTGACCTATATACGAAAATAGTCCATAATGAAAATGACGATAGAACTCTCCTGATTTGTCAGATGCCTGCACCAGCATTTTCAAGCGCGTTGGCAGGTCTTCCACCGGTTTGGCAGCTTCCAGTCCGGCAAATTTTGGCTTCTGTCGCGGGCCATATTCCAAGGTGGAAAGGTTGAGTGTGAGAATTTCTTTTTCTCCACCTGCTCCCTTGGTTTTTTTGAAGAAGCCCTGCCCTGTTTTATCGCCCAGCCAGTTGTTGGCTACCATTTTTTCCAGCCAGGCAGGTATGGTGAAGGCAGCACGCTGCTCATCCTCCGGACAATTATCCGCCACTCCTTTTGCCACTTTCACCAGGGTATCAATGCCCACCACATCGGCGGTGCGGAACGTAGCTGATTTAGGGCGACCGATTACAGGACCGGTCAGCGCATCCACTTCATCAATGGTGAGTCCCAGTTTGTCTACCAGTCCGAATATCGCCATAATGCCATATACACCAATCCGGTTGGCGATAAAAGCAGGTGTATCCTTACAGAGCACGGTTGTTTTTCCCAATTGTAAACTGCCGAACTGCATCAGGAAATCCACCACTTCAGGTTTGGTGGCCGGAGTCGGAATGATTTCCAGCAGGCGCAGGTAGCGCGGCGGGTTGAAAAAATGGGTGCCGCAGAAATATTGTTGAAAATCTTCCGACCTGCCCGCAGCCATCATATGGATGGGAATGCCGGATGTATTGGAGCTGACAAGTGTACCGGGTTTCCGATACTGCTCCACCTGCTCAAAAATCTGCTGTTTAATATCCAGGCGCTCAACTACTACTTCGATGATCCAGTCCACACCAGCGATCTCTTTCATGTTGTCGGTAAAGTTGCCGGTCCGGATCCGCTTCGCCACCTCTTTACTATATACCGGAGAAGGATTGGATTTCAGTGCCGCCTGCAATGCCTCATTCACCAGCTTGTTGCGGGCCGCTTTATCCTTCGAGTCCTGTGCTTCTTTGGGCACCATATCCATCAGGATAACCTCAATACCTACTCCCGCAAAATGACAGGCAATCCGTGAGCCCATGACTCCACTGCCCAGTACCGCCACTTTTCTGATCGTTCTTTTCATATAACAAGTAGATGTTTCGTGATGAGCTGAAAATTAGTTAGCTAAACAACTAATTGAACCGAAGTTAATGATTTATTGGAAATTCAATAACAGTCGTTCGTTTTATTTAAGTCCTATCTTGGGAAAATGAACAGTGATACTGCGGGTTCCATTTTTCAGGCGGGTGTAGAAGCGGTACTGCCTTCCGTATTTATGCCGGCTTTCCTGGATAAGAAAGAGTATGCTATCCGAATAGGGGAGAACTGGTTTCAGCGGGGTGATTTCCGGCGACTGGTGCTGCTGGCGATGGGCAAAGCAGCTTCCGCCATGGCCCTGGAGGCGAAAAAAATCCTGGGCGATTGGGTAGATGAAGCGCTTGTTGTTACGAAACATGATCATGCACTGGTAGAGCTTTCCTGGCCTCAGTTGGAAGCGGGTCATCCGGTTCCGGATGGAAAAAGTTTTGAGGCAGGTGCCAGGATCCGCAACCTGGTGGGCAGTTTACACCAGCAGGACCTCCTGCTGGTATTGCTGAGTGGTGGTGCCAGTGCACTGGTAGCGGATCTTCCCGGAGGCTGTAACCAGGAAGAACTGCAGCAGTTTTATCAATCGCTCCTGGCTTCCGGTGCTTCCATTTCCGAAATGAATGCAGTCCGAAAGCATTTCTCCCTGATTAAAGGCGGACAACTGGCCAGGCTTGCCGGCGGTGCAACCATAGAAGTGGGGGTTCTCAGCGATGTTCCGGGTGATGATCTTTCCGTTATTGCGAGTGGTCCTTTTTATCCTGATAACAGCAGTATCGCAGATGTGGAGCAGTTGCTCTATCGGTTTGGTATAACCGAACAGATGCCAGTCTGTCTGAGGCGGCATTTTGAAAAATTAAAAGCGGATCCACTATTGGAAACACCCAAACCGGGTGATCCGCTATTTGACAGGGTACG
>CAZJNY010000225.1:0-3463 GCA_964547405.1 uncultured Flavihumibacter sp. | reverse complement strand
CTTACCGGTTCAGGAAAAGGAGGCAGGAATCAGGAGCTGATGCTGTCTGTGTTGGTGGAATGTTTGAAGTCAGCTGAATTGCGTGATCAGCTCAATAGCTATTCTTTTGCCATCTTAAGCGGAGGTACCGATGGAACAGATGGGCCAACTGATGCCGCCGGTGCTGTACTGGATGAACAGCTACTGAACAAGATTAGAAAAAACGGACCGGATCCTCAATCCTTTCTTACTAACCAGGATGCCTATACGTTTTTTTCATCCTCCGGTGGTTTGGTGAAAACCGGTCCTACCCAAACCAATGTGATGGATTTGCTGATCATCCTGTTAGCACATAAAGCGCCAGCACACCCAGCAGGGTAGTAATTCCCATTGCTGCTGTAAGCAGGGTATAGGAACGGTATAATTTATTGACTGGTATTTTTCCATATTGATGAATGACCCAGAAATAACTGTCGTTGGCATGGCTCACCGTCATCGCACCCGAACCGATTGCCAGCACCACCAATGCCTGTTGTGGTGTGCTTAAATCAAAGGATCCCATGACCGGAAATAATAAAGCCGAGGTTATGATCAGGGCAGCGGTGGAGGATCCCTGCGCAGTTTTTAACACGGCCGCCAGCAGAAATGCAACCGGGTAGATGGCCCAGTTGGGAATGCTGGAAGTTTGCAGGTATCCGGCTAAGATTTCCTGCAGCGGGGTGGCTTTTAAGACCGCACCAAATGCACCTCCTGCCGCTGTAATAAAAATAATCGGACCGGATTGTATCAATGCCTCCTGAAACCAGGCGCCCCATTGTTGGCGCTGCTTTCCTGCCAGCAGAACCAATGCAAGCAGTGCACTGATCGCCAGCGCTACCACCGGGTTCCCTAAAAATTGAACCCCATTGCTGATAAGGGGATTGCTGAATAAAAGGGGGGCAACGGAACCTGCTGTGATCAGTACCAGGGGCAGGAGCAGTGGCAGGAGCGCTAAAAACAGTGAATGTTGAATATTGCCTGCCGGAACAGTGGTGGCTGCTTCCTGCATTGGTTCAAGCGGAGAACTGAACAACTGTTTGTCCATTTTTCGGATAAGCATGCTTGTGATAATAGCAATTGGTAGCAATAATACCAGTCCGAATGCGATTACCCACCCAAGCTGGTTTTCCAGTCCAAGGTTGCCCGTTGCCGCCATTGGTCCGGGTGTTGGAGGGATCAGTACATGTGATGCATATAAACCCGTACCCAGGGATATTTGCAGGGAAGCCACAGAACTTCCCTGAATGCTATTCATTGACTGAATCAGTCGGGATAGCAGGATAAAACCGGCATCGCAAAAAACAGGTATTCCAACCAACAAGCCAAGTGCATGCGTAAGATAGGGTATCCGGGATTGCTTTGACCGGTTAACCAGTTGACGGGCAATGCTGGCCGCAGCCCCCGTTTTCTCCAGCACTTCGCCCAGAAAACTTCCCAATATGATCAGGAAACCAATGCTTGCAAAGATGGCCCCGGATCCGCTCAGGATGGTTTCCATGGTTTGTTTGGCAGACATGCCACTGAGTATGCCGACCAGTAAAGCAGCCGATAACAAAACCAATAAAGGATGCCATTTTAATTTAGCACAGGCAACAATGATATAAACGATGGCAATTCCAAGGATGATCAATAAGTAGGAAGAAGACATACACTTAATCCAGCAATTCAATTGGAATTTCCAGTCGTTTTGCTTCTTTTTTATAGTTACGAATATATTTTCTGTTGGATTTGACACCCAGGTTGGTCATTAATCCGCTTAAGGCAATTTTGCCCCAGTAATTGAAGGTGGATTTATTCCGGACACGTTCCTGGTACACCAATCCCTTTTTACCATTTTTATTTTTGATCAGCAGGTTGGCCAGAAAACTGGTGAATTTCTTTTTTCTTCCTTTCTCATCGAAGATTGCAAACTTTAATTTATGGTAGTCCAGCTCCATATGACCATAGGCAAAATAATCATTGCCTTTTACCCGTAACCAGACACTGTCTGCCCGACCCTGTTTGATGTGCAGATTGAACAGAGGCATCAATAAAGGAGACAATGCGTTTAACTCCATCTTTCCCATGCGGGCCAGCATAAAAAATCCGGCGAGCGAATCCTGGTAGGATTGCTGAAACCCGAACCGTAGGTGCCCACTATCCATGAATAGTGCGGTTGCTGTTAAACGAAGGGAATCTTTTTGGGTGAGTTCATAATTTTTAATGGGTCCTGCAACCAGGTTTAGGTCATTAAACCAGACCGTTCCCTGTTTGCCGGTTTTGCCACTGACCTCGCTGTACTGAATTCTGGAATTGGTCAAAAGTGTGGCCCCTATTTCGACATTGATTGGTATTTTTTTTATGAGTCCCGGTAACAGGGGCCGGTAAAGAATACTGTCTTCGGGCTTTCTTTTATCGCGGTCCACCTGCATATGAAACTTATCCATCTCAATGCGGTTGGCCTGCCAGATGGTATCCATCTCTCTGATTTGCCGTTCTAATCCGATCACTCTTCCTTTACCGGCATTAAATTCAATAAAATCTGTCTGATACGGAGCCCTGGAAAGGAAACTGTCCTTGCTGATCAGACTGCTGAAACGAATGCTGTCGAATCCAATAATTTTTTTATCAGCATCCGCCAGTACTTTATAGACTTCCCAATTGCGATCTTTTGTCTGGTAATGAACCTGCCTGGCTTCCAGATTGATAGATGGAAGTTGTTTTAAAAACTTAATAAGTTCTTCCTTTTTGCTGGAGAAATAAATCTGGTCTTTGTTCATCACCATGATATCATCGATTCGTAACTGATAGTTTTCTGTTTGATGATCTATCGATCCGTTTTTTAGCAGGATTTTCTCAATATTGGTTTGAAGGTTTCTGTCTAGGGTAAAATCAGTTGAGCGCAATTGAAAATCGCCAATACGAAGATTTGTTTTTTCCGGTAGGGCAATAATTTCTTTCAGATACAAATCTAGCATTGGCGTAGTTAGCTGCCCATCTTTAATACTGATTGCATCTGTTATTAGTTTCCCTCCTTTGTTACTGAATAATTGGGTTGTTTTTCCTTCTGCAATTTTGGAAAGCTGTAGTGTAGGATTCGTTAATTCCATAGCCGGCAAAGAGGTTGGCCGATTTTCAGCAGTCCCTGTTTCTTCAAACGCTGTTGTTTCTTTCAATACAAATTGAATATCCGGACTGGTTAGTTTGACTTTTTTAATACCTGCCAGTGGATCCTTCAGTGATGCCGGGCTTCCGGATAATTGTACCTCCGGAATAGTGCCTGTCACCTGAAACTTATTTCCGTTCGCTTTCAATTGCATCTGCTGCAGACTGGCCTGCTCAGAGGAAATCATATATTGGCCGATGCTTAACGCCAGCTTGTCCTGGTTCAGCTCAAGCTGTTGTCCTGCCAGGTAATAATGAAACCAGTTCCATTGCTGGTTGTGGTAGCGTAAGCTGTCCACCG
>CAZJNY010000224.1:0-6014 GCA_964547405.1 uncultured Flavihumibacter sp. | reverse complement strand
CATAAACAGAATACTACTCACCAATATTAATTTATTGTTTCCAATCTGGTAGTAGCGGTTTTATTCAGGTTTGCCCTTGAGTTTTGCAGGCAGGCAGAACTTAAACCATGATTCGCATTAAAGCATTTCTACTTTCATTTTATTTGATCACTTTTCCCTGGTATGCAGCTGCCCAAACAGCTACAGATTCCGGTTTTGTAGTGCTTCGAAACAAATTGGAGCAGTTCCGCTTACTGGAAGATCCTCTGGGTGAGGCCAACTGCCTGCAGGAAATGGGGCAATTGTATTATCATCTCGGAAATTATTCTGTTGCACTGCAACATTTGCTAAATGCAGATAAAATATACAGGCAACTTCCTTATACAGATCCGCTTGCTGCCAACCTGAACAGGATTGGCACACTATATTATTACAATCAACAAACTGATATCGCCTGGAAGCAATTCAGGGAAGCCCTTGAGTTGTATACCAGATCCGGCAATAAAACCGGATTGGCGGAAACCTATGGTCAGGTCGGACATCTCTATGAAAAGGAATTGAACTATGACTCCGCCTATTATTTTCAACAACTTGCTTTGAAAGAAGCGCGCCAGTCTGGTGATACAGCCATTCTGGCAAAAATCTACGAGCATCTTGGTTCCATCCTGGAAGATCAGCAACAGTACGACTCGGCCTACCATTATTTCAACCGGTCGCTGGAAGGGTACCGTTCCAGCGGAAAAATTCTGGAGCAAATTGAAGTCATCAATAATTTGGGAGATGTGTTCAGCAAACGCGGTGATCCGGCAAGAGGGATGATTTTTGCCAGGCAGGCCGCTTCCCTGGCCCTACAAACGGCAGAAAAGTATCAGCTGCAAAGCGCCTACCGCGATATTGCTCAAAATTTCGCTGCGCTCAAACAGTTTGACAGTGCATATGCTTATCTGGAAATGAGCAGGCAACTGATTCAGTCTATTTATACCAGGGAAAATGCCAACCAGCTTGGTTTATTGCAAACCATTCATGAAACAGACAAGAAAAATGCCCAGATTGAACGCCTGCAGGCGGATCGCCAGCTGAACCTGCTGATTCTGGCAGCCTCCCTTGCCGTTTTGGTATTGATCGCGGTGGTGGCATTCCTGGTATATAACCGGCAAAAAATGAAGATTCGGAATGAGAAGTTATTGAATGAACGGAACCAGCAACTGTTTCAGACAGAAAAAGGCCTGATGGAGTCGGAACTAAAAAGACAACAACTGGAGGAAACCTCTCTCAAACAGCAACTGGATATCAAGAGCCAGGAATTGTCTTCCCATATTCTTCACCTGATGCAAAAAAATGAAGTGCTGGAAGAATTGCGGTCCGGGTTGCAGGACCTGCTGAAAGAGGATAAACGGGATCAGAAAAAAGCTTTAAGGCAGTTGCTTCAAAAAATCACCATCAGTTTTGGCCAGGATAATTACTGGGAAGAGTTCCGGCTTATTTTCGATAAGGTGCACCCAACATTGTTATCCAATCTCCAACAGCAGTTTCCCGGACTTACGCAAAGTGAAATGCGACTGCTTGCATTGGTTAAAATGAATATTGGATCGGCAGATACTGCCAAGCTATTGGGTATCACCACTGATAGTCTCCGGGTGGTTCGGTACCGCGTCAAAAAGAAACTGCAACTCGCTCCGGAAGAATCACTTAGCGCTTTTGTTCAAAGTCTTCCCTGATTACAGTTGATGTTACGGTAATATTCCGGTAATAATTCCTTAATGCCGGTTTTGGAATTTTATCAGTGTCTGATAGTCAATGATATGTGATTGAAAAATCAAACGCTGTTGCTGTCCTGATAACGCTTGTTAACGGTCCGTTGCTGATTTGTTCACGCCCCAAAAAACAGATTTCAGCAGGCTTTCCCAAGATTTGCCAAAGAAATTAACCTGTATGAAAAAAGTTGGCATTCTATGTTTTTTTGCTTTTCTGTCCAGCCTTGTTTGGGCACAGCCTTCGAATGAATATGTGCTACTAAGAGGAGTGGTGGATGATGCAGGCAACAAAGCAAAACTGGGTGGCGCATCCATCCAGATCAAAGGGGCAAACAATGGAACCATCGCCGATTTAAATGGTGCCTTTTCATTGTATTCTCTGCCCGGCACTATACAATTGGAGATATCCTATCTGGGATATCGCGACACGGTGCTGGAACTTAACCTGGAAGCAGGAAGCATTCGCACTCTGCAGATTCACCTTAGCAGCAGTACGCCTGAATTAAACAGCGTAGTGATTGCCGGTTATCTCCAGGGCCAGGCGAAAGCGTTGAATCAACAAAAGAATGCAGATAATATAAAAAATATCATTTCATCCGATCAGATTGGCAGGTTTCCCGATCCCAATGCCGCCGAAGCCCTGCAACGGGTTCCGGGCGTAAATATAGAAAGAGATCAGGGTGAAGGAAGATATGTGCTGGTACGTGGTCTGGCTCCTCAATTCACCAATATCAATATCAATGGAGAACAGATCCCCAGTCCGGAAGCGGATGTGCGGTTTGTTGCCCTCGACGCCATTCCCAGTGATCAACTGGCCTCTATTGAAGTGAGCAAGACACTGAGTCCGGATATGGATGGAGATGCAGTAGGTGGGTCAGTAAACCTGATTACCAGAATCGCACAATCCAAAAAGCCCCATATCAGCGGTTCATTGGCTGGTGGTTACAATGCACTCATGCAACAACCTAATTGGCAGGGACAGTTGCAGTTTGATCAGCGCTTTGGAAAAAAGGAAAAACTGGGGCTGCTATTAAATGGTAATTATTACCTGAATCAACTGGGATCCGATAATTGGGAGCAGGCACCCAATGACAATGAACTTGAATTGCGTGATTATGAACTGACCCGAACAAGGGCAGGTCTAAGCGGCACCCTTGATTACCGTTTCAACAACCGGCATGAACTTTATTTGAGAACTATTTACAGCCGGTTTACAGACCGTGAATGGCGTCGTCGGTATGTATTTATTCCGGAAGACGAAGAAATTGAAAAGCTGACGAAAGACCGGTTTGAATCGCAAAGTATTACCGCCATCAACCTGGGTGGAAAACATAAGTTTTCCGGATTTTATCTCAACTATGAGGGGCAATTTTCTAAGGGTATTCAGAATACACCGTATGATCATGAAGCCGCGTTTATCGCCGGATTACCCTCCTCTTTTGCGGTATCAAACGGGAAGTTTCCTCAATTAAATGCAGCGGGTTATACCAACAGCAGCAATTATGAATTTGATGAAGTAGCCTACGGGGGCAGTTATGCAAAAGACCAGAATATTACCGGGAAATTTGAAATAGGCATTCCCTATAAAACAGGAAATTCCAACGGTACATTGAAATTTGGTGCCAAAGCCCGATTCAAGAAAAAATCCTATACCATAACCAGCGATGTATATGGTAGCGATGCAGGTGTTCCTACTGCTGATGCATTTGATGAGGATCCAATAAAAAAGGAGTTTTTAAAAGGCCGGTACGATATGGGAAGACCTGTTCAAATGGGCTTGTTCAACCGGTTTTTCAATGCCAATCCGGGTTTGTTTGAATTAGACCTGGAAACTAAATCCATTGATGAAGCACTGGAATCATTTGACGCCACCGAAAATGTAGTTTCCGGCTTTATCATGAGCCGACACCAGTTCAGAAAATTAGTACTCACTGGTGGTTTACGCTTTGAACAAACCGATGTACAGTATGATTCAAAAGATGTAATCATAGATGATCAGGGCGACTTGGAGGCCATTCGTCCGGTTTCCGGCAACACCAGCTATCGTTTTTTACTGCCCCAGATTCAGGGAAAATATGAACTCTCCCGATATACCAATCTGCGGGCTTCTATCGCAAGCTCCTATGCCAGACCCAACTTTGGAGAAATTATTCCTGCTCAGGAAATCAACCGGGAAGATCGGGTTGCCAATCTTGGCAATCCTGACCTGAAACCAACCAGCGCGCTCAACCTGGATCTTATGCTGGAACATTATTTCGGTAATGTTGGAATTGCTTCAGCCGGCGTCTTTTATAAAAAACTGGATGATTTCATTTACCGCCGCGTGATTTTTAATGGAACCTATCCGCAAACCGGCACACCAATTATTCCAAGAATTGATATCATTCAGGCACAGAACGGGAATACTGCCAACCTGGTGGGACTCGAATTTGCCTTTCAGCGGAAACTGGATTTTTTGCCAGGTTTTTTGGGTAAACTAAACCTGTATACCAATTATACCTATACGCATTCAAAAGCTACTATTCAGAGTAGGGAAGCGGATGAAACCAAGCCGGATGAAACGGAGTCTTTCCGGTTACCCGGACAAGCCACACATGTAGGTAACCTGGCACTGGCCTACGAAAACAGGAAACTGGTGATTCGTCTGGCTGCTAACTTCAATGGCGAATACCTTTCGGAAGTTGGCGGAAATTCCAATGAAGATCTTTATATCAAAAGCCGTATGCAGCTCGATATGAATGCTAGTTATGCATTCAGTCAGCGCTTTCGACTGTTTGCAGAAGCCCTTAATTTAACCAATCAGCCATTTGAATCTTTTTACGGATCAAAAGCGGTTATGGCTCAACGTGAGTTCTATCGCTGGTGGATGCGATTGGGTGTGAAATTTGACCTGGGGAATACTAAATAATTAAAATCAGTTTGGATATGAAACACTATTTGTTACTTATAGTCAGCCTTGTGATGCTAGTCATTTCCGGTTGCGATAAAAAAAATCAAGACCTGGTTATGCCCCGAAAAGCAACCGATCTTCCCCAGGTAATCCGATTTGCAGATGAAGCCGGAGCTGAACTGGAAGACAGCGATGAATTCAGTATAGTACTGACATTACAGGACAGGGTGGACCCGGACGGTGAAGAGCTATCGGGAACGATTGTTCCACTTACTGAAACGGTACGTGTTAATTTTGCGGTTACTGATTCAGAAGCAATAGATCAGTTGGCTGCTTATATCAAAGGGGGTACAGCCTTTTATGAAATCGATGATTGTACCAGTTCTGAGGATCAGGGAATTGATCTTGACTTCCTCTTCGATCCGGTGACAGGAACCGGCTCCGTACTGTTTCCAAAAGATGTGGAAGAAATTGAACTCCAGTTTGAAGTGGCGGAAGATTACTTAAATGATGCAATACTGAATGAAGAAGAGCGATTAATCACCTTCCAATTGGTTTCTGTAGAGGCAACAACGGAGAATGTTGTAGTAAATGAAGCATTGGAGTTTACCTATGAAGTGTTGGATAATGAAGGTATTTATGGTGCCTGGGAACTGGATGCAGAGAATGCTGAACAATTTACCTCTTTTAAAAACCTGTTTGGATTGGTGAATGAAGATATTGCCAATCTTTCAGCAGCGGAGGTAGAGAAAATTGAAATTGAATTTGAAGGAGAAGAAATCAAAGTACTGATTGAACTGAAAGAAACCGAACTGGTGGATGATTGCGGTGAGTTGGAAGAGGTGCATAAAGAAATAGAATTAAAACTGGAAATCGAAGAATTGACTAAACTGGTTGCGGAAGGTGAACTGGAAGCCCTCGGAGAACTGGAAAAGGAAGATGGTTCCCTGCTGGAATATAGTCTGAAAGGTGTATTTTTTATAGAAGACAACCTGCTTCATCTGGAATTGGAAAACGAATTCGATGAAGAAAACGTTTCTGCTTCCCTTCAATTAACCCGTTAAAACAATCAAAGTATGAAAGCACAACTTAGTTGTTATATAGTGTTTATTTGTTTTTTTGGCGCCTGTATGAATGCTGGTTCATCTGCTCCGGTTGCTGAGAAAAGAAATGAACTGCAACCAATCTTTATTACCGACTCTCTTGAACATGATACCGATGATCCTGCCATCTGGATCCATCCGAATGATCCCTCTGCTTCCCTCATTGTAGGAACCGATAAAGACGAAAACGGCGGCCTTTTTGTTTTTGATCTGAATGGCAAACTTGACAGTGCCAGATCCGTTAAAGGATTGAAACGCCCAAACAATGTGGACATCGAATATGGTCTT
>CAZJNY010000223.1:0-6048 GCA_964547405.1 uncultured Flavihumibacter sp. | reverse complement strand
TGAATACAAGCTGCCAACAGAACCGGCACAGAATGTAGCTGGTGCCGCACTGCTTGATCTTTTACAGGCCATCCCCGAACCTGTTGGAATGGAGATCAGCATCACCAAAGAAATTAAACCCGGCAGTGGGCTGGGTTCCAGTGCTGCCAGTGCTGCCGGAGCAGTGGTTGGTGCAAACTACCTGCTGGGGAAACCTTTCTCGGATGAAGACCTGGTGCGTTTTGCCATGGCGGGAGAAAAAGTAGCCAGTGGTGTAAAACATGCCGACAATATCACGCCCTGTATCCTGGGTGGGGTTACGCTTATCCGGTCCATCTTCCCCTTGGATATTATTAGCTTATCCGCACCACCCCTGCAGGTAACTGTGGTGCATCCCCAGATAGAAGTGCGGACTTCCGATGCCAGGCAGATTCTTAGAAAAGAAGTACTTCTGAAAGATGCCATCCGGCAATGGGGAAATATCGCCGGGTTGGTTGCTGGTTTTTTAAAAGAAGACTATGATCTGATTGGAAGATCACTGGAAGATGTGATCATTGAACCGGTTCGTAGCATCCTGATACCTGGCTTTGATGAAGTAAAGCAACGCTCCAAAGAAGCTGGTGCATTGGGTGGCGGCATCAGCGGTTCAGGTCCGTCTATCTTCATGCTCAGCAAAGAAGAAGCAACTGCCAATAGCATCGCGGAGATCATGAAAAATGTATACGACCAGTTGGGCATTGACTCCAAAGTATACGTGACGGCAATCAATAGTGTGGGGTGTCAGGTACGTAACAGGGAGGAAGGGAGGAAGGGAGGAAAGGAAGAGGGAAGGAAGGATAAATCTTAATTCTTAAATCTTAAATCTTAATTCTTGCAATTCTATAGTTTACAGCATAAGGCGCCGAAGGTTGATTTCAGAACAGCCACCATACAGGGACAGGCGCCTGACGGGGGCTTGTATTTTCCGGAAAGCATTCCGAAATTACCGGCAGCCATCCTTAACAACTTAGCCGGATTATCGAGGGAAGCGCTTGCCTATGAAGTGATTCGTCCTTTTGTTGGCGATACCATTCCGGAGGATGAATTACGCAGGATAGTTGCTGAAACCATTGATTTTCCGATACCGCTAAAACGGGTGTACGACGGAATCTATTCCCTGGAATTATTTCATGGTCCTACACTTGCTTTTAAGGATATCGGAGCCCGGTTTATGAGTCGCTGCCTGGGCTATTTCGCCCGCAATGAAAAACAGCCGATTACTGTGCTGGTAGCCACCTCGGGTGATACCGGGGGAGCGGTTGCGAGTGGCTTTCATAAGGTGGAAGGAGTACGCGTGGTTATCCTCTATCCTTCCGGCAAAGTAAGTTCCGTACAGGAAAAACAGTTGACCACTTTTGGTGATAATATCCATGCGCTTGAAGTGGACGGCAATTTTGATGATTGTCAGCAACTGGTTAAAAGAGCATTCAGGGATAGCGAACTAACCAGCCAACTCTTTCTCACATCGGCCAATTCCATCAATGTTGCCCGGTGGTTGCCACAGCAGTTTTATTATTTCTTCGCACTGCAGCAATGGAAGGAAAAGCAGCCGCCGGTATTCAGTGTACCCAGTGGCAATTTCGGGAATATCTGCGCAGGTTTTATGGCCTGGAAAGCAGGACTTCCGGTTCAGCATTTTATTGCCGCCTGCAATGCCAATGATGTTGTGCCCCGGTACCTTGAAACCGGTGACTATGAGCCCCGGCAGGCTATCGCAACCCTATCCAATGCAATGGATGTGGGAGACCCCAGCAATTTTATACGGATCCTGGAACTATTTGGGAACCAACCCGGAAATTTAAAAACAATGCTGTCGAGTCACCGTACAAATGATGAACGCACCAAAGAACTGATCCGCTCCCTGTATCTGCAACATGCCTACCTGCCCGACCCGCATGGCGCCGTGGGCTTTGATGCCCTGTCAGATTGGATCCGCCTGCATCCGGAGCAACAGGGAATTGTGCTGGAAACAGCACATCCGATAAAATTTCTGGATGTGGTGGAACCCGTAATCGGACAAGCGGTTCCGGTTCCTGAAAGCATTGAAGAAACGTTAACAAAAACAAAAAATGCAGTTCGGCTACCGGCTGATTATGAGGCATTAAAGCAGCATTTAGTAAATTCTAATCCGTTCTAATGCTATTTTAAACTTTCTAAGGGCTTAACCGTTTAGTTTCGTTATATGGCTGGTTAAGGCTGCCGTTTGAAAAACAATGCTATGCTCAATGTATTATTGGTTGAGGACGAAATTTCGGTAGGCAATCTTATTAATAAAGGGTTGTCTGAGAGAGGGTACAAAATCAGTATCGCTCCGGATGGAGATATTGGGTATGAGATGGCTGTTAAAAACGAATTTGATATCATGATTCTGGATATCATGCTGCCTGGAATGAACGGGCTGGAATTATGCAAACGGCTCAGAAACAATAAAATTGATACGCCCATCCTGATGCTGACAGCACTTAGCAGCACGGAGAACATTGTAACGGGCCTCGACAGCGGCGCAGACGATTACCTGACCAAGCCTTTTAAATTTGCTGAACTGGAAGCCAGGATACGTTCCCTCGCGCGCCGCAAAAACCCAATGCAATCAGAAGAAACAAATGTGCTTCGGGTAGCGGATCTGGAGATGAATCCGGAAAGTAAATCGGTCATGCGCAATGGCAAACGAATCAGTCTCACATCCACTGAATTCAGATTATTGGAGTTCCTGCTGAGAAACAAGGGAAAGGTTTTATCGAGAATGACTATCCTCGAAAATGTGTGGGGTATTGACTTTAATATCAGTACCAATGTGGTAGACGTTTATATCAACTATGTGCGCAAGAAGATAGAAAGTTCATTTGACCGGAAACTCTTGCACACAGTAGTAGGCATGGGTTATGTAATAAAGGATTCCTGATATGAAAATCCAGACTAAAACAGGTGTACTGTTCACGGTAGTTACAGCTACCATTATTCTGATCATTAGCTGGACCTCCTATTTCATCACACAAAGTTTTGTTAGCCGGGATTTTTTCAAACGGCTCGAGATTCGGGTGATTGTTGCTACCAAAGTTTTATTTGAACAGGATCATATTGCCACTTCTACGTACGAGGAACTTCGAAAAAAATACCTTGAAACACTGACACAGGAAAAAGAGTATGTATTCAAAGTGGATACACTCGACCGCCTGAAGGATCGGAAAAATTTCATCCCTTATTCCTTCCTGCAAAATATCATTGCGCAAAAAGGGACGCCGGTCTATTTTAATAAAGGTGATATTGATTTTGCCGGACTCTATTATCCGGATGAAACAGGGGAATACATCGTAATTAAATCTGCCGTAAATGAGTACGGGATAAGTACCCTGCAAAATCTCCGGAATATTAAAATTGCCACATTCATACTGGCGGTCATCATTGTTTATACGACCAGTATTTTCTTTTCCAGGAAAACTTTTCAGCCAGTTCGTGATATCATCGAAAGAACCAAAAATATCAGTGCCTATAATCTTGGATTACGACTCGAAGACAAGGGTGGCGGAGATGAAATTGCCGAACTGTCAAAGACCTTCAACAATATGCTGGACCGGCTCCAGACATCCTTTGAAACACAGAATAATTTTATCAGCAACGCCTCGCATGAATTACGAACGCCGCTGACGAATATAATTGGAGAAGCAGACTGGGCGCTAACACGGCCCAGAACAGTGGAGGAATACCAGCAGGCGATGAGTACGATTCAGCAACATGCAGATCAACTGAATAAAATCACCTCTGATTTACTGACCATGTCGCAGATCAGTTTCAACGGTCAGCAACAGGAATGGGAGGAAATCGGAGTTCACGAGCTGGTAGAAGAATCCGCCTTCTCGGTAAAAAACCTGATCAAGGGAACCCAGCTTAACCTGACCATTGAAGAAGAAATTCTTTCTAATGAACAGATCATTATTAATGGGATTAGAACCTTATTAAAACTCGCATTGGGTAATATCATTGCGAACGGAGCTAAATATTCCAGCCAGAAAACAGTGGATATTGAGGTGAAAAAAAGGAATGAGGATACCATTTCCATAACCATTACCGACAAGGGTATTGGAATCCCTGCAAATGAGATTTCACGGGTATTTGAGCCATTTTTCAGGGCAAGCAATACCCGGCCATTTGAAGGGCATGGTGTAGGTTTACCGCTTGCTCAGAACATTATCCGGCTTCATAATGGCAATATCGAAGTGAATTCGGTTCAATCAGAAGGAACAAGTGTAATTGTTACACTCCCAATTCATATTTCTGGTTAAACAATTTTAAACTCCATTTAATATTCTTATAATTCTCTTAGGATCATCTAACAGAAGTTTTATGTGAGCCTTACACCTCTCTAAGGGTGTTTTGGGAGCTTCGTAAAAAATGATGATCATGAAAACTATTTTATTTCCTACCGATTTTACGCCTCAGTCGCTCAGTATTCTGGAACAGTATATTAAAGGAGTTTCTGCTTCCAGGTCTACCATTATCTTATTTGCCGCTTTTGAAATGCCCGACTCTGAACAGGATGTAATCGGGGCTGGTAACAAGCCGCATCTGCAGGTAATGAATGAGGAATTCCGCAAAGGCTGCAAAAGATTAAAGGAGAAATATGCAGAGAGAATTGGTAATATCTATTACAAATACATGTATGGAAATACGGGAAAAGTATTCAAAAACTATCTCGAATTTAATGAAGTAGATGAAGTGTTTTTCCCGGATGGTTATCAACTCATTCAACCTCATCAGCGCTTTATCAATCCAGGTTCTCTGTTGAACAACACATCCGTAAAGATTATCAGGGAAATTCCTGTTATGCAGACAGCCAAACCCAAACCGGTAATGACCGTGAAGAAAGAGCTTAGTGTGTCTTATTAATCATCCAAACCGGATCACATGTTACTAAAAAACCACATCCCGTTTGCCTATATTTTCGGGAAAATAAAAAAGGAGTTACTTCTAATCACATTGTACGCCATCGTGATCGCGGTACTATACGAGAATTATCATATCACGCGAATTTCCATTCCCATTGCAGTGCCAACTATTCTGGGTACTATTATTTCGCTCTTACTTGGTTTCAGAAGTAACCAGGCTTATGACAGATGGTGGGAAGCCCGGCATATCTGGGGGGCCATTGTAAACGACTCCAGAACACTGGGAAGACAGGCCATCAGTTTTACCAGTAATCTGTATGAAGACGAAAATATCTTACGTTTTCGCCAGCGGCTTATCAACCGGCAAATAGCCTGGTGTTATGCATTGGGACAATCACTCAGAAAAAAGTCAGCTTTAAAGGGACTTGAAAAAAGAATCTCCAGGAAAGATTTCGAATATGTGGAAGCATTCGAGAATGTTCCAACTGCATTGCTGGATCTGCATGCAAGGGACATTAAACTGGCACTGGATAAGGGCTGGATCAACACCTATCAGCATGTAGAACTGGATCGTACACTGAGTCGTTTATGTGACAGTATGGGTAAGTGCGAACGAATCAAAAACACCGTGTTTCCCGTTACTTACAGCCTATATATTCATTTCGCCATGCTGCTGTTTATCGCCCTCTTACCGTTTGGCGTGATCCAGTATTTTGGCATGTTTGAAGTTCCGCTGGTGGTAGCCATCTCCGCTTCCTTTTTGCTGATTGAAAAAATGGCGATTCATCTGCAGGATCCATTTGAAAACAAACCAACGGATACACCAATGACCAGCATTGCAGCAGGAATTGAGAAAAACCTGAAACAAATGCTGGCCGAGGAAACTCCGGAACAGGAACTGATTCCTGAACAGAAATATTATATGATGTGATTATCTGAGGTATTTATCATACCAGGCTATATGGCGTTTGAGCCGGTCTACCTGGTAACTGGGAACTGAAATACCATGATTTTGTTTTGGATAAATTACCAGTTCAGTTGGTGTACCAACTGATTTAAACGCCTGGTACATTTGTTCTGCTCCGGCTACCGGAACATTAAAATCGCTCTCGCTTGCCATAAACAGCGTGGGCGTTTTTATTTTATC
>CAZJNY010000222.1:0-6058 GCA_964547405.1 uncultured Flavihumibacter sp. | reverse complement strand
TAAAAACTGTATTACTACTGTTATTGGCGTACATCGCGTATAAGTTTATTTTCGGTTTTGTGCTGCCTGTTACCCGGGCAACCCGGAATGTGCGACGCCAGTTCAAGGCCGCCCAGGAAGAAATGGCCGCCCGCATGCAGGAGCAGCAGGGCTATGGCCCCTATGGTGCAAATCCTAACGGTGGCACGGCTGCCAATTCCCGCCCCAATACTGCAAAACCCGCTTCTAAAGGAGATTATATTGAGTTTGAGGAGGTGAAGTAGGGAAGAATGGAAGAGGGAGGAAAGGAAGATGGGGGAAAGGAGACAGGAAACAAAGGAGACAGGAAACAAAGGAGACAAAGGAGACAAAGGAGACAGGGGGCAGGAGACGAGCGTTTCACCTTTCACTTTTCACCTTTCACTCTTTTTCACTTCTCACATCTCACGTCTCACATTTCACATCTTCAGATCCAGCACCGTTTCTCCATTGGTCAGGAAAATCCCCTTCATGCCCACCTGATTTGCGCCTTCGATATTGGTTTTGGTATCGTCAATAAAGATGGTGGTAGCAGGATTGATATCGGCATCCCGGATCAGCGCTTCAAAAGCCTCCACATAAGGTTTGCGTTTCCCAAGGAGATGCGAATAGTACGCTTTTTCGAAATGCAGATCAAAGGGTTTACCCGGGTATTCTGCACTGAATTTTAATTGAAAAGCTTCATGGTGGATGCTGTTGGTATTGCTGAAAAGAAATACCCGGTAGCGGTTTTCAAGGCTTCGCAGCCATTCAATTCTTTCGGGTGGAAAATCCAGGAGCATCGCGTTCCAGGCAGTGGTGATCGCCTCATCGTCTACATCCAGGCCGGTTTCCTTGCGGAAATAGGTGAAAAATTCCTGCTCTGAAACTACGCCGGTTTCCAGCTGCTCAAACAGCGGAGAAGCTTTATACTGCGAAAAATACTGGTGAAAATTCGTTACTCCGATGGACTCAAAGGCTTTTTCCGTGGCTTCAAAACTGATATTCAACAACACTCCTCCTAAATCCAGGATAATGGTTTCTATCTTTTCCATGCCCTAAAGGTACAAAATCTGATTTTAGGGAGTCTCAGCGACGGAGAATGCGGATAGCGACCCGGCGGAAATCAATCTCCTGCCCTTCTGACTGAAGTGCGATAAATCCTTTCTTCAAAGGGGCTCCATCGATTTTAATAGCAGGATCAAAATTGTTCACAACGCCACCACCGATCTGCGGTTTGGAGTATTGCAGCACTGTATCGCCATTGATTATATGCTTGACCAGGCTATCGCCCAAAACGATGGCCTCAGCAGTTACCCACTGGTCGCCATCATAGGTTTTTGACTTTGAGTCGATACAGTGGCGGGTATCCAGTTTACCCTCGTACACCACATTGGTGCCCGGCGTACACAGATTACCGGTAGTTCGGGGCTTGCCATCACCCAATCCGCCCAGAAACTGCATTTCAATGGAGATAGGCCAGTCCTGCTCCTTCGGCATGGTACGGGGATCCTGCGAATGCAGCATCACTCCACTATTGCGATAGGTATAACCGGGTGCATCCTCCTTGAATTTGCCAGTGAAGCGGTATTCCACTAATAAATGATAATGAGAGAAGGGGCGTTTAAAATAGAGATGTGCGAACTGATCATTAAAGGCACCGTATTGATCGTAGCGAACCTTGATCAGGCCGTCTTCCACCCGAAAGGTATTTGCGAAGTTTACTCCAACATCGTGGTGATGCACTTTTACTATCCAATTGCGGATATGTTTCCCATTGAAAAGTTCAATCCACTTCTTTTCATCAGAGCCATGCTGTGAAAAGGAGCAGACAAAAACCAGCAATGCAATCGGTGCTACCGAAAAAAGCCTGTAACGGTTCATGTGGCAAAGCTAACTCTTTTCCTTCACCCGACCGGTGCCACCGGTCGGGTGGCACCGGTCGGGTGAAGGATTAACGGGACCAGCGGAAGTTGGCAGATTGGGTATCGCGGGAATTGGTGCCAATGAAAACGGTGAATTCACCAGGCTCCCAATCGTAGCGGAGATTGTGGTCGTAGAATTTCAGGAGATCGGTGGTGATTTCAAAACTAAGCTCCCTGGATTCTCCGGGCTGCAGCAGGATTTTCTGAAAACCTTTCAGTTCCTTCAGGGGGCGGGTATTACTGGAAACGATATCCCGCAGGTACAATTGTACCACTTCTTCACCAGCAAATTTTCCACTATTGGTAACCGTTACCCGGGCAATTAATTTTTCAGCTCCTTTCAGTGATGCTTTGGATAAAGTAACCGGACTATACTCAAACTTCGTATAACTAAGACCGTAACCAAAAGGATACAAGGGCGTGTTGGATACATCCAGGTAGTTCGAGCGAAACTTCTGGAATTCATCGCCAGCAAGAGGACGACCGGTATTCTTGTAGCTGTGATAAATCGGGATTTGACCTACATTTCGTGGAAAGGTAACCGGTAGTTTTCCGGAGGGATTCACATCACCGAATAAAACATCGCTGATGGCATAACCGGCTTCCGAACCGCCAAACCATACATTTAAAATAGCGGGGAGCTTTTTATCCTCTTCCACAATGGTCAGCGGGCGACCAGTAAAAAGCACCATCACTACAGGTTTGCCGGTAGCCATCAGGGCATCCAGTAATTTTTTCTGACTGTTGGGCAGGTTGAGATCGGTTCTGCTGGAAGATTCGCCTGTAAACTCAGCCAGCTCTCCCATTGCTGCTACTACAATATCTGATTGCAATGCCAGCTTCACCGCTTCTGCAATTAAAGTATCGGGATGTCTTGTATCCCGCTGCCAGGGCTTGCCGAATACGCTGGTGCGCGCTTCCAGTGCAGAATCTTCTGTAACATTAGCGCCTTTCGCGTAGCGAATATCTACTGCTGAACCGGCCACCTCTTTAAGTCCGGCTAACAGGGAGGTTGCTTTCGAAACATCTGCTGAAACCGACCAGGTACCCACCATGTTTTCTTTGGCATCTGCAAGCGGACCAACCAACGCAATGGATCCTTTTTTAGCGAGCGGTAAGATATTTTCATTCTTCAGCAGCACGAAGGAGCGGGCAGCAGTTTCGCGGGCAATCTTCCGATGTGCTGTGGAAAATAGTTCTGTGGCCGCACGCTGCTCATTACAGTAGCGATAGGGATCATCAAATAGTCCGAGTTTGTATTTGGCTTCCAATACCAACCGGCAGGCGCGGTCAATTTCTGCAATTGTGATTTTGCCTTCTTTGAGTGAGGCTTCCAGCGTAGTTAAAAAACCTTCGCCTACCATATCCATATCCAATCCGGCTTTGATAGCGAGCGCAGATACCTGTTTCAGATCTCCCAAACCATGATCGATCATTTCATTAACAGAGGTATAATCCGAAACAACCATTCCATTAAAACCCCATTGTTTACGTAACAGATCGGTCAGCAACCATTTGTTGGCGCTGGCGGGAATGCCATCCACATCGTTAAACGAGCTCATCACGGTACCAACGCCAGCATCGATGGCTGCTTTATAAGGAGGTAAATAGTCGTTGAACATTTTGATCCGGCTCATGTCAACGGAATGATAATCGCGGCCGGCTTCTGCAGCACCGTACAAGGCAAAATGTTTTACGCAGGCGAGTAGGGTGTTATCTGCAGCCAGGTTTTTTCCCTGGTACCCCTTCACCATTGCACGCGCGATGGCTGAACCAAGAAAAGGATCTTCGCCGGAACCTTCTGAAATCCTTCCCCAGCGAGGATCACGGGAGATGTCTACCATGGGGGAAAAGGTCCAGTTCAGTCCGTCTGCAGTAGCTTCCTGTGCAGCAATGCGGGCCGACTGTTCGATGCGTTGCATATCCCAGCTGGCAGCAATTCCTAATGGGATAGGAAAGATGGTACGATATCCGTGAATTACATCCATCCCGAAAATGATAGGTATTTTCAACCGGCTTTGTTGTACTGCGAGTTCCTGAATGCGCCGTATGCGTTGAGGAGAAGAGACACTGAAGATGCCGCCCACTTTTCCCTGTTTGATTTTTTCTTCCACTCCGGTACTCACCACTGAACCGGTAGTCGCTTCACCACCCACCACCAGGTTGAGCTGGCCAATTTTTTCCTGGACCGTCATTTTTGACATGAGTCCGGATACAAACTGATTCATTTTCTGGGGAGCAGTTTGGGAATGCGCAACAACCGGCAGGATCAATGCCAGCGCAACCAACAGTCGAAAAGAGGGGGCAGTGTATTTCATGTAGATCAGTTTATTTTTTCAGGTGTGTTTTGATTTGCTGCTGCCAAATCACATAACCCTTTGGATTCATGTGCAGGCTATCGCTGGTAAAAATGTTGCTTAACGGCCGACCATCCGCACCCAGCATCGCACTATAAACATCAATGTAGGAGGTTGCTTTTTGAGATGCGAGAAAAGTCCTGATCTGCTGATTCGCCTCTTTGAACTTAGGAAGAAGTGCAGTTCGGCTCGGACTTGGTTTCATGGAAATATAACTGATGGGCACACGAGGCAAACGGACACGTATATCCCAGAACAATTGTTTGAAACGATTGACCACGGTTGAAACAGTAACAGTATCAGAACCCGCAAAATCATTCTCACCACAATAGATTAAAATCTGTTTAGGATTATAGGGATAAATAATATAATCCTGGTACCGGATCAGATCTGGCAGGGAGGAGCCGCCGAAGCCGCGGTTGATAATTTTATATCCGGGGAAATAAGTAGCCACATCTCTCCAATACGTAAACGAGGAGCTGCCAATCAGCAGAATGGATTTGGAAGCCGGACGCTGGATACTGTCTGCCTGCTGAAATTTTCGGATATCATTATAGTATGGTTTATCCAGATAAAACTCCAACGGCGGTGCCTGCGCGTTCTCTGTTTCGGGTACCGGTTGTTGCGCGGCAACAGGCAACCATTGCGCGATCAGTAGAACGGTCGCTAAAACTATGGTCCAGACTTTTTTACACTGAAATTTCATATCCTCTTAGTTTAGTTTACTTTTTGCACGGGTGTTTTTTCCGAAACGCCATTTTCATTGACGGCTTCGATGGTGTAATAGTAAACTTTCTGACTATCCATTCCTTTGAAATAATATTCATTTACATCATGCACCATGATGCAATTGTACAATTTATCGGGGGCTGTGCCATAATAAATATTGTAGGCATAGGCCTGATCTACAGGCGACCATTTAATATACGCGCTTCGTTTGTCCTTCTCCGTTCTTAACACAAAAAAGGATTTTACAGCCGGAGGAGGAGCACCATTTCCCTTTCCGAATACCCTGAAACCGGAGAGCGCAAATTTGCCGGTAGGCATATGAATATTTTCCAATTTGAGATAGCGGGTTTTTATTGGATCTTTTAATTCTATGTAATCATGCGGAACATCTTTTTTGTTCTGGCTTTTATCAATCAGCAGTGTCCATTTTTTTCCATCGGCTGAACTGTATAGTTTGTATTGGTGGAAAATATCCGTCTGCTTGCCCAGGAACTCTGCATCCTGATCGGCATAATTAAGCTGAATGGCATGCACAGTCGAAAGCGCTCCCAGGTCGGTTTGTATCCACTCTCCTTTATCCCCGGTGGCTGCGCTCCAGTAGGTTTTAATGGATTCATCTACTGCATTGTTGGCACCATAACTGCCAAGGTTAGACGAAACCTGAACAGGTTTTTTATAATTGAGTAACATCCAGCCGGTAAAGCGGCTTTTTCGATGATCAGCAGTACCATTGGGCAGGTAATGCGGATAATCGCCAAAGGCCGTATTGGCGTACATGATACCCTCATCATCAAAGCCTGCAGGCCAGATGCCATTGCGTCTTTCAAATGTGTTCTTGACCGTAATTCCCATGGTGGAAACATGCCAGTAATTATTCCAGGGATCCTGGTAAGTGGCTCCATGTCCGGCTCCCCTGGCAAAACCTCCGGGTTTAAAACTGACCGGATCGGATTGTGCGGTGAAGGGGCCGAGAGGTGAATCACCCACCACTACACCATCTGCATAGCCACTGATTTCAGTACCGGGACCGCCCCACTGGAGATAATATTT
>CAZJNY010000221.1:0-6062 GCA_964547405.1 uncultured Flavihumibacter sp. | reverse complement strand
GGTTGCGATCTGCTCCGGCATTGGCAACTGGATTTTTGTAAGCTGCTAATACAGTAACGGAAACAGAGGTGGTTGCAGAAAGGCCTCCATTATCAGTGACTTTTAACTGGAAGGTATAAGTGCCTGCTTTTAGGTTTTGTACCTGCGTTCCGGAACTGGTTGGAGTGCTGATTGTGGCGGTAGATGGACCTGATGTCTGAGTCCAGATATAGGAACTGATGCGCCCGTCAGGATCATAAGATTTGATTCCATCCAATTGAGAACTGTTTTGCGGAAGGCGGATCTGTTTGTTGCCATCTGTTTGCGCAATTGGAGTCTTATTCAGTGGTAACGCTGCAGATGCGGCTACTATTGTAATAGTAACTGTATCTGCTGAACGAGCTCCTTTATCATCAGTAACTGTTAACTGGTACTGATAAATACCCTGAATGAATTGGGTAACGTTGGTAGTTACCGCTGCGGAGTTGCTTAATACAGAAGTACCGGGACCGCTAATTTGTTTCCAGGCATAGGATTGAATACTGCCATCCGGATCACTGGAACCCGATCCGTTCAGGGGGAAACTGGTAGCGCTTGACAAATAACTGGTGTTAGCACCTGCGTTTGAAACAGGAGCCAGATTGGCAACTGTTGCTGCAGCAACCGTAACGTTTATTGTAGTGGTAGCGGTAGCACCTTTATCATCCGTAATGGTAAGCCGAAACTGGTAACTGCCTGCCACCAGACCTCCGGCGGTGGCAATAGAACTGGTCGAATTGGTTAACGTTGCAATCGATGGTCCCGAAACCTGCGACCATTGGTATTTTGCAATAGTACCATCAGGATCAGAGGATCCTGATCCATCCAAACGAACGGAATTTGTTGGAAGCTGAATGGATGATGTGGTGGTAATGCGGGCTGTTGGAGCCTGGTTGGTAACAGCTGGAGGATTGATAAAGAAATCTGATGCTTTGGCATCCTTGTTTCCAACAAGTACCCGATCGAGATAAATTACCCGGCTGGTCAGGATAGATTGCTTGGAGGTTTTAGCATAGGTGTCGCTCCAGGCCCATTTGTAGATCCCTGTTTTGAAATAGGGAGGATAGGAGCCCTTGTAAAAATTCCTGCCTTTGTATTCTAAGATTAACTTTTGGTCTTTCCATACCTGAACAAGACCATCTGTTTCGGCAGAGTAATCATAGCGAATAACCCAGTCCGTCCATTTGCCTTTTTCCCAGGGACCCAGGTCAAAGAAGATGGAGCGGGCGTTTTTGGCCTGATAGATATTGATATCGGTAGAATCGTAATTGATATTTAACTCCCATCTGCCTTTATTGATCAATAAAGAAAGGGGAGGAGAGGCGCCAAGCGTAATTCCACTGGTTGCTTTCAGGTGCCACTGAAATAGAATTTCACGAACCGAGTCTACTTTGAAATCCATTGGGAGATAATGGCTGAAAGCAAAATAACGTTGATTGGGATCATTGGGAAATCGGTTGTTTTCACTGAGTTCGGCTCTTTTACTGCCGCCTTGCGTTCCATCTGTTTTTCGGAGTTCAACGCGAAGAGAGCTTTTGCCGGACCTGCTGAATTCGAAACTTTGGGTCATTGAATGTGAGCAACAGGCTTCTATCCAATCCCATCCGGATCGAACATTGGAAGTTTCAAAGTCAGCAGAAAAAACAACATTGGGTTGAGCTAGACTGTAGGATGGACTCACGCACACTACAGCAATCAGAGACAGGACGGTCCATAGAATGGACCTGCCGCCCTTGGGTACAGGTAGCTTCATAGATACTGGATTTTGGATTTAACGACTTTTTTTGTCCAAATTATATGCCAGAATAAAAAAAGGAGTCCAAATACTAGGTATTAGTAAATTTTCGTTACGATGCCTAAGTATATATAAGTAGAACCTATGGTAAGAGTCCGTGGAATTTACCGGAATCAAACTTTAATAAGCAATTTATCATAGATAAAAGGTTTCTATATTTGAATGATTTTTATAAATCGCTGATTTACAATAGTTGACACTGTTAAGGTGTTGATAATCAGAGTGTTGATCTTTTGTAAAGAAGCAAACCCTTTAATTGCTATAACATGAATGTTTTTAATATGTCGAAGTTTAATGTATTGTATTTTTTATGCGCCTTGTTTTTGGTAGGCGGTTGTGCCAGCCCTGAAAAACTACGCTATTTTAATGGCGTGGAAGATGGGCGATACAACAAGTCTATCGATCTGGATCTTATGTTTCCAACGCTTCAGAAGGGAGACATTTTAAGTATTACTGTCAAAAGTTTAAATCAGGAGGCCAGTGCCATGTTTAACCCTCCTATCAGTATGTATTCGGCTTTTACCACCAATACTACTGTGGATCCATATGGCTACCTGGTTTCTCCAAACGGAACAATTGAATTTCCTATTCTGGGAGAGATTAAAGCGGATGGGGTTCGGAAAGATTCACTCGCTTCCTATATCAGAAAAGAGCTGGTTGACCGGAAGTTGCTGATTGATCCAATTATTACTATACGAATTATGAATTTCAGGGTAACCGTATTGGGAGAGGTGAATCGCCCGGGTGTTATCAATATTTTGAATGAAAAAATTACGGTGCTTGAAGCTTTGGGCCTGGCCGGTGATATGACCTTATATGGTAAAAGGCATAACATCATGCTGATTAGAGACGAGGGCCCCAAGCGTCTTATTAAACGTCTGGATATTTCATCCGATCAGCTGTTCAAATCGGAATACTATTATTTAAAGTCAGGGGATGTACTTTATGTTGAAACAAACAATACTAAAGTACAAAGCACCAGCAGGTTTACTCAGTTATTGCCTGCTATATTAAGCGGTCTTGCATTTGTGGCCATTATATTTGACCGATTTACCCGCTAACCAATTGCTTAAAATTTAATCTTTCTTATAATGTTTGCAAGTGAACCTGTCAAGGCTAAAAAGCCCGAGGAAAATATAATTAAAAATTTTGTACATAAGTTTATTCCCTATCTACCCTTATTTGCGGTTTTAGGGATTCTTCTTTTGGGGTTAACCTATGCTTATGGCAAATGGATTCAGCGTAGATATGAAATCAACGCATCTATTCTTATTCAGGATGAGAAAAAAGGAATAGATGAATCCAAGATGCTGGAGGCACTCGATATTTTCCGTGGAAAAACAATTGTTGAAAACGAAGTGGAGATTTTGAAATCCCGCAAGTTTGTAAAACAGGTTGTTCAGAACCTTGGCCTGTATGCGCAGGTGTATCGAAAAGAGAGGTATCGGACTGCCAGTGTTTATAGCCTGTCGCCGGTAAAGATTCAGTTCAGAGAGCCGGCAAAGCTGGTTAACACTGAAGTGCCCATTCCTCTTGAGTATGATAAAGCATCAAAAGCGATCAAATTTGACGGGGAATCTGTACCTGTAAATAAATGGATCAATACAAAACATGGGGAAGCCATCTTTTTTTTAAATCCCAGTTTCAAAGCGGATGAAGAAGCGTATAAATATGAGGTAATGCTTTTTCAGCCGAAAATGATTGAGCAGCAGATTTTAAACGGCTTACTTGTAAATACTGAAAATAAACTGGCCAGTGTGGTTGAACTTACCATAGAGGATGCTGATCCTAAACGTGGTGAAGATATTCTGAATGAAATGCTGGATGCTTATGTAAAATCAGAAATTGAAGAAAAGAATATTCTGGCAAGTGGTGTGTTGGCTTCGGTCGAAGACCGGTTACGTTATATCGCAGGTCAGTTGGATTCAGTGGAAACTGTTATCCAGCAATACCGTACCAATGCAGGAATTATTGATATCAGTACACAGGGAAGATTATACCTGGAGAATGTAGGTCAATACGATCGGATGGTACAGGATGTGAACATCAAAATGGGGGTACTGGATGCAGTTGAAAAATATGTTGAAAGCAATACAACCTCTTCTGGTTTGCTTGCTTCTGACCTCGGAGTGGAAGATCCGACCCTCTCTCAAATGCTGAATAAACTAAATGAAGCACAGCTTCAATATGATAAACTGAAACGTACAACAGCTGAAAACAGTCCGCTTATCCTGCCTATTAAAGAACAGATAGACCGATTGAAGCCTTCGATTTCAGCAGTATTGCGTAATCAGCGGAACTCCCTTCAGCTAACAAAAAATAACCTGGTATCCAACAGTAACAAATATTCAACCATGTTGAATACGATACCAACCAAAGAAAAACAATTGGTTGAAATAAGCCGTCAGCAGTCAATCAAAAATCAAATTTATGGTTATCTGCTGGAGCGTCGTGAGGAAGCGGCCTTATCCTATGCTGCAGCCAGACCTGAGTCAAGAATTATTGATCGGGCAGAAGCTTCTTTAAAGCCAGTAAGCCCGAAAATGATGTATTTGTATATAGCAGCATTATTTTTTGCCGGCCTGCTGGGACTAGCGTGGATTGTATTGAAAGAGGGACTTAATAAATCTATTTTATTCCGCAAAGAGGTGGAAGATACCACTTCAATGAAATGTATTGGAGAATTGTTTCATACAAAATTGTCCAGCCCTTTATTTTATCTCCAGCAGCCTGAATCAGATATTGCTCATCAGATAAAATCACTTCGAAATCAATTGTTTTTTGCCAACGATGGCAGTTCAGTTCCAAAGCTGATGGTAGCGTCCTTTTTGCCAAATGAAGGGAAGGCTATTTTGAGTTCAAATCTTGCCATCAGTTTGGCTGCTACCGGAAAGAAAGTATTACTGGTGGATGCAGATATGGAAACAGCTGGCGTTTCGGGATACTTTAATCTGGAAAGCAAACAGGGACTAACAGATATTATTAACCGAAATATTTCTGTTGACGCAGTTGTGTCAAAAGCTGCAGAGGTCGACAATTTGTATGTGTTGCCTATTGGAAATACAGGGGATTCCGCTATTGAGTTTGTCAATAATAAACTACCCCAGCTTTTCGAACAGCTTCAGCAACAATTTGATCATATCATTATTTGCGGTGGACCATTGTCTTCCAATGCAGATATGCAGGTCATCAGCAAACTTTGTGATATGACCCTGGTTGTTGTTCGACATGGTAAGACACCATTAAAGAGCAATATTCTGTTAGATGATTCGATTGCTTCGGAATTTATTAATAAAGGAGCAGTTGTATTCAATGATGTCCGGAAGAGAGGATGGCTTGGCGGAAGGTTCGCATACGGTGCGGGCTATGGATATGGAATAGATATTAAACGCTGATATTTCAGTTGTTTAAGGAGTAAAATACTCGGTCCAAAAAAAGAAATGGGACTGAGGAGGCGAAGCTGTGCCTTTTTTCAGCTATATAGAGTGGATTGAAATGGTATATTTTTTATTTCTATTATTATTGTTGTTCCCTGTTCATCTGTTTTATACAGATAATAAAAACAGGCTGTACCTTAAATACACCATATTTATATTGCCGGTAATTTTCCTGGATATGATTCCCAAAGGATTTTACCTGTCTTATTTTGATATTTTAAGTTACATCTATTTTTTCTTTTTTATTGCCTACAACAAGCCGGGAAAAGAATCCATCCTTGGGTACATTGGTTATGCACTGATTGCATTAATAATAGCCGGCATGTTATTGTCCGAATTTGTCTGGGTTTCATTTCAGCATTTTCTGCGATTTATTCCTTTAATCTTTTTTATCCGGGTATTACTAACAGAATTAAAAAGCGATACCAGCTTTGATCTGGAGGTAATGAACTGGCTTAAAGCCATGTTGATTTTTTCGCTGGTTGTGCTTTGTGCCCAACTGGTATGGGGGCCGGGGATCAACGTTAAGATCGGCTTTATTTCTCCCGCTGGAACTGAAAATCCTAATGTTGAAAACGTGGTGGGGATACGGTATCCTGGTTTTTTTCAGGACCCTCAGAAATATGCTCAGTTCCTGGCCGCAGTATCATTTCTATTTTTCATAAGAACAAGAATAGATAAAGGAAGCAATGCCCGGCAGATATTGTTTTTTGTACTGTCAGTGGTAGCACTCTTTCTAACCGGAGGAAGGGCTGCATTCCTTGGCCTTTGTGTTGGGTTGGTATTTTTGTTTTTCTTTATGCCGGCTAATT
>CAZJNY010000220.1:0-6100 GCA_964547405.1 uncultured Flavihumibacter sp. | reverse complement strand
AAATGGAGTATCCATTAACCAGAAAATCGAAATGTATGATCCAAAAATCTTCTGAGGCCTTGTCAAGGCGCGCCTTTCTTGGAATGGCGGGAGCAGCTACCGGAATTATGGTGCTAGCTTCTTCCTGCGACAAGAACGACGATAACATGATGAGCAACGGGGTAGACCTTGGCAGCGGGGATGTGGGTATCCTCAATTATGCCTATGCGCTCGAACAACTGGAAGCTGCCTTCTATACCAGGGTTGCAGAATCTCCCTACAGTAACATTACTGCTTCTGAAAAAGCACTGCTCACGGATATCCGTGATCATGAAATTGCGCACCGTGAATTTTTCAAAACAGCGCTCGCTGGCGCGGCTATTTCCAATCTCGAATTTGATTTCAGTGCCATTGATTTTGGCAGCCGTACCAGCGTACTGGCTACTGCCAAAGCATTTGAAGATCTCGGTGTGTCTGCTTACAATGGCGCGGGTAAATTGATTGTTACTCCGGATTATCTCACGCTTGCCGGTAAAATAGTTTCAGTGGAAGCCAGGCACGCTGCCTATATCAGAGACCTTATCAGTAACGGAAGTTTTGCTGACAATACGGTTGTTGATATGAATGGATTGGATACAAGCCGTATGCCGGCAGATGTACTGGCCATCGCAGCAGGTTTTATCAAAACCAAAATCAATGCGTCTAACCTTCCCCGTTAACACCACAAAAAAAGAATGTTATGCAATTTCAACATATAATTAATGAGATAAAGCAGGTAGATCCTGAATTGCCGGAAAGACTGAGTGATCGTCGTTCTGCCATGAAATCTGTTGCAGGCATCGGTGCCAAAATTGGTCTGGCCGCCCTTCCGTTTTTCATCGGCTCCCTTTTTAAAAAGGCATATGCCCAGTCGGGTCCTTCTCAAAATGAAGTACTGGATATATTGAACTATGCGCTGACACTGGAATACCTGGAAGCAGAATTTTATGCTATGGGTATTGCAAAAGGTACAGCCCTGGTACCGGCTGGTGCACCTGCAGCCGCTATCAAAACAATTGGTGATCACGAAGCAGCACATGTGGAATTTTTAAAAACGGCTATCAGTGCTTCTGGTGGAACACCTGTTTCAAAACCAACTTTCGATTTCACGGCAGGCGGAACCTTTGCCGATGTATTTACCAGTTATGGCACTTTTCTGGCAGTTGCCCAAACGTTTGAGGATACGGGTGTTCGGGCTTACAAGGGCAGGGCTGCTGAAATTACTGGTGGAGGGGATCTGCTTACGGCAGCGCTCAATATTCATTCCGTAGAGGCAAGGCATGCTGCACATATACGCAGCATGCGCAAAGCAAATGGATTTGGCGATGTGAAACCATGGATCACCGGTAAAGAATCCGGGATTGGTTCGGTTGTACAAGCCAGTTATGATGGTGAAGACCTCAGTACACAGGCTGGAATTAATATAGTCAACATCAATGGAACAATGATCTCTGCCTCTGCTGCTACGGAGGCTTTTGATGAAGGCCTGACCAAAGAACAGGTATTGGCGATTGTTGGTCCCTTTATTGTTCAGTAATACGGTCCGGTTGTGTTGTTGTTGTGCCGCGTCTTCGGACGCGGCCTTTTTATTTGATGCGGATTCGGTATATTTAGTTTCAATCCATCAGCAAATGCATGAATCGTCTTCTTTTCTGCAATTGGTTAATAGTTCCTTCCGCTTTCGGATGTTTATGCTGATGAAATTACCCAGTGCTTTTTTTTCCGGTGTTCGGGTACAATCCGCCAGTGAATCCCGCTGCGATGTTTCCGTGCCCTTTAAATGGTTCAGCCAGAACCCTTTCCGCTCTACCTATTTTGCCTGCCTCGCAATGGCAGCCGAAATGAGTACCGGTTTGCTGGCAATGGGACAAATCTGGAAACGACAGCCCGCTGTTTCCATGCTGGTTACCGGCCTCGAAGCAGTATATCATAAAAAAGCAACGGCACTTACCATTTTCTCTTGTACACAGGGGCTTGATATCGCATCCGCTGTCAATATGGCTGTAACTACCGGTGAAGCGCAAACGATTCGGGTTCTGTCAACTGGCCGGACTATTTCTGGTGAACTGGTGGCGGAATTTTATATTACCTGGTCTTTTAAACTAAAAAAATCATGAAGATTGCTTTCCATGGTGCAGCCCGTTCTGTTACAGGCTCCAAACACCTGCTCACTTTAAAAAATGGCCGTAAAATTTTATTGGATTGCGGCATGTTCCAGGGCATGGGCAAGGAAACAGATTCGTTAAACCGTCATTGGGGTTTTGAACCTTCCGAAGTCGACCTTGTCATTCTCTCCCATGCACATATTGATCATAGCGGCCTGCTTCCCAAACTGGCCAGCGATGGATTTCACGGGAAAATATATTGTACCCCCGCAACCCGTGCACTTGCCGGAATTCTGCTGGAGGATTCCGCAGAAATCCAGGAAGATGATGTTAAATACATCAATAAAAAAAGAGCGGCTACCGGCCAGCCATACCTGAAACCTTTGTATACACGAGAGGATGCACATGCTGTTATCGGGATGTTTCATGAAGTGGAGTATGGGAACTGGTTCAAAGTTGAAGAAGGGGTGGAATTGCTCTATACAGATGTCGGCCATATCATAGGCAGTGCAGCCGTGCACCTCCGGATTACGGAAAATGGTAAAACTGAACAACTGACATTTAGCGGAGATGTGGGCCGCTACCGAGATATTATTCTTCGCTCTCCGGAAGTATTCCCGCAGGCAGATTACATCATCCTGGAATCTACCTATGGAAACAGCCTACACGACCTGCAGGTTACTACCCCGGATCACCTGCTCGAATGGATTGAAAAAGTATGTGTTAAACGGAAGGGCAAACTGATCATTCCGGCTTTCAGCGTTGGCCGTACACAGGAAATTCTTTATTCCCTGAATCAGCTCGAGGTTGAAAGGCGTCTTCCCGAACTGGATTATTTTGTGGATAGTCCGCTTAGTATTGAAGCAACGGAAATGATTAAACGCTATCCGCAGTATTTTAATAAAACCATTCAACGCCTGCTGCAAACAGATAATGACCCCTTTCATTTCAACGGCCTCAAATACGTTAAAACAGTGGATGAATCCAAGCTGCTGAATTTCAGAAATGAACCCTGTGTCATTATAAGTGCAAGCGGCATGGCAGATGCAGGCAGAGTAAAACATCATATCAGTAACAATATTGAAAACAGCCGCAATGCAGTGCTGATGGTTGGGTATTGTGAACCCAGCTCTTTGGGCGCCAGGCTTCTTTCAGGAAGAAAAGAAGTGTCCATTTTTGGCGTGGAGCATGAAGTGCACGCGGAAATCGGCTCCGTTCGCAGCATGAGTGCGCATGGCGATTACGAAGACCTCAGCCAATGGCTTGGCTGCCAGGATTACCGGGCCGTGAAAAAACTTTTCCTGGTACACGGAGAATACGATGTACAGCAACAGTTCAAACAGCGATTAATAAATAAGGGATTCCTGGATGTTGAAATCCCCGAACGACACTGGGAAGTTGGGCTTAGCTGATATCGAGTGCCTGCAGGATGTCCTCCAGAATATCCTGCCGGTTCTCCAGTCCAACTGAGATTCGTATCAAACCCGGACTAATACCTACTGCCATTCGCTCTGCTTCGGTCAGTTTACCATGGGTGGTACTCGCCGGATGCGATGCTATGGAACGGGTATCTCCCAGGTTGGCCGACAAAGACAGCATTTTTAACCGGTTTAAAAACTGCCGCCCGGCTTCAATTCCGCCTTTTAATTCAAAGCAGACGATGCCTCCTCCATTCTGTAATTGCTTTTTGGCAATTTCATATTGGGGGTGATTCGGAAGGAATGGATATTTTACCCAGGACAATGCCGGATGATTCACTAATTGTTCGGCCAGGTATAAAGCATTGGAAGCATGCCGTTCCATTCGGACGTCAAGGGTTTCCAGGCTCTTGCTCAGGATCCAGGCATTAAAGGGAGAGAGGGAAGGGCCGGTACTTCTGCAAAACAGGTACACTTCCTTAATCAGTTCTTTTTTCCCCAATACAATACCACCCAGAACACGTCCCTGCCCATCCAGCCATTTGGTGGCTGAATGTATGATCAGATCTGCACCCCATGCCGCCGGCTGCTGATTTACCGGAGTGGCAAAACAGTTGTCAACATTCACCAGTAAACCATATTTATCTGCCAGTTTTCTCACGGCTTCCAGATCAATGATTTCCAACGCAGGATTGGTGGGCGTTTCCAGGTAAATCATTTTTGTATTCGGGGTAATCGCTGCTTCCCAGCTGCTGACATCAGCAGCATCCACATAACTGTGCTGAATCCCGTATTTTGGGAGGTATTTGGTAATTACTGTATGCGTACTGCCAAATATGCTCCGGCAGGCAAGCAGGTGATCTCCCTGTTTCAGAAAACTCATGAAACTGGCAAAAATGGCACTCATGCCGGAGGCGGTCGCAAATCCGGCTTCTGTTCCTTCCAGGGTACACATCCTGTCTACAAATTCCTGCACATTCGGATTGCTGAACCGGCTATAAATATTGTCATCGGTTTCATCCGCGAAAGCAGCCCGCATATCCTCAGCATTGTCAAAACAAAAACTGCTGGTTAAATACATGGGTTGGGAATGCTCCATTTCATCCGTACGGTCAATTTGTGTACGAATGAGCCTTGATATGGGGTGTTTCATGAAATGGGATCTTAAGATTTAATTCTGACTTCGTAACTGATCTCACAACCGCCGCGGCGAAGGGTTTCTGCCACGGAACAATATTTGTCCATCGATAGCTGGGCCGCACGTTTTGCCTTGTCCTCGTCTATAGTACCACCCAATGTAAAAATGATGGTTGCCTTACTCCAGAGTGCAGGCTCTTTTCCGGTTTCCCGCTCCGCTTCAATATGCATGTCAAAATGCGTGATCTCCTGGCGCTGTTTCTTCAGGATGCTAACTACATCAATCCCGCTACAGCCTCCAAGTCCCATCAGCAGCAACTGCATGGGCCGAACGCCATAATTGGTGCCCCCGGTTTCCGGACTCGTATCAATTTTTATGGTATGCCCGTTGGCGTCAGTTGCTTCAAAGCCAAAATCACCGGAAGTCCTGATCACGTCAATTTTAATCATGTTAAGCGATTTTTTTATCAATTCTTACAAAGGTAACGGAGGGAGCGTTTACTTTGCAGTTATGCAGCATCGTTTTGTATCATCCCGGCCCTTTACCCTGGAAACTGGTGTGGTTCTGGAAGGCCTGGAAATTGTTTATCATACCTATGGCTCCCTTAATGCAGCAAAATCAAATGTGGTTTGGGTTTGTCATGCCCTTACTGCTAATTCGGATGCGGAGGCCTGGTGGTCGGGACTGATTGGCACAGGAGCAGCTATCAATCCGGAAGAATATTTTATCGTTTGTGCCAATATCCTGGGTTCCTGTTATGGCAGTTCAGGACCTCTCACAGAGAATCCGGCTACCGGAAAACCATATTTTATGGATTTTCCAAGACTTACGATCCGGGATATTGTAAATGCTCACATACTGCTGAGAAATCATCTTGATCTCCCTGAAATTCACCTGCTGATGGGCGGCAGTATGGGAGGGTACCAGGTACTTGAATGGGCATTAATGGAACCGGCGGTTGTTAAGCAGTTGTTCCTGATTGCCACTTCCGCCTCAGAAAGTGCCTGGGGAATAGCTATACATGAAGCGCAGCGAATGGCTATTGAAGCAGATGCTACCTGGAAAGATGCCAGCGAACAGGCGGGACGGAATGGTTTAAAGGCTGCCCGTGCAATCGGGATGCTTACCTACCGGAATTATACCGCCATGGTAAATCAGCAGCAGGAAGCAGATCCGGAAAAATCGGATGATTTTAAAGCAGCCTCTTATATGCGGTACCAGGGCGAAAAGCTGGTGAACCGCTTTAATGCCCAGGCTTACTGGCTGCTCACCAAGGCGTTGGATAGCCATAATATCGCCAGGGGCCGAAATGCAGGTCTGGAAAAAACTCTCGAATCAATTCAACAACCTACACTGGTAATGGGAGTTTCAAGTGATTTGCTTTGTCCGGTTGCTGAACAGGTAAAAATTGCCAGTCATCT
>CAZJNY010000219.1:1663-6108 GCA_964547405.1 uncultured Flavihumibacter sp. | reverse complement strand
ACAGGCATATGAAGTACACACAGGCTACATTAAACAAGATTGAACAGGTGCTGGAGGAAGCGGGCTATATTGTCCGGATGGAACGCGGGACCTTCCAGAGTGGTTATTGTATCCTTGAGCAAAAGAAGGTGGTGGTGCTGAATAAGTTCCTGCAACTGGAAGGAAAAATCAATACCATGATGGATCTGATTCCGCAGCTGCAGGTAAATCCCGATGAATTGACTCCCGAAGCCAGAAAAACCTTTCTCGATATCATTGAACGGCATAGGCTGGCTGCTTCAGATGATGCGGCTGCTCCTGATGATGCGGCAACTCCTGATGATGCGGCAGCTCCTGATTCCAATCAAGCATAAATTGGAATGCCGGCCAGTTCATTAACCATAACATTTTTAGGAACGGGTACCAGCAGCGGGGTGCCCATGATCGCCTGTGATTGTGAGGTTTGCCGCTCTGCTGATCCGCGCGATACCAGGTTGCGTTCAAGTATCATGGTTCAGTCAGCTACCACCACGCTGGTGGTGGATTCCACTCCTGACTTCCGCTACCAGATGTTGCGGGCCAGGGTCAGGAAGCTGGATGCGATTGTGTTTACCCATCCGCATAAGGATCATATAGCCGGACTGGATGATGTAAGGGCCTTCAATTATTTTTCGCAGCAGCCGATGCAGATTTTCGCCAATGAAATGACCCAGATGAATATCATCCGGGAATTTCCTTATGCCTTTGCGGAAACCAGGTATCCCGGCGTACCGGAGATCCATATCAACCAGATTGACATGGATCCGTTCACAGTGGGTGATATTACCGTTACACCGATCCTGGTTTGGCATATGCGTATGCCGGTATTGGGATTCCGTTTCGGAAACTTTACCTATATCACCGATGCCAACCGGATTGATGCGGCAGAAATGGACAAGATCCGGGGTAGCAGTCACCTGGTGCTGAATGCCCTGCGGCACGAAAAACATATCTCTCATTTTACCCTTTCCGAAGCCGTTGCGGTGGCACAGGAACTGAAAGTGCCCAATGTGTATTTTACCCATATCAGTCATCAGTTGGGATTGCATGAACTGATTAATGCCGGATTGCCTCCAGGCATACAACTGGCTTATGATGGGTTAATTATCCATGCCTGATACCGTGTTTTCACCCTTGACCCGCGTCTGCTTTTGAACTAGGTTGTGGTATGCAAAAGAAGGGATGGAAAGCGTGGGTTAACGACTATTTACATTTTTCCAAAAAGGAAAGAATCGGGGTACTGGTGTTACTGGCGGGCATTCTTGTTATCCGGCTCTTGCCCTATTACTGGCCGGCAGCACCGGCGCCACCCGTTGCAGTACCGGACAGTCTGATCGCCTTATTAATCCAGCAGAAAACACTTGATTCAGCGAATCGGATGCAGGGCGGGGGCGGGAAGGCATGGAACCGGAATACTTTCGGGAATGGTGAAAACAGGCCTGCTGGCAATTCATCTTTTGCGCGCGCTTCCGGGCGGGATCAGCCATTAAAGGGAAAATTGTTTCCGTTTAATCCGAATCTCGCAACCGCCGCCGACTGGCAGGAGCTGGGTGTTCCGGAGAAGACCATTGGCACCATTTTGAAGTATCGGGAAAAAGGTGGACGGTTTCGATCAGCAGAGGATTTATACAGGATTTATGGGATGCCGGAGCAATTGGCGAAACGATTGATGCCCATGGTGCGACTGGAAAGCACGCCGGGTTCGGCATCCGGAAATACAGCTCAAACTGCATTTGGGGAGCAATCTTCCGGGCAGCCGGAAAAAGTGGACCCTGTTTCCCGGTTTAAACCGGTGCAAATTAATAGTGCAGATAGCCTGGACTGGCTGGCGTTGCCGGGTATTGGCCCGAAACTATCCGGACGAATTCTGAGTTACCGGCATTCCCTGGGAGGTTTTGTTGCGAGGGAACAGATTCGGGAAGTATACGGACTGGCGGATTCTGTTTATCAGCAATTGCTGCCGATGCTGGAGCTGGATCAGCAACAGGTTCGGAAAATCCTTGTTAATTCAGCCACCCAGGAGGAGTTGGGGCGACATCCCTATATCCGATGGAAACTGGCGCAGGCAATTATTCAGTATCGTACTGCTAATGGACCTTTAAAAGGATTGGATGACCTGGGAAAAATTCACCTCATCGATGATGCTTTGTTGAAGAAATTGGGACCCTATTGCGAATTTCAGTAACTAACACTTGTTAGTATAGAAGAAATAGTCTTAGTTTGCGTTATTCAAAAAGAAAGAACAACAAGCTGATCCTCTATGAATTTTGAACGCCAGGAATTAACCGAACAGGTTGCGCAGACAGCCCGGGATTTTGCCCGCCAGCATATATTACCTAATGTGATGAAATGGGATGAGTCGCAGGAATTTCCCCTTCAGGTATTCAAAGACATGGGCCAGTTGGGCCTGATGGGAGTTTTGGTACCGGAGCAGTACGGGGGAGCGGGACTCAGTTATTTTGAATATGTGGCCATAATCACAGAAATCGCGCGGGTATGTGGCTCGGTTGGATTGAGCCTGGCTGCTCATAATTCGCTATGCACCGGTCATATCCTGACTTTCGGCAATGAGGAGCAAAAACAGCGTTTCCTGCCCAGGCTGGCAACTGCGGAATGGATTGGTGCATGGGGATTAACGGAAGCCAATACCGGAAGTGATGCCGGGAATATGCGAACCACAGCGGTAAAAGAAGGAGATGAATGGGTCTTGAACGGAACCAAAAACTGGATTACACATGGCATTACCGGTGATCTGGCGGTAGTTGTAGCCAGAACCGGTGAACCGCGCACACGAAACAATGCAACAGCTTTTGTAGTGGAGCGGGATACCAAAGGATTTTCCGGCGGCAAAAAGGAAAACAAACTGGGTATGCGTGCCAGTGAAACAGCTGAAATGATATTTGATAACTGTCGCATACCGGATGCTAATCGCCTTGGGGAACCAGGTGATGGGTTCAAGCAGGCCATGAAAGTATTGGATGGTGGCCGCATATCCATCGCGGCACTGTCGCTGGGAATAGCAAAGGGCGCATTTGATGCGGCAGTGGCCTATTCCAAGGAACGCTACCAGTTCGATCAGCCAATCGCCAATTTTCAGGGAATTTCTTTTAAACTGGCAGATATGGCCACTGAAATAGCCGCGGCCGAATTGCTGACAAATCAGGCGGCCGACCTGAAGAATCGCGGCCAAAAAATGACCAAGGAAGCAGCTATGGCGAAATATTATGCCAGTGAAGTAGCGGTTCGGGTGGCTACTGATGCGGTACAGATTTTCGGAGGCTATGGGTATACCAAGGATTTTCCGGTGGAAAAATTTTACCGCGACAGCAAACTGTGCACCATCGGGGAAGGAACTTCAGAAATCCAGAAGATTGTTATTGCAAGGGAAGCGATTGGGGGAGAGAAGTGAGAGAGATTTAAGAATTAAGAATTAAGATTTAAGATTTAAGATTTATGATTTGAGAGTTATTCTTCGCTTTCGTCGAGTTGGAAAATATCTTCTACCCGTTTCCCAAATACTTTTGCAAGCCGTAATGCCAATACGGTGGAGGGTACATATTTATTGGCTTCCATGGCATTGATGGTTTGCCGGCTAACACCGATTTTCCGGGCAAGATCTTCCTGCGTCAATCCAAGAATCGCCCGTTCTACTTTCAGGTTATTTTTCATCTGCGTTGAGTTTTCTGGATTTGAACAGGAGATAATTAAAACGTGCGATAAAAATAAGCAGGACAGTAAATACATTGTAGATAAGCACACTCATGAAAGCAAATCCATAAATGAACAGAAAACAAAAGAGAAGTAAGGAATAATTGACGAGCACGGCCCATTGCAAAGAGGACAATCTTAATCCGGCAATAAATTCGTCCTCGACTTTCTCTCTCGAAAAAGCAATTAACAGGCATCCCGCTAAAAAGCCAATCCCAATCAGGGTGCTGGTGATATTGGTGTTAACTACTGAAAACCATTTTTTATCGGCAAACAGATTGTCATTGTATATCGCAAATACCTTTGTTGTGATCCATTCCGGTTCATAATCTGTGATATGCAGATAAATGCCGGCAATGGCAAAGGGTATAAAGAGCAGCCATCCTATTTTCTTAAACCGGTAGGGGAGTAAGGGTTGCTTTTTCATATTTTAGCTTTTACCAAATGTAAAGAATATTTTACTCAATGTAAAGCAAACATTACATATTGTAACAAATAATTTACAAATCATAGTATTCTTTCATCAGCGTTGCGGCAGCATGTTTGTATTAAATACGGCCTCTTACTTGGGCGATGCTGATTTCAGCAGGAGTACCCGAAATAATCAGCAGGGGTACCCACGAAAAAAAGGGGTGCAAGCCTATTGGCTGCACCCCTGAATGATTTTATCCCACGATAGGTAGCTTAATCTAAAAAGTCGTCTTCCGGCTTCTCTTTGG
>CAZJNY010000219.1:0-1563 GCA_964547405.1 uncultured Flavihumibacter sp. | reverse complement strand
TTTATCCCACGATAGGTAGCTTAATCTAAAAAGTCGTCTTCCGGCTTCTCTTTGGGACCATATTTGTCGAACAAGCGATCTATGGCGCCTCCGAAAATCGGAAACTTATCTTTCGCGAAATTCTTCACGATCTCCACAGCTTTATAAGCCTGGTCTTCAGTTAATCCTTCCGCCTTTAGTTGATCTATTAGTTCTTTCATGATGAAATAGTGAATGGTGAATGCTGTCTCCCTTCTCTCCCTTGTCTCCTTGTCTCCTTGTCTCCTTGTCTCCCTTCCTCCTTTCTTCCTTTCCTCCCTTCCTCCCTTCCTCCCTTCCTCCTGTTCCCCTACGCCACTTTCAACATACTCATCTTGCTCTTGTCGAATTTTGCTTCTGCGTATTCCAGGTTGAGGTGGAATTTGGTTTCCTTGCTGGAAGGCAGTTCGAACATCGCATCTGTAAGAATGCTTTCACAGATAGAACGCAATCCTCTTGCGCCGAGTTTGTATTCCATCGCTTTTGCGACCATGAAATCCAATACATCGTTGTCGATAGTCAATTCGATTCCTTCAATCTCAAACAGCTTGGAGTATTGCTTGATCAGGGAATTTTTTGGCTCCGTGAGAATGCTGCGTAAAGTTTCTGCATCCAGCGGATTCAGGAAAGTAACCACAGGTAAACGTCCAAGCAATTCGGGAATTAATCCGAAGTGTTTCAGATCCTGTGCGTTTACAAATTGCAACAGGTTTTTACGTGCAGTTTCCTGCTGATCCTTATTGACATTGAACCCAATGGCATTGGTATTCACCCTGCGGGCAATTAGTTTATCCACGCCATCGAAAGCTCCGCCGCAAATAAAGAGTATATTCTGGGTGTTGATTTTGATCAGTTTCTGCTCCGGATGTTTACGTCCGCCTTGAGGTGGAACCAGTACATCCGTTCCTTCCAGGAGTTTCAACAGTCCCTGCTGAACGCCTTCACCACTAACATCTCGGGTAATTGAGGGGTTGTCGCCTTTTCTTGCAACTTTATCAATTTCATCAATATAAACAATGCCTCTTTCTGCTGCGGTAACATCGTAATTACAAACCTGCAAGAGGCGGGTGAGAATACTTTCAACATCTTCACCTACATATCCGGCTTCCGTAAATACAGTGGCATCAACGATCGCAAAAGGAACGTTCAGAAGTTTGGCGATGGTTTTTGCCAGCAGGGTTTTTCCTGTACCGGTTTCACCCACCATCACAATATTGCTCTTTTCGATATCCACCTCATTTTCGGTGGGTTTCTGCTGGAGTCGTTTATAGTGATTGTATACAGCCACTGCCAGCACTTTTTTAGCTTCATCCTGGCCAATAATGTATTCATCCAGAAACCGTTTGATTTCAATTGGTTTTTTTACAGTCAATTTAAATCCGGTTCCTGTTCCATCAGTACGGGTCAATAATTCCTGTTCAATGATCTCTCTTGCGTGTTCAACGCAGTTCTCGCATATATGTCCATCCTGCCCTGCAATCAGAATTTTAACTTCATCCCGACTGCGGCCACAAAATGAACAATGTAATGTATTTTTTGCCATAC
>CAZJNY010000218.1:0-6216 GCA_964547405.1 uncultured Flavihumibacter sp. | reverse complement strand
TAATCGGCTCAGAAGTCCGGACTTTAGCTTTAACCCGGATCCAATTTCAGAGATATGAACGCTGACTGGTAACTGCTTAGAGTTAGAGAAATTCTTGCAAAAGTAAAGCTGTAATTTATAAATTATAAAGACTAACTTTATTTTTGCAAAAAAATCAGATGAACACAGTTCCCCGTTTTATCACTCCCAGGCTGCTGGAGGCGCTGCAGGTTAGCCCGATCGTCTTCCTGAATGGCGCAAGACAGACGGGTAAGAGTACATTGGTTCAACACAATTTGACTGCGATCGGAACAAAAGAAAATCCGGCTAACTATGTGTCGTTTGATAAACCTACACAAATGGCAGCAGCGGCAGCAGCACCTGAATCATTCCTTCGATCTGAAAAAGGATCCATGGTAATTGATGAGGTTCAGCTTGTCCCGGAATTGTTCCGCAGCTTAAAAATTGTTGTAGACGAAATCCGGTTGAATGATAAACAGCATGCAAATGGCAAGTACCTGCTGACTGGTTCAGCTAATATTCTGGCTTTGCCCAAATTATCAGACGCGCTGGTAGGTCGTATGACTGTGCTGAACTTATATCCTTTTTGTGCTGCTGAAGCTTCAGAAGGAAAGGGAACCGGATTAAGCAAATTGTTTGAAATGGATTTTTCAACAATGAACGACACTGGGCTATCCATACTGGATGCTATGAAGATTGCCACCTTCCCTGAAATTTCAGGTAAAGATGTTAAAGAACGTCGCATCTGGTTTGATGGATACATTACTACTATCCTGCAGCGGGATGTGCGAATGATTGCAGAGCTTGATAAAATAGCAATGCTCCCGAACCTATTGCGTTTGTTGGCAATTCGTTCCGCCAATCTGATAAATGATGCAGATATCGCACGGGACCTGGGTTTGAATCCGGTTACCACCAAATCCTATCGCAACATTTTGAAGATGATGTTTTTGAATTTCGACATAGAGCCCTGGTACAGAAATATAGGAAAGCGGCTGGTTAAATCGCCCAAGGGATTTCTCATTGATACCCTGATGATCTGTCATATGCTGGATCTGAACCTGGAAGAGCTATCTGTAAAACGACCGGAGTTATTTGGCCATATGCTGGAAAACTTTGTCGCGACTGAGTTAATGAAGCTACTCAGCTTTTCAGATATCAATGCGCGGTTATGTCATTTCCGGACCAGTGATGGTAAAGAGGTGGATTTCGTTTTAGAAAAACCTGATGGTTCATTGTTTGCCATTGAGGTAAAGAAAACTGAATCCGTTAACCTGAAAGATTTCAGCGGTATTAAAATTTTTCAGGAGCTGAACCCGAACGACTTTATAGGTGGCGTAGTACTATATTCAGGTAAGGAAGTTGTTCCCTTTGGTGAAAACCTGTGGGCCGTTCCCTTTCATGTTTTATGGCAGTAAATAATTGCTGATCGCAAAACAGTTGATGTTGTCAACGGGTTTGTAAGAATCTGTAGAGTAGATCGCATCAATTCCATCCAGCACTGTACCCTTGCTAAATATCCCATGGCTGACTATAAGAATCACCTTGCTTGCTCCTAAGGACTTCAACAGTTTGGCGGTACCAATAAAAGTTCCTCCGCCATCGCAAATATCATCCACAATAAAGCAGGTCAAACCTTGCAGGTTGGATACGGTGGTCGTAAAGTTGGTCAATGCCCCTGTTTTCACATCTCTTTCTTTCATGCACTCCACTACCTGTTCAATGCCCAGGAAATTGGCAAGCGAATGAATTTTTTTCAAGGCACCGGCATCCGGAGAAACAATACAATGTTGCTCAACCGGATTTGATTTCCAATAATGGGAAAGCGCCTCTTTCACAAAGAGATGATTGTTCACCGCATAGGATCTGTTAAGAAGGGCCGTACTCACTTCGGAATGCGGATCAAAAATCAGGATCTTCCTGAAGTCGGCAGCATTCAACATACCGGCGATAACTTTCAACGAAAAAGGTTCGCCGGCTGTCATTACCCGATCCATTCGGGCTGCAAGCAGATAGCTGATATGCAGTTCAATCCTCTCAAATTCATGGTGATCCAGGATGTTTTTTACCAGCAACACAAGCAACAACTCATTCGCAGAAGTTATGCGTGTGTAAATCGCGATGGGTGCAGCTTTATCCAATTGATTGAGTGCAGCCGGATTGATTTTTATATGCGGTTGGCCATCCGGAAAAACAATGCATTCAAAACTTGCGGAAGATTGTTCGGGATAAATAAGATTGATGGTATTCATGTCAATTCTGAAGTTGGTCAATTAATTTTTTTCTGATTTCAGCCAGTGATTGGTGAACCACCAGCTTCCCATCTTTAAAGACAGTTTTCAACTCTCCGGTATTTTCTTCATCCCAGCTGCATTCATCTTTTACATCCAGTTTTCCGGTTGCGGAATTCCGAAACACTTTCAATAAGCCCTTCGCTGATTTTTTGGTTCCATCATCTGTTTTGGGATCTTTAAAGATGGCTCTTCCTTCGCCATAAACTTCACCATAGGTGGCTTTCATAGCAAAACCAAAAGTATCCCGGGTTACATATTCATAGGTGAACGAGCCAATACCCAGCACCACATTATAACTTGCAAAGCCTTTCTCTTTTAATCCGTTTAAAATGCTAACCTGTCTGTCTGGTGTAATGCTATCGCCATAAATCAAACCAATATGAGGGTCGAGTAGACGATACCCTTTCTCCGTGATGGTACCACCAAATGTTTCCCAAAGGCATTCAATGGCGCCCTTGTAAGCGGGACTACCAACTGGTGCGTCTTTATCGCCTGCAATAATTTTAACCGGATCACCACTATCCGGGCGGATCACTACTTTGCCATCGCGGGATAAAATGGTCGATTTCAAAGCCGGCAGGAAGGAAGTAATAACCTGCCAGAAATCCCAGGTATCGCTTACAATGGAAACGATTCCGGTTGGGTACACTTCTTCGATGAGTCGCCGGAACGTACCAAGTTCATCGTCCTGTGTTCCCATGCACATAACACTGTGCTCGGTAGCCGCCACTGAACCGCCAATCAATTCCTGCTCTGCATTTGCACCGTAGTATTCTTCCAGGAAATCGATGGCAGGAATGGTATCGGTACCAGCGAAAGACAACAGGTGGGCGGCACCGCTCAGCACGGCATCTTCAATACCACTCATGCCTCTGAAAGAAAAATCATGTCCCTGCCAGGGAATAAAACCTTTGTCTGATCCGATGGTGTCTTCAGCAAACAGGTGGAAAGTTTTTAAATACTGAAAGGCTGTTGTAGCGGAGGTACAAGGTTTCCAGAGCACAGCACTCATCACTGTTTCCAGCATATTGGTGAGCCAGAAAAATTCGGGTTGGGTGTTTCGGATGGTGAATACCGGAACGCGCATTGGTACCAGGCTGCCTTCGGGAACTGCTTTGATTTCAAGCGGCAGATAACCCAGGTCGTGCAGGGCTTCAATATGGTCATAGCGGATACAATCTTTACCGAGGTAGTTATCAATTCTTCTTTTATAGCGATTGACAATTTCGGATTTCGGTTGATTAAAAAAACCTTCATTAAACTGTTTGAGGAGGTATTCCAGAATGAAATATTGAAGTCCGAAGAATACGACTTCCTGAATATCGCTGTTCCTTGATTTACGGGGAGTGAGATTGGAATAGACCAGGGTAGTGCCTTCGGGGTACTGAAACTTGTGACCAACTTTGTAGCCATCTTTAAGGATAAGGGGTGAGTAGTTCATGCTTTTGAATTGGGAGTGATGGATAGGTTAAATTGATTGGGTTGTATTGCTTTATTAAAAATGTAGAGATCCGGATGTCGGTTTTGAGCGCCGGTTTTCTTTTGTCCGGTTGGTAAAATGATATGGGAGTCCAGGATCTTTCTTCTGAAATTTCGTCTGTCGAGTTGGGTATCCAGAATGCATTCATACAGGTGATGGAGTTCTGGTAGCGTGAAGTCTTGATCGAGTAATTCGAAACCAACGGGGTGATATAGAATCTTTGACTGGAGCCGCTCAACTGCTTTTTGTACAATCTGGGAGTGATCAAATCCGAGGGAAGGCAAACTGGAAAGGGGAAACCATTTCACATCATTGGCCATGGTGCCGGCGGTGAGCTGGTATTTTTCAGGGTTTACGAGGGCGTAATAGGTCACCGAAATTACTCTGCCCCGGGGGTCACGGTCGGGATCATCAAAGGAATACAGTTGTTCCAGGTAAATATTTTGCAGCCCTAATTTGGTTTCCAGGATACGTTGACAGGTTTCCTGGAAGCGTTCCCGGAGTTGAAGGAATGCACCGGGTAAGGTCCATTGGTTTTGAAAGGGAGCTTCATTCCGGTTCAGCAGCAGTACGGAAAGAGCGTTCTGGTCATACCCAAAAACCACCAGGTCGACTGCCAGCGAAGGATTTTGATAGGATGAGAAAGCTGCGGTCATTGTATGCGTTATTATGACGCAAACAAAAGACAATTAATTGGAACCTGCAAGTTTTGGGCGGGAATTTTGTTGAAATGCGGGGAATAGGGCTGCTAATCACCGCATAAATGCACGTTCAAAGCTGGTTTGCGGTGATTAATTGATATATTCACCGCAAATCATGCAGCGAATGGCTATCTATATGTATCAACTACCTCATTGGCCAAGATTTGTCTGGGATCAGGAAATGATAAGTCCCCTCGTAGCTGGAATAAGAAGCCGGCAAGGAAGACTGCTAGGCAGAATGGAAGCCCTGGGTTTCCAATTGAAGGCGGAAGCTAACCTCCAAACACTCACTCTGGATGTGTTGAAGTCGAGCGAAATTGAGGGTGAGTTGCTGGATGCGGACCAGGTTCGATCTTCCATTGCCCGCTGGTTGGGGATGGATATAGCTGGATTGGTACCTAGCGACCGTCATGTTGATGGAGTGGTGGAAATGTTACTGGATGCTACGCAACAGTATCAGCAACCACTAACTGCAGATCGATTGTATGGGTGGCACTCGGCGCTCTTTCCTGCAGGCAGAAGTGGTATGCGTTCAGCTCCCATGCAAGTGGTATCCGGCGCCATGGGAAAGGAAAAAGTGCATTTTGAAGCCCCGGTTGCCGATCGTTTGGGAGAGGAGATGCGGCAGTTCATCAATTGGTTTAATGAGGATAAACAGATGGACCCGGTAATCAAAGCCGGCATTGCACATTTGTGGTTTGTAACGGTACATCCTTTTGACGATGGAAATGGCAGAATTGCCCGCGCCATTACTGATATGCAATTAGCCCGTGCTGATGAGTCTGCTCAACGTTTCTATAGTATGAGTGCACAGATTCGCAAGGATAGAAAGGAGTACTACGAAATACTTGAAAGCACGCAAAAGGGTTCCATGAACATTACCAACTGGCTTGGCTGGTTTTTACAATGCCTTGATCGCGCCTTGGAAGCCAGCAGTGAAACTCTGGCCAGTGTATTGAAGAAAGCCAGCTTCTGGGAGAAACATGCGACCACCAGTTTAAACCAACGCCAGCGACTGATGCTGAATAAGCTCCTGGATGGTTTTGAAGGAAAACTAAACACCTCCAAATGGGCGAAGATCACTAAAACATCTCCTGACACTGCCCTGAGGGATATACAGGATTTGATGGCTAAGGGGATATTGGAGAAGGAAGAGGGTGGAGGAAGGAGTACGAGTTATATACTTGTCTAACTTTTGAAACGCTCTTCATTATGATATTTCAAAAACTCTACATCAGGTAAAAACCTAGATGGAAGATTGATTTTTTGGTTTTCAAATTTTCCAAAAAACTCAAATGAATGTTGACTCTTTTGTTTTAAAATTTGAGGAGATATTTTAATTAAATATTCAGGTGTTATTGTAATCAAGCCTGCTTCAAATGCTTTATCATGGAGGGCGTTGATCGCAATACCGTTTCTAGGATTCAATCTGTTCTTTTCATCAATTCCCCATGGACGAATATGCCCCGCAATTAAAAATTCTGCTTGATTTATTCCTGTAATACAACAAGTGGTATTGTATGCAGCCAAAATTGTACTTCGGAAAAAAGATTGATTAACTCTCACTTTTACCATCTGCTCTCGAACTTTTCCTTCTTTAGGAAGTTCTTCCTCTGAGATATGATTTAACTGTTCAACTGTTGTGTGTTCAAATTGAGCTAATAACTTTTCACTTTCATAAGGTAAAATATCCCAATGATTGAAAAACTCATTCCAAATTTCAACATCTAATTTACTGACA
>CAZJNY010000217.1:0-6239 GCA_964547405.1 uncultured Flavihumibacter sp. | reverse complement strand
TATTGGCTGCGGCTTTTTTTATCAGGAGAAGATCTCTCTTACTTTGTCGAAGAAACTTCGCTCGTTTTTATCAGGCTTCGGTTGGAAATTGTCTGCCTGCTGCAATTTTTCCATGATTGCTTTTTCTTCACTGGTCAGGTTTTGGGGTGTCCATACATTTACATGGATGAGCTGATCCCCTTTTTCATAACTGTTGACTGCAGGAAATCCTTTTCCTTTCAACCGGAATATTTTTCCGCTTTGTGTACCTGCGGGAATCTTGATTTTTGCCCTTCCATCAATTGTCGGCACTTCCACGCTGGCTCCAAAAATGGCATCCGGGATAGATATATAAAGATCAAAGGCAACATTCAAACCGTCTCTGTGCAACTGACTATGCGTTTCCTCTTCAATCAGCACAATCAGGTCTCCCGGAGAACCACCACGCTCACCCGCATTGCCTCTTCCGGAAACATTCAGCTGCATGCCTTCCTGTACACCTGCCGGTATATCAATGGTTACTGTTTCTTCTCCATAAACTCGTCCTTCTCCTTTGCAACTTCCGCATTTTGCGGTAATGGTAGATCCTTCACCGTTACAGGTTGGACAGGTGGTCACTGTTTGCATCTGCCCCAGGAAAGTGCTGGTTACCTTGCGAACCTGACCCGATCCGCCACAGGTTCCGCAAGACTGGATACTGCTTTTATCTTTCGCGCCACTGCCGGAACAGGTGCCGCAGGAAACGTATTTTTTAACCTTGATGCTCTTGGTTACGCCTTTCGCAATCTCTTCGTAATTCAGTTTCAGTTTTACCCGAAGATTACTTCCCCGCACACCTCTTGCTCTTTGTCCGCCTCTTGCTCTTCCTCCCGCCTGGCCGCCAAAAAAAGATCCGAATATATCATCGCCGAATATGTCTCCAAACTGGCTGAAGATATCATCCATATTCATGTTGCCACCGGCTCCATAACCCCTGGCGCCATTGCCCACCCCGGCATGTCCGTAGCGGTCGTACTGTGCCCTTTTGTCGGCATCACTTAATATTTCATAAGCTTCTGCTGCTTCCTTGAACTTCTCCTCCGCGGCCTTGTCGCCCGGATTCCGGTCGGGGTGAAACTGCATCGCTACTTTCCGATACGCCTTCTTGATTTCTTCAGCGGAAGCTGTTTTAGCTACGCCCAGTATTTCGTAATAATCTCTTTTTGCTGACATGTGCTTCTTTATTTACCGACTACCACTTTGGCAAACCGGATAATCTTATCATTCAGGTAATACCCTTTCTCCACTTCATCAATCACCGTTCCGGATAGTTCAGGACTGGGAGCCGGAATTTCAGTTATGGCTTCATGCAGGTCGGGGTTGAATGGAGTGCCTTTGGTTTCCATCGCCTTTAATCCACGCCCGTGGAGCACTGCTCTTAACTTGTTGAATATCAGGTGCGCTCCAGCTTTTAATGCTGTAAGGTCTTCACTGTTTTCCATTTGTTTCTGGGCCCTTTCCATATCATCCAGTACTTCCAGCAACTGACCAATCACTTCTTTTCCAGCTGTCTGGATCATTTCCAGTCTTTCTTTAGCCGTACGTTTTCTGAAATTGTCAAATTCCGCTGCCTGCCGGAGGTACTTATCCTTCATATCGGCCAGCTCAAGTTCCAGCTTTTCAAACTCACCGGCTTCCTTTACGGGTTCATTCAAATGCGATGTTCCGGGAACATCGCTGTCGGAATTAATGTCCATTTCGGTCTCTGTTGGTTTGAATTCTTTTTCTTCCATATCGTACAAATTGGCAGCAAACCTAGCAATTTTTGCCATTATTGGCGGATTTCCACCCTGACAGGCCAGCCGGTTTACCTGGTTTTATGATCTTCCTAATGGGGCAATTTTTTTGCCATTGATGGAAATCGGGACATTTTGTCCTAATCCAGCGGGTTCCCTATTACCTTTGCGGATCTATGACGAATGTATACCTGAAGAAAAAAGTCAGCAGAAGGATCGAAAACGGACATCCCTGGGTTTTTGCCAATGAAGTCGGATCCATTGATGGGCCTCTTGATGGGGGTGATATCGTTACCCTGTACACCCACGACAAAAAATTTATCGGGAAAGGCTATGCTAATCCGAAATCCCAGATCCTCGTACGCTTGCTGACGCGGAAAAAAGAAGACCAGATCAACGATCAGTTCTTTTATAACCGCATCAGATCGGCCTGGGAATACCGTCAGAAAATTGGCTATACCGAAAACTGCCGCCTGATCTTTGGAGAAGCAGACTGGATGCCTGCCCTCATTATTGATAAATTCAACGACTATTTTGTATTGCAAACCCTGGCCCTGGGCATGGACCTATGGAAACCCGCCATTGTTGCAGCGCTACAGGATATATTTAAGCCAAAGGGGATTTATGAGCGCAATGATGTGCCGGTTCGCGAACTGGAAGGGCTCCCTCAAATCAAAGGCTTCTTATCCGCACCTTTTGATACCCGCATCCTCATCAACGAAAATGGACTGAAGTTTTATGTTGATATTGAAAATGGACAGAAAACTGGCTATTTCCTCGACCAGCAGGATAACCGCAGAGCCATTCAGCATATCGTAAAAGGAGCTGATGTACTGGGCGCTTTTACCTATACCGGTACCTTCGAAATTCATGCCGCCCATTATGGGGCAAAATCTGTCCTGGGATTGGATATTTCCGCTTCTGCTGTTGAACAGGCCAACCAGAACGCAGCCCTCAACGGATATGCGGATCGCTGCCGGTTTGAAGCTGTGAATGCGTTTGATGTATTAAAAGCCTGGGCAAAGGAAGGCCGCCAGTATGATGTGGTGATGCTAGACCCGCCCGCTTTTACCAAGAGCCGTGAAACCATTCAAAAAGCTATAACCGGTTATAAAGAAATCAATCTGCGCGGAATGAAATTGATTAAACCGGGAGGGTTTCTAGTTACCACCTCCTGTACCAACCTGGTACAGCCTGATCTATTCCTTGAAATTATCCAGATGGCGGCAAAGGATGCCAAACGAACATTACGCCAGGTTGTGTACCAAACCCAGGCAAGCGATCATCCGATTGTATGGGGACAGGAAAATACACATTATCTGAAGTTTTTGATTGTGCAGGTGGTGTAGGGACGTCTCACTTTTCTTATTTCGCAACCTGAAAGCGCCCCGTTTCAACAATCTTTCCGGTTTTGTCGCGAAGCTGAAAGATGTAAATGCCGCGGTAGTAATCGCTCAGATCAATGGTGGTTTTGGGCTGTACTTCTTTTTGCTCAAATACCTTCTTACCCAGGAAATTAAATACCTGGAAGATATAACTGCGTTCCACTGATTTACTGAAATCAAAAGTGATTTGTGTAACAGCCGGGTTAGGATAGAAACGGATAACCGAACGCTCAGCAACAGGTTTGCCGGATTGGCAAAATCCAGTACAGGCGATAAGCAGACTTATGGATAGTGTAAAAAATATCCTCATTCTCGATTTCGGGTTTCAACGTTTAGCACAAATTAAACCTAATTATTCAAAGATACAACGCCTCGCTGTTAAAATAAAAACCGGGGCAGATACGTTGTTCCACCCCGGTTTTACCAGATTTGTCCATCTTCTCCTGAAGTTTAATTCAATTTTGCCAGGGTTTCCTGAATGGCGTTGAAATCAGGCAGATCGGTTACTTTATCCAGTATTTCTGCATATTGAATAATACCTTCTTTATCGATTACAAAGGCGGCTCTTTTAGATACTCCTTTCATGTCCAGCACAAAATCCTGGATAAGGGAATCATAACTGGCTGAAACCTCTTTATTAAAGTCACTTAACAGGGGGAAATTAAGCTGTTGTTCTTCCTTGAATTTGGCAAGTGTAAAAACAGAATCTACACTAATGCCATATACCTGCGCATTGGTATGGTTGTAATGGCTGATAGAATCCCGAACGTTGCATAATTCTGCCGTGCAAACTCCGGTAAATGCCTGAGGGAAAAATAATAAAACTACATTCTTGCCTTTCTGATCAGCCAGGTTTACTTTATTCTTTTCCGAATCATATAAACTGAAGGCGGGGGCAGGTTGTCCAACTTTGCTCATAACTTTTTTTGGGTATAACAGTCAGATGGGCAAATTGTTAAACAAAATCCCGGCCAGGGACCGGGATTTTTTTCTTTCAGTCAATAACCATGTGGTTTTACTGAGGGACAGATTAAAAACGGGGACAGAAAACCTTCTCTCTGGTAGAGTTATCTCTGTTCAGAAAGCCAATATAAGTAATTGATAGTTCAAAACCGCCTCTTCCCTGACTGGCAGTTTTTAACTGGGATACATTCACATCATAACTAAGCCCTATTGAAAAGGGGTTATAGTCGATTTTTACCGCAGGAATCAGGGCATCGCGCAGTCGCATAAACGCACCAATATGCACTATGTAATCCGGCATTTCAGGATCGCCAATTTTATAGCCGTACATGGCTCCGCCAATTATTTCATCTGCCGGTCCCTGTTTGGAATAATCAGCCTGCAGATTAAAAAAGGCCTGATCGCCAACATCAAATTTTACGCCTCCTGAAGCGACCCATTTGGGGTGCAGGGCGGCATTTACATTGCGGTAAAAGGAGTTCCGGGGCCGGTTTATATGGTGGTAAGCCAGACCAAAGAAAAGATTGTTTTGCTGTTCGGGGCCAAAACTGCTGTTGAAGCTGGCGCCCAGGCTGGCATCCAGGTTACTGTAATTGGCATTGATAAAGGTTTCACCATTTGCCAGCGCAGGATTGTAGGCTCCACCAACATATTGGTTATCTGTTGTAATCTTGGAGCGATCAATGCTGCGTTGCACCAGTCCGCCCATAAACCCAACCGACAAATACATATTACGTTCGCTGCTCAGTGATTTATGGTAATTGATGGCTGGCAGTAGATGAGAGGTCGTGAGTGCTACCGTGCCTGCTTTATCAAACAGCATTTGCAGTCCTGCTGTAATAAAATCATCTCCGCCACCTACCGGCATTTTGTATTCTGCGTTTACAGATCCGCTTTTGAAGGCGTTGGTAACACTGTTCCATTGATCCCTGTACACGATTTGCGCACGCACATCGCCGGTGAAAATTCCTGCCAGAGAAGGGTTCCGGAGCAATGGTGCTTCATAGAACTGGGAGAAATGTATATCCTGAGCCTGTAGCACTGAAGAACTGCAGATCAGCAGTGCCGCCAGGAGGAGATGAATAATATGGTTATAGATTTTTTTCATAGGTTATCTGATCAGCGTAACGTTTCCTTTTAAAGGTACCACCTGCCCGTTTTCGCAGATTACTTCGATGATATAAACATAGGCATCGGATGCAGCCTGCTGACCGCGGATCATACCATTCCAACCTTCAGATGCAGCATTCGGTGCAAAATTTTTACGTTCAAATACCATTTCTCCCCAACGGTTAAAGATGCGCATGGATTGTATCCGGTCCAGACTTCTTCCTCTTGGATAGAAAACATCATTCTGGCCATCATTATTGGGACTGAACGTATTCGGAATGAAATAGTTTCTGTTTTCACAAATAACTCTCACCACAATATTGCTGGACGCGCGGCAACCATTATCATCCACTACAGTTACCCTGTAATTGGTGGTGAACCTGGGATTGGCAACAGGAGTTGGACAATTGGTGCAACTCAGCCCATCTGATGGAGTCCAGGCATATTGAATTATGTTATCGCTGTAAGTAATCGGAAGTGTGGTCTCAAATCCAAGCGGCATCACAATTTCCGGAACATTCTGAATGCCTGGCAATGGCCAGATGGTAACCTCCTTGCTCAATGTTGAAGTACAACCAAATGGAACGGAAGTGGTTAAGCTTATGGTAGCCTGACCACTATTGGTATACCGAACAGTAGCCTGCTGTGTATTGGCATTCTGACCATTTCCAAAATTCCATCTGTAGTTAATGGCACTATCCGGAACTACAGTTGATCCTGATTGACCCAATAGTTCAAACAGACAAATTTCATCAGGCCCGCTGATCACAGGTTGTGGAGTTCTGTACACGCGCACAGTATCAGTGTAGCTGTTTTCACAACCCGTTTCTGTTGTTACAAATTGAGTGATCACATATTGGCCGGGCCCTGAAAAAGAATGCCTCGGATTAAGTTGATTGAATACATTGGGTGATCCGTCGCCGAAATCCCAGCGGCGTAAAGTAACGCTGTCATTTCCAATACTGAAATCACTCAGACTGACAAATCCTGTATCACAAAATTCACGCTTATCGGTATTGAAGGCGGG
>CAZJNY010000216.1:0-6240 GCA_964547405.1 uncultured Flavihumibacter sp. | reverse complement strand
CTATGGCGGCGGTGGTCCCTATCATAGTGGCAGCATCGAATCCACACTGCTGAGCATCAAAGGAATCAAAGTAGTATACCCTTCCAATGCAGCGGATATGAAAGGGTTGATGAAGGCCGCTTTCCTTGATCCCAATCCGGTAGTGATGCTGGAACATAAAGGGTTGTACTGGAGTAAAGTACCCGGTACGGAAACAGCCAAACAACCCGAACCGGCTGCTGATTATTGTATACCCCTTGGAAAAGGAGCGATTGCATTACCTGCTTTGCAAGCCAATATCGGGCAGGGTTCTTCCTGTTGTATTATTACTTATGGAATGGGAGTTTACTGGGCAAAAGCGGCTGCTCTGAATTTCCCCGGACAAATTGAAATCATTGATCTGCGCTGCCTCTTTCCGATGGATGAAGAACTGGTTATGGACACAGTAAAAAAACACGGGAAATGCCTGGTGCTGACAGAGGAACAGCAATATAATTCCTTTGCTGAAGCATTGGCTGGCAGAATCAGTCAGTCCTGCTTCCAGTGGCTGGATGCCCCCGTAGAGGTGATGGGGGCCCTGAACCTGCCGGCAGTGCCTATGAATACACTACTTGAAGCGGCTATGCTTCCATCTTCTGATAAGCTAAAGGAGCGAATCAGAAAGCTGCTCACATATTAAGGGTTCTTCACGTTTCTCTAACATCTTGATCATTCTGTTCATCCTGTATTATTCCCACTGGTGTATAATTAGGTTTTTTGTGTTACTGGTTCTGTAGATATTTATCTCCGAATCGTTTCGTATAAATTCTGCAAACCAAACCTATCTCGATGAAAAATAGAATGTTGAAAGGGGCACACCTTTCAGAAAGAAAATGCAGGGAGATATTACATTATTTCTGCGAAGACCTAACTGCCACACAGATTGCTGCTATCACAGGAGTGAGCCGGGTTACCGTTAATGCGTATCTGAAATTAATACGCACCCGTCTGGCACAATTTTGCGAAGATGCTTTTCCGGTACATCAGTTGCCTGAAAATGTTGTTTCACTTAAAGGAACATTGAGTGGGTTACCCAAGACTTCTTACTTCGGATTTACAAGATATAACGGTCAAGTATATGCGACAGGATTGGAGAATATAACAAGAGAGCATTTACTGAACTGGCAGAAACAGCTTATTGGTCAGGCTGGTGCTGATATGGAGAATATTCAGGCAGTGGCAGATTTTAACAGTTGGCGATTGTACAGAAGAGATATGCTGGCGGCAGGAGCCAGCACCAACGGAGATGATATTTCTGGTTTCTGGGGATTAACCCGTAACCGGCTCATGAAATTTCGCGGAGTGAACCGTAATACATTATATCTGCATATAAAAGAATGCGAATTCCGGTACAACCACCGCAATGAAAATATGCAGGCCAAACTAATTCAACTAATCAACAAGCATCCATTGCACGAAGTGCATATGCAATAAGGATTTCTTTATTTCTCATGTGTGTGAACGCGGGTAGTTTCCACTACCTGCTTTTTTTTGTTATGACCAGAATCATAATACATGTTAACGGTGTGTAATAGCTTAGTTCATTCAATACACCCTAAAAATTACAGTATGAGAAATTGGATTCCCTTCCTGATTGGTGCATCTGTTATGATGCATGCCTGCGGAGAGCAAGCCGCTTCCGAGAATGCTGCCGCCTCAGCAGTTGAAACAACGGCAAGCGGACAATCTGCCGTTAAGGACGATGATTCACAGAAAGATGTAGTCAAAGTTGCCATTGGCAGTGCCGATCATTCGACCCTGGTAAAGGCCGTACAGGCTGCCGGTTTGGTGAATGTTCTCTCTAATGCCGGGCCGTTCACCGTATTTGCTCCAACTAATGCTGCGTTTGACAAACTGCCTGCCGGAACACTGGACAAATTATTGCAGCCCGCCAGTAAATCCGATCTTGAAAACATCCTGCAATACCATGTATATGTAGGGGTAATCAAAACAGATCTGATGAGCGACGGTCAGGTATTAGGTCAGGCGAACGGTAGTAATATCACCCTTTCCGTAAAAGATGGTAAAGTAATGGTAAATGGTAAAGCCACCATTCTGGCATCAATTCCTGCCAGTAATGGCATCATTCATGTGATTGATGAGGTATTGTTACCATGAATGATTTTGAGTTCCATAACGAGCGCAATTGATTGCGCTCGTTGTTTTATTAATTCAGTATTATCTCCCGCAAAAAGCTGGTCGGCAGTAGCTTTAAACAGCCCGATCCATTCAGCAAAATCAGTTTTGGATAATGGGAATTCTTCGTGTAATTGCCTGTGCACAGCCATCGGATTTCCATTGTACTGCCCGGTATAAAACAGAATATTCTCCCAAAAATTATACATGATGGGAAGATGCTGTTCCCAGTTTACTTTTTTATCACTGAAAAAATGTCCGATGATAGCATTGGTTTTAACCTGATCATAAAAGGTATTGATCAATAATTCAATGTCAGCACGATTGGTTATATCTTTTTTCATTAGTGTACTTCTGATTAAAGGTCCTTGTTTTTAAAACGACGGATGGCCAGCAGAATCGGAAGCGCCATCCACATACACATAACTGCCGCTATCAATACAGCTCCAAATCCGTTCCCAAAAAAATCCTGGAATAAGGCGCCCGTCAATCCCATCATGGCAGAAATATCCAGTTGTAACAACATCCCGATCCGGCCAAGGTCTATCGGATTGAGCATACTCATTCCAATCATGGCTGTTTCCAGTGGATAATCGGCCATCTGGAAAAGGACAAGCAACACAATACCATCGTATATGAATGTGAAATAAAACCAGAGCAGAAGAGAAACTCCGATTCCTTTTGCTTTATCACGGGTAAGTACAGCCGAAAGTGTAGCCAGTGATGAAAATGAAACGGTCAGTGCCGCACTGGTGAGGAAAAGGCTGAGTCCTGCAATAGTAGGCTGTAGGAATAACAGTGGTACACCTATGCCCAGCAGGAGCGCGATCAGTAAAGCGGTGATCATACCAAGATAAACACCCCAAAGCAAGCGGGAACGCCGAATGGGCTGTGCTACCAGCAATTCAATAAATTCCGCGCTGTTGTACAGGTAGATGGTGCAGAATATACTACTGATCAGGGGAATAATCAATAAAGTTATATTCATGAGACTCATTACGGCTTTGGCCGGATTGTCCTCCATCAGAAACAAACTAATACTTACAATTGCCAGAAGGGTTGTATAAACCAGGATTACGCGATTTCGTAAGATATCGAGCAGGCTGTATTTGATAATTTTTTTCATCGTTGGGCTGTTTTCTGTGACATTATCTGCGCCATTACTTTATTCAATTTTGCTTCTCCTGTTTTTTCCTGGAGTTGCGCAACCGATTCGTGAAAACGAAGTTGTCCGTCCTGAAGATAAATGATTTCCGAAACCAGGTCGTCCAGATCACTCAACACATGTGAAGTGATCAGGGTGAGTTTCCCTTTGGCTTTTTCCTTCACGATTTTTGCCTTAAGGATTTCACTGGCAACCGGATCCAGTCCGGCTGTTGGCTCATCCAGAATCAGAATATCCGGTTTGAATAAAAAAGCAAGACTGGCGCTTACTTTCTGTCGGGTGCCACCGGATAGGGTTCTCATCCTTTTTCCATACAAGGAAGGTAATTCGAATGCTTCAATCAGTTCTTCATCCAGTTCCTGTCCGGGTTTATACCGGATATCCCGAACCATGTCAATCACCTGTTCGATGGTCATATTATCAGGGAACCGGCTGATTTGCGGCATATATCCGATATGCTGTCTGTATTCCCAGGAACGATGAATGTTTTCCTGATTTACTGTTATGAATCCACTGTCAGGAATCACCATTCCCAACAGGCATTTGATGAAGGTGGTTTTACCGGAGCCGTTGGGGCCGATCAGTGCGATGGTTTGTCCTTTATTGCAGCTCAGGCTGATGCGGTCAAGGGCTACCAGCCGCCCAAATTTCTTTTGTACATTGGTTGCGATGATCATAACGGAAAGGGTTTCATACTGGGTTGATCGTCTTTCAGTTTTTCCGGTGTGATGCCGGGCATGATTTTTTCCGCCCGCTCTAGTAATCCTACAATGGGGCTGCGGAATAACATCATGGCGCTGTTGTTACGTTCTACGATCAGGGCAAAGAGACTGAGTGGCCGGTAGGGAATATCTCCCACGCCATCCCGGTTCAGGTCATACCCCTCGTATTTATCCCAGTAATTTTCATTAAAACTGTTGAGTACCAGACTACCGTTGGTAGCAATATCAAAGCTGTTGGCGATGAAATTATTTTTACGGATGTTGTTGTTATCACAGGAAGCCTGGATGCGAATGCCATATCCGTTTTGTAAAAACCGGTTGGCGTAAATAGTAAGTCTGCTGGATCCTTCCATATAAATTGCGGCGGTATTCCTTGAAAATTCATTGTAGGCCGCATAGCTGTCCGAAATATCTTTCAATAGAATGCCATAGGCAGCACTGCCCCAGTTATCCAGAAAATGATTGCGGATCATGGTTACCTGCCGGCTATACATGACGGCCACTCCGGCGCCGTTTTCACTGAAGGTGTTGTTGGTATAAATATCCTGGTGCGAGAACATAAAATGCAATCCATACCGGACATTCTGGTGGCTTTTGTTATTGGTAATGGTTGATTCAGTAACGAATTCAAAGTAGATGCCATCCCGGTGGCCACTTATAAAATTTTTATCGATTACCAGGTGATCACTTTTCCAGGCATGAATGCCGTTTCCTGCTTCCAGTTCACTACCTCCAAGGCTGGTGATATCGTTATTGGCGATATAGCTATTTGTTGCATGCTGGCAATAAATGCCGAAAAAATTTTCTCTGAGCCGGTTATTCCGGATTCCTACAAAAGACGCCTGTTTAATACGAACAGCGGCGAGTTCATCCATGCTGCTGTAACCGGAGCGAATGATCTCAAATCCTTCCATCACCACATGGTCTGCTGTAATGGTTACCACTTCATATTTTTTTTCTCCATCCAGTACAGGGTATCCAACTCCTATTAAAACAAGCTGTTTGTTGATCAGGATGCCTTTCTCCCGGTAGGTTCCTGGCAGTACCCTGATAAGGTCTCCTTTTGCTGCTTTGTTGATGGCAGCCTGTATCGATTCCCCGGGTTTCACAAGGTGTTCTGCTGCCTGCAATTGCAGGAAGCCGGAAGCCAGTAATGTGCCGATAAAAAGGAATAGCCGTTTCATTGTTCAAGTTGTTCTTTCCAACTGGTGTTTTTGCCTGATTTGGAACTGCTGAATTGTTGCCTGGCTGCTTCAGTAGAGAAGGCCGCCACGGAACCTCCCATCGGTCCGCGAATTTCTTCCGATACAAAAAGATAGGCCTGATCCAGTTCCAGCAGGCTGCCTGGATGTTCAAAATCGCTCATGAAAACGCGGTAGTTTCCGGCGGTGCCGGGTGATTTTTCATGGATGTATTCCACCAGGCAGGTGATGTCATCGAAATAATAAGGTTTGCCTTTATCTGTAAGCAATTCTGTACCGAATTGCTGATTCATCAATGTCATTTTGCAATAATTGCATTCCTGTTTGCCATAAGGGATGGGCTGAGGGCCGCTGGCACAACCGGTAAAGAGAAGGGTGCCGGCCAAAAGCAGGGCTGTCACATAAACGCGACTTCTTTTTTTCCGGATCGCTTTAAATTCGAGCCAGCCTCCAATTAGTAATAATACCCCAACTACAATGAATATCCAGCCACCGATATCCGGCATGGAATAAGCTCCGAAATTGAGTAGCTGTTTATAACCCAATAAAGGGGGCTGATAGGATTGTCCGGGTACTTTTATCGCAGCAGCCGGATCGAGATTATGACCATAATTATACAGCCAGTGATAAAAATCAAGCATGGCTACGATTCCAAATAATAAGAGAAATCCAAACCAGGTGAAATAGAACCATTTACGGTTAATGATTACTGTTAGAATACCGAACGCGGCAAGGGTAAGGATGATATAGGGTAATACCTGAAATTCTACGAAATCTTTTTCTTCAATATGTTTCATGCCGATATAGTGATTAAGGCCATTGATCACATCTATATCGCCTCCAATTTTGCCCGCATGGATCTGTAGAAAAAGTCCTTCCGGGTATTGTGGTGCAACCAGATCAATTCTCCAGATAGGTACAAAAAATACCAGTGCCAACGCAATTGCAGATACCAGGCTGATGATTCGGGTAATTGGAGATAACCTTGTGTTCATGA
>CAZJNY010000215.1:0-6288 GCA_964547405.1 uncultured Flavihumibacter sp. | reverse complement strand
TTGGGACGGGGCAATAGTTTAATGGTATTGGCGATCCGGTTCAGCAGGCTGGCCTGCAGGTACAGAAGCAGAAAAGCCATCAGGGGATAAAAAAAACCCTGCTGCCCCAGGAAGGGAACAAGGGTTTTTAGTAAGAGTTTATAGAGATAATTATCATCCTCCTGCTTCAGGGGAGCAGTAGTATGCAGAAATATCGGGAATTTTAGTACAAAGGCATAAATCAGCAAAATCAGCGCATTGCCTGGATTCTTTTGCCTGAAAACTCCTATCACGTTGGCTGGGTTAGTTTTTAAAAGTCGACCCTGGCAAAGCACAGGTAATTCCTGTACAGGCAGGGGACGATGATCTGCCTACCGCTTATCTGCTTCGCAAATCTTGGCATGAAATCGTATCCCTTATCCAGGTTTTTCAAAGTCGGATAGCGGGTGATCTTACCCGTTGGATCCAGACTTTGATCGGTCAACACAAATGTTCTTCTTTCGAAAGTATTAAAAAGAAAGTGAACTTCCCCGCCCGTATTCATGATTCCGTAAGAAATAAGGTTATCACTTTCATCGTCAAACTGACTTTTGGTGATCACATTGCTCCATTCCTTTGTGCCACTCTGGTTAAAGGAAAGCACCAGCACATTTTCTGCAAAGAAGCGGTTCTGCGGACTATTATTCCAGCCGTACCGGTTCCAGGGCATGCCATAGGGGGTGTACATCGGCGACCAGTAACCGTAGTTCATGGGTCCAAACCAGGGATTGCCCCAGCCCATATAATCCCATCGGTTAAAACTATTGTTCCGGGAAGTGGTATACAGCGCCTCACTCACGATCACGAATCCCCCATCTTTTCGGGTGAAGATATTTTTGATGAAGAAATCATTGAAAGTGGTTTTCTTATTGGCGTCGGTACCCTTCGCCATAACCCGGAGTTCATCATTGAAAACGATGGCCGTATCCATCACTTTGGTATTGTTGCCTTTGTCCCAGTTGACCAGGTAGAGACCTTCTATATTGCCTCTTTTCTGTCGCGAGAAAAAGGAAGCCAGAATCACCCGGTTATTGCTGTTGTCGATTTTCATGAGCAGGTTATCCAGGATCTGCTTGCCGATATCGACATTCCGGATACTGAAGCCCAGGGAATCGGGATGTTTGACCATCATGTTTACGCCCGAAATAAAATCTGAATTCCCGGCTCTGGTAAAGCGGGCCACTACCAGTTCGCCGGCATTGCTCAGGTGAAAATCTGAGAAATAATCCCCTTTTTCATCCATATCAATCTGGCTGAAATTGCGGGTCAGCAGGTTGAGATTGACATCGTAGAGAAAAGAAGTGATGAAGAATTTACGGGGATTGCTGCTGTTAACCTTAAACAACATCAGCTTTTGCTTGTCGTCGCTGTTGACAACCGTATAAATTTTGTTGCTGGAGGTATAACCGATTTCAGTGGTATCCAGGGTTACCGGGTTACCAAGGGGTTTCCCATTGGATCCGATGGCGATATAATCACAATAGACAATGCGTTTGCGCTGGTACTGATAAAAGAAAAGGATTTTCTCCGGGTAAGTGACATAGTCGACATTGATGACCCGGTCGGGCATAAAATCCATCAGCACCCGGTCCTTAGCTTTCATCTCCTCGTCGTAAATGGAAATCACATGTTCTGTCCGGTTATTCTTGTACACCAGCAATTCACCATTTATTTTTCCGAGGATCTCAAAGTTGGTACGACGCGAGTCTTCCTTTTCAGGCTCCGTATATACTATGCGGGGCGCCTGTGCGTTTACATTAATAAGGGCCAACAAAAAAATGCCAAACAATACGAGTTTGATTTTCATTCCGTACGCTTTAGTTAAAGGTAATATCTAGGTTAGATATTTATAGGACAATTTTACGAACCCGTAGGTTGTTTATGTTCACAACATATGCATAAGGTATGAATAATTTAACTATACCTTTGCAAGAACCAGTCGGTTAATAAAGCCGGCACAATAGTCCAACAGTGGGAAAAAACTTAGACAAAGTCTCGTTAGGAGGCCTGTTAATCGCATTAGGAATTATTTACGGTGATATCGGAACCTCTCCTCTCTATGTGTTCAATGCGATTATATCGGGCAGAAAGATTACTCATGAACTTATTTTAGGATCCCTGTCCTGTATCATCTGGACACTCACCCTGGTTACCACGGTCAAATATGTATGGCTGGTGCTCCGGGCCGATAACAAAGGGGAAGGTGGAACCTTTGCCCTCTATGCCTTGGTTCGCCGGCGAAAAAAATGGCTGGTGGTTCCGGCTATGATTGGCGGGGCTTCCCTGATGGCAGATGGGATCATCACCCCACCGATGACGATTACTTCTTCCATTGAAGGGTTGCGGGAACTCCCTGTTTTCCATGAATTGCAGACTTCTACCATCGTTTATATTGTACTGGCCATCATTTCCCTCTTCTTTTTCATGCAGCAGTTTGGAACTGCATCCATCGGGAAATTATTTGGTCCCATTATGATGGTCTGGTTTACCATGCTGGGCATATTAGGGGTGCTGCACATTACGGATGACTTATCCATTTTGAAGGCGGTCAATCCCTATTATGCCGTAAACTTCCTGGCTACTTACCCCGAAGCAATCTGGTTATTGGGGGCCGTATTTCTCTGTACCACGGGGGCGGAAGCGCTTTATAGTGACCTGGGGCATTGCGGTCGCGACAATATCCGGTTTTCCTGGATGTATGTGAAAGCCTGTCTCCTGCTCAATTATTTTGGACAGGGTGCTTTTCTGCTGGCCAATCGTACAGGCATTGTGGTTACCCCGGTGGTAAAATCCGAACTCGGTATCAATGCCTTTTATGACCTGATGCCGCAATGGTTTATTATACCGGGGGTGATCATTGCCACCACTGCTGCCATTATTGCCAGCCAGGCGATGATCTCCGGTGCCTATACCCTGATCAGTGAAGCCATGCGCCTGAATCTCTGGCCGCGATTGAAGATCCGCTATCCGTCTGAAGAAAAAGGACAGTTGTTCATACCAGGCATCAATACCATGATGTTTGTGGGTTGTGTGGGTATCGTGCTCTATTTCCAGGAATCTTCCCGGATGGAAGCGGCCTACGGACTGGCGATCATTGTTACCCTGATTACCACCACCATTCTGTTCTCGAATTATATGGTAGCGAGAAGGATACCATCGGTGCTGATTTACCTGTTCCTGATCAGCTTCCTGATTATTGAAATCACCTTCCTGATTGCCCTGCTGGAGAAGTTTACCCATGGAGGTTATATCACCCTGATCATTGGACTGGGCATGTTCATCATCATGTATGTTTCTTTCCGAAGCCGGAAGATCAAGAACCGGTATGTGGAATTTGTGCGACTGGAACATTATGTACCCATGATCCAGGAACTGAGCAATGACAAGACCGTTCCGAAACATGCTACCCACCTGGTGTATATGACCAGTGCGAACAATCCAAAGGAAATTGAACATAAAATCATTTATTCCATCCTGAACAAGAAACCCAAACGGGCCGATATTTATTGGTTTGTGCATGTGGATACCCTGGATGATCCGTATACCTGTGAGTATGTGGTGGATCATATCATCCCCAATGATATCATCCGGGTGGAATTCAGACTCGGCTTCCGGATGGAACCCAAGATCAACCTGCTGTTCCGCAAAGTGGTGGAAGAGCTGGTGAACAACAAGGAAGTGAATATCTATAGCCGTTATGAAAGCCTGGAGCGCAACAATGTGGTGGGCGATTTCCAGTTTATCGTAATGGAAAAATACCTGAGCCAGGACAATGAGCTGCCATTCTTTGAGCGCATCATCATGAAGATTTATTTCTGGCTGAAAGAAATCAGTTTGTCGGAAGAAAGAGGCTTCGGACTCGATCCCTCGAATGTGGTGGTGGAGAAATTCCCGCTGATCGTTGCTCCTGTTACGACGATACGGTTGAAGCGGGTGTATCATGAGGAGGAGTAGGGAAGATGGGGAAAGGAGACGGGAGACAAAGGAAACAGGAGACAAAGTATTATCTTCCATACCATGCTCCTTCTATACATCTTCCTTGCCATATTGCTACTGAGTGTGCTGGGGTATTTCCTCCAGGAGAAGCTGATCTTCAAACCGGAGAAACTGGCGGCGGATTTTGAGTTTAAATACGATAGTCCCTTTCGGGAGTTGTTCTTTCATCCGGAGCCGGGCGTCAGCATTAACGGACTACATTTCTACCGGGAAAAACCCGACGGGTTGATACTCTATCTCCATGGCAATAGCAGAAGTATTAAAGGCTGGGCCAAATACGCCCGGGATTTTTACCGCTACAATTATGATGTGGTCCTGATTGATTACCGTGGCTTTGGAAAAAGCACCGGCAAACGAAGCGAAAAGCAGTTGCTGCTGGATATCCAGTTTGTGTATGCTGAACTGAGTCGCCAGATGCCGGAACACCATATCATTGTCTATGGCAGAAGTATCGGCAGTGGCTTTGCCGCCAAGCTTGCTTCGGATAACCGTCCGCGTTACCTGATCCTGGATGCCCCCTATTATAATTTCAAAAATGTGGTGAAGCGCTTTCTGCCCATCTTACCGGTGTCCATTGTATTGCGTTATCACCTCAGAACGGATAAATGGATCCGGCATGTGAATTGTCATACTTATATACTGCACGGAACCCGCGACTGGCTGATACCGATCCGGCATAGTGAACAACTGCAGGCCATTAACCGGTCTAAAATCACCCTGATCCGGATTGAAGGCGGCGGACATAATAACCTGCCCACCTTTCCGGAATACCATAATTTCCTGCGTGATATTCTGAAGTACTGAGAAAGCGCATTGGTCTTGGTTTAGTCGTTCGTTGAAAACTGTTTTTCCACCTGTTTCAATTCATCGATAATAGACTGCAACCGTCCGGTTTCTTTTTTTATACTTTTCCGTCCGAGATAAAAATAAGCAAAGAGGATCCAGGCAATGGTTGCGATAACAATAATCAGGGAAGGCAAAAAAGGGCGCCCGCTTAGAATTTCAATGTAGTAGATTCCTAATATAATACTGAGCAGAATGGTAAATACCGGTCCCTGAAAAGTAAGTTGCTTTTTCCTGATGGCATAATAGTTTTCCCATTGGCGCAGGTGTTCAGCGGGACTCAAACTATCATCAATCGCTTTAATTTTCCCATAGGTATAGAACATAAAAGAGGCCTGAATCAGACTAAGCAACACCACCAGACCCATGGATAAATAGGTATACCAGAATTTGAAACCGAAATTTCCATAGAAGATCATCCAGGTGATGAAGGCTCCGGTAAAAATCTGTCCGATAGCGCCAATCAACTGGGTGTTCTTCAACCATTTTCGGTTGCGCTGGGAGGTACTGCTGAGTTCAGCAGGGGTAGAAATCTGTCTGGCGTTTTCCGGTTCCTCCTGCCAGAGTTTTTTCAGTGCATCAAAGTCTTGCATAACTGTTATAGATTTCAGTTAATTGTTTTTTTATCCGGTGGATTTTCACCCGCAGGTTGTTTACACTTATGTCTACGATTGCAGCAATTTCTTCATAGGACTGATCTTCCAGTACCATGGAAATGAGCAGACGATCTGCTTCCGGCAATTTGCTGATACAGGTATAGAGCAACTGAATTTCCTGCTCCTTACCCGAGCGTTCATCCTGCAAATTGGCAACAGGATGATCATCCAGGGCAACGGTTTTTAATTTTCGTTTGCGCAGATACGTTAGACAGGTGTTTACTGCGATCCGGTAGATCCAGGTTTTCCAGGAAGCTTCCTGTCTGAATTTGTGCATATTGTTCCAGACCGAAAGAAATACTTCCTGCAGCAGGTCCTCCGCCTGGGTCCGGTCGCCGGTATAACCCATACAGACCTTGAGTATACCGGGAGCGTATAACTCGTAGAGATCTGTAAATTCTTTTTGTTGCTTCACCTGCTTATTTGTTTAAAAATGCAGTTAATTCACTTATAAACCAAGTCGGCTGATCGTACATGATGAAATGTTTGCTGTCAGCCACTTTCAACGTCAGGTTGGGTGTTTGTTCATACTGCTGCTGCAGCCATTTTTGTGATTGCTCTTTTGTAGCATAAATACTTCCCATAACCAGCACCGGTTGCGGAATCTGTTTCAGGGCTGCACGCAAATCGGTAGTAGAAATTTCAAGCAGGGTGGTTGCCAGGGTTTTGCGATCGCTCTTGTATTGCCAGATGGCAATCTGCCGGGCTCTTGCCGTATCCTGCACCTGCCAGCGCATCGCCATGGTAGTCTGTTCAATAAAACCACTATCGGGCA
>CAZJNY010000214.1:3630-6296 GCA_964547405.1 uncultured Flavihumibacter sp. | reverse complement strand
ATTTGATTTTTTTCGCTGAATTTTACGCCATGAAAAAAATGTTACTCTCTTTTCTGGTTATGGTACTCGCCGTAAGTGCCTTTGCCCAAAGCGAAAAACAGGTTCGTTGGACCTTTCAATCCAAAAAAATTGCGGAAGGCACCTATGAGGTGCGCATGACTGCCGATATCGGGGGTAATTTTCATATGTATGCCCAGGACGGCGGTGATGGTCCCGTATCCACCAGTTTTGATTTTACCAAGAGCCCCCTCATCAGCTTTGATGGCCAGGTGAAAGAACAGGGTAAAATGAAAAAAGTATACGAGGAAGCCTTTGGTTCCGAAGTTCGTTACTACGAGAAAAAAGTAGATTTTGTGCAGATCGTTAAGGTAAAGGGGAAAGCAAAACCCACCCTGGCAGGCAAGGTTGAATTCATGGTCTGCAATGATAAAGAATGCCTTCCTCCCTCCACCGTAAATTTCAAAGTGGCGCTTGGTGGTTAAAAAACCCTGATTGGTATGCTCCAACGAATATTGTTACCCCTCCTGCTACTGGTACTCCAGTTGCCCCTCCGTGCGCAGGATAGTTCCGCTCAGAATAGTCCCGCCCCGGTTCAATGGACCTTTAGCAGTGCCACCGGCTCCGGTTCCCCGGAACTGCTCCTGAAAGCGAAAATTGCCCCCGGTTGGAAACTGTACTCCCTCAAGGCAACCGACGACCAGCCCAATTCCCGCATTACCCCGGATTCCTCGTGGGCCGCCCAAATGGGTACTCCTGTTGAAAAAGGTACCCTGGAAGATCAGCCCGAACCCCTCTTTGAAAACGCCCGGATTCCCTATTATACCAATGAACTGGAAATCCGGATTCCCATTCAGGCTTCCAACAGCAAACAACTTATAAAGGGCAGTATCCTGTACATGGCCCTCAAAGGCGAAGAGATTATCGGTCCCGAAGAAGTGCCTTTCCGCTTTGAGCTGGGTGCCGATGGCTCCCTGACTGAAGCTGCCTTAAAAACAGTGGATGGAACCCAGGGGATCATTAAACGTTCTGCCATCCAACTGGATCAGCCAGCCGCAGATTGTGGCGGCACCGGTCTGGTAAAGGAAGGGGAGAGTGGCCTGCTGAATATTTTTGTACTGGGTTTCCTGGGCGGATTGATTGCCCTCTTCACCCCCTGTGTATTTCCCATGATCCCCTTAACGGTATCCTTTTTTACCAAGAAATCGCAGGACCGTAAAAAAGGTGTCGGCAATGCCCTTTTATACGGGTTCTTTATATTTCTGATCTATTTATTGCTGTCAGCTCCCTTTCATTTCCTGGATACCCTGAACCCGGAGATCCTCAACAATATCTCTACCAATGTCTGGCTGAACATCCTGTTCTTCGTGATATTTGTAGTGTTTGCCCTTTCCTTTTTCGGCTTGTTTGAAATCACACTGCCCAGCAGTATCTCCAATTCGGTGGATTCCAAAACCGGTGTTGGTGGTGCTATCGGTATCTTTTTCATGGCGCTGACCCTGGCCCTGGTTTCTTTTTCCTGTACAGGTCCTATTCTTGGTTCCCTGCTGGCTGGTTCCCTGTCCTCCAATGGCGGTGCGATGCAGCTAACTGCCGGTATGGGCGGATTTGGTCTCGCGCTGGCCCTGCCTTTCGCCTTATTTGCCCTCTTCCCGAACTGGCTGAATGCCATCCCCAAATCAGGCGGCTGGCTTACCACGGTAAAAGTGGTACTGGGATTTGTGGAACTGGCACTGGCGATCAAATTCCTGAGCAATGCCGACCTCGTAATGCACTGGGGCATTCTTAAAAGAGAAGTATTCTTTGGCATCTGGATCCTGATCGGACTGATTACCAGTTTGTACCTGTTTGGATTGATCCGCTTTCCGCACGAGGGACCTGTAAAAAAACTGGGTACTACGCGCAAGGTGTTTGGAGCCCTGTTTGCCCTGTTTACCCTCTACCTGATACCCGGACTCACCAATACTCCCTACGCCAACCTGAAATTGCTGAGTGGATTCCCGCCACCGCTGACCTATAGTGTGTATCACCATGAGGAAACCATCATTGTGAACGACTATGAAAAAGCACTCGCGCTATCCAAAGAACTCAAGAAACCGCTGCTGATTGATTTCACCGGCTGGGCCTGTGTGAACTGCCGGCGTATGGAAGAAAATGTATGGCCAGATGCCGATGTAAAAGCCCTGATGGAAAAATACATTCTGGTATCGCTCTATGTGGATGACCGCAAACTGTTACCGGATGATCAACAATTCGTGTACACCAATGAAAAAGGAGTGCAGAAGGAGATCAAAACCATTGGCGACAAATTCGTCACCTTCCAGACGGAAAACTTCAAAAATGCATCCCAGCCCTGGTATGTATTGTTATCGCCGGAAGAGAAACTCCTGAACAATCCGGTGGGTTATACACCCGATGCCAGCGCCTATGCCGAATGGCTGCAATGCGGACTGGATGCTTTCAACAAAAAATAAAAGGCTGTCGTTACCGACAGCCTCTTTTCTTACTGCTACGAGCCCTCGCCATTTATAATTAAAACCAAACTAACTGCAATAGTAGATTTCAACTCTTTTGAAGTTACGGAAAATTTCATTCAAAAAAATGCACAAACCAGCAGAAAGGAGCAATAAATGGAGGAAAGGAGGAATGGAAGATGGAGGAAGGGAAGA
>CAZJNY010000214.1:0-3530 GCA_964547405.1 uncultured Flavihumibacter sp. | reverse complement strand
GGAAGATGGAGGAAGGGAAGAGGGAATGAAAAAAGCCCCCGGGTGGGGGCTTTCAATTTGGCGTCATTCTGTAACAGCCTTCTGGCTGGCAAGCGAAACATTTGAGATGTCAGAGGGAGCTACAGAATGACATTATTTTGATTTGCTAATCGTTGTTTTACTATAGCAATATTACAATGTAAAACTGGTTCAGTTGATTTGTATTGTTTAAAAAAACATTAAAACTAGAGCGCGATATTTTTCTCTGTCATCATCTTACGCAGGTTGATCAAACCATAACGCATACGGCCAAGCGCAGTATTGATGCTGCAGTTTGTAAGCGCTGCAATTTCTTTAAAGCTCAACTCTGCATAATGACGCAGAATGATTACTTCGCGCTGGTCTTCCGGTAAACGATCCAGCATCTGGCGAACGCGATCATGACTCTGACGCTTCATCATTTTTGCATCCGCACCTTCTTCTGTGAAATTGATCACTTCAAAAATGTCGCGGTCATCACTGGTTTTAATTGCAGGAGAACGCTTTACTTTTCTAAAGTGGTCAACACAAAGGTTGTGTGCAATCCGCATTGCCCAGGGAAGGAACTTTCCTTCTTCTGTGTAACGGCCCGCGCGCAGCGTGTCAATAATTTTAATGAGTACATCCTGGAAAATATCTTCTGCGAGATACTTGTCTTTCACGAGGAAAAGAATGGATGTGTACAGTTTGTCTTTGTGACGGAGGATAAGAGTTTCAAGGGCTGCCATGTCTCCATCCATGAACAAATGGATGAGTTCATTGTCTGTTTTGACGCAATGTGATTTCATAAACATCTACGGTTTTAGTATTAAATGGGATATTGGTTACTTGGATTTTAGGAAATTTACGAGTGTATTAGTAATTCTACGATAGGCGAAGTATTAATGGTTTTATGTTTAGGACTATTATGAAATAAAAATAATAATTAATTCGAATAAACAAGAACTTGTTAAAATTATTTTCCAGTTATCGAAAAATATCGTTCAATAGTCTAAATGAATTTACCTAGATACATACGAAAAGCGCTAAAAAGGAGTTTGTTTCCCCAACTATTTTTTTCGCAGCCCGTTATCGTAGTTTTGCACAACTATGAAGTCAGCTACCAAACCCGCGTCTGCTCTGACGCAGGATATCTATATAAAAGGCGCACGTGTCCACAATCTTAAAAATATTGACGTTACCATTCCCCGCAACAAGCTGGTAGTGGTAACCGGTGTATCGGGCTCCGGGAAAAGTTCCCTTACCATTGATACCTTATTCGCTGAGGGACAGCGACGTTATGCGGAAAGTTTATCCGCCTATGCCCGCCAGTTCCTGATGCGCATGAACAAACCCGATGTGGATTATATCAAAGGGCTTTGTCCGGCTATTGCGATTGAACAGAAAGTAATCACCCGCACCCCCCGTTCCACCGTGGGTAGTATGACCGAGATCTATGATTACCTGCGCCTATTGTATGCACGGGTGGGACAAACCATTTCTCCCGTATCCGGCAAACGCGTACGTAAGGATGATGTGGCCGATGTGGTGGATGCCATCCGCCAATTACCTACAGGCGCCAAAATACTGGTGCTGGTTCCTTTTCATTTACATGCCAATCGCTCCGTACCGGAAGAACTCAATATCTTATTACAGAAAGGATTCAGTCGCCTCTACGATGGTGAACTCCTGCGCATTGAAGACCTGCTCGAATCCTTCCAGGAAGGCGGGGGCAAACCCTGGAAACCATCCCCCAAAAAGCCGGTTTACCTCTTGATCGACCGCCTGGTGGCCAAGAAATTTGATGAAGATGACCTGCACCGCATGGCCGATTCCATCGGCACAGCTTTTTATGAAGGGGAAGGCGCTGTTGAATTGCAGGTGGATGGTAAACAGCACTTGCATTTTTCCAACCGCTTTGAGCTGGATGGTATCACGTTTGAAGAACCAGTCCCCAATCTCTTTTCCTTTAATAATCCCTTTGGTGCCTGTCCCACCTGCGAAGGCTTCAGCCAGGTACTCGGCATAGATGAAGACCTGGTGATCCCCGACAAACGCTTAAGTGTTTACGAAGGCGCGGTTGCTCCCTGGAAAGGAGAGAAACTCGGTTGGTGGAAAGAACAGTTTGTAAAAGCTTCCAAAGCCACCGGCTTTCCTATTCATAAGGCCATTGTAGATCTTACCAAAGAACAATACCGCCAACTCTGGAAAGGCATTTCTCCGGCCTTGGGCATTGATGATTTTTTCCAGGAAGTGGAATCCAATTTATACAAAGTGCAGTACCGGGTCTTGTTATCGCGCTACCGCGGACGTACTACCTGTCCCGATTGCGAAGGCTATCGCCTGCGCAAGGAAGCCCTCTATGTAAAAGTAGGTGGCAAACATATCGGTGAACTCTGTGAACTGCCGGTTCGCGATTTGCAGCAATGGTTTGCTGACCTGAAACTCTCCGACAATGATCGACAGATCGCCAAACGGATCTTACTTGAAATTGAAACCCGTATCGGTACCCTGATGGATGTGGGCCTGGGTTATCTTACCTTATCGCGGTTGGCCAATTCCCTGAGTGGGGGAGAAAGCCAGCGGATTCAACTGACCCGCAGCCTGGGTTCCAATCTTACCAATTCGTTGTACATCCTGGATGAACCTTCCATTGGTTTGCATTCCCGCGATACAGAACGTTTGATTGGGGTATTAAAAAACCTGCGTGATCTCGGCAACACAGTAGTGGTGGTGGAGCACGATGAAATGATGATGCGGGAAGCAGATTATATCATCGATATGGGGCCCCTGGCTTCTCACCTGGGGGGAGAAGTAGTGGCAGCCGGCAATTATGAAGAACTCATCGCACATAAAAAAAGTTTAACCGGACAATACCTCAGTGGTGCCCTCAGTATTGATGCACCGGAGAAACCCAGAAAATGGGTGCGTTCAATTACGGTTAAGGGTGCCCGTCAGAACAACCTGAAAAATATTGATGTGGAATTCCCGTTGGGGGTATTCACCACCGTTAGTGGCGTCAGTGGTTCTGGTAAAACCACCCTGGTGAAACAGATTCTCTATCCGGCCCTGCAGAAAATAAAGGGCGAATCCTCTCCCAAAGTGGGCATGCATCATTCCATTACAGGAGATATTGATTTTATTACGCAGATTGAACTGGTGGATCAGAATCCGATTGGCAAATCCTCGCGTTCGAATCCGGTTACCTATATCAAGGCATACGATGAGATACGTGATCTCTATGCCTCCCAGCCGCTCAGTAAAATGCGCGGTTTCCAGCCCAAACATTTTTCCTTCAATGTGGATGGCGGAAGATGTGATGCCTGCAAGGGCGAAGGCGAACAGATTGTAGAAATGCAATTCCTCGCCGATGTACATCTTACCTGTGATGTATGCGGTGGCAAACGGTTCAAGGAAGAAGTGCTGGAGGTAACTTACCAGGAAAAAAATATCCACGATGTACTGGAGATGAGTGTGGACCAGGCCCTGGCTTTTTTCGCGAAGGAAAAAGATGTGGTCAATAAAATAAAGGC
>CAZJNY010000213.1:4458-6322 GCA_964547405.1 uncultured Flavihumibacter sp. | reverse complement strand
TGGAAGATGGTTCCGAACTTACCCTGAATGGCAATACCAAACTAAATTACCGGCATCCGGATATGTTTCATGAAAGCCGGGAAGTTTGGCTGGAAGGGGAAGCGTTCTTCAAGGTACAGTCCAAGCCGGATAAACAGGCTTTCATCGTACACCTGCAACAACTGGACATACATGTTACCGGCACAGAATTCAACGCCTACCAACGGCCTCATAAAACAGAAGTTTTGTTGACCGAGGGAAGCGTATCGCTCACCTCAGGATTAAACAGGGATACAATGCACCTGCATCCGGGTGAACTGGCGAAATTTGAAAATGGTAAAATTCATAAGATATCGGGTAATACTCCACAATTAATTGGTTGGAAAGAACGTAAATTCATTTTCGAAAATACCAGCCTGGAGGAAGTTGCCCGGTCCATGGAGGCCCTTTTTGGAATCGAAGTTCGATTGGAAGGTGACACCACGTCCAAAATGACCATCAGTGCCATTTTACCTTCTGATAATCTGGAAACATTCATTCAATCACTGGAAGCCACGCAAGAGTTCAGTGTGAAGCGAAACGGAAAATTGGTTGTAATTGGACCGGCAGTTCGATAGGCTTTGTGAACCAAAGACTGCTACTGCTATTGAATGTTTAAATCCTGTATCACCAATATAATTGATACTTGTTTTCTGTTCCTGCTACTCTGTCTGAGTGCCGGCGGATTTTCTGCCCATGCCCAGGATGGACAGCGTTCTTTATTTGATCTGCTCAAGGAATTACATGAACGAAAAGGGGCTTATTTTCTGTTTGCACACAAATCCTTTGGTGAGAAAAAGGTTAGTCCCTGTCCCGATAAAAACCTGCCCGTAGAGCAGATTCTTCCCTGTTTACTAAAAGATGCCGGCTTAAGTTTCCGCCAGGTCAATACCAATACCTTCGTTATCATTGAATCACCGGAATCGGTTCAAACCCTGGGACCAGTATCTGGTGGTACATCTGAAAAACTATCTATAAAAGGCAGGGTCCTGTCCAGCCAGGGGGAGCCTATCCCGAATGCCAGTATTGAAATCCGCAAAGCAGACCGTTGGGTTGGATTCACATCCGATGCAGAAGGGCAGTTTCAGCTTCCGTATGAAGATCCCACGGAAATCCGTGTCAGTTCAATCGGTTATACATCCCAGAGTTTGCAGGTGCGTAACAGAGCATTTCTGCAGGTAAACTTGGTGCCGGTACAAAAAGAAATGGCAGAAGTGGTTGTTACATCGCTGGGTGTGCAGCGGGAGAAACGAACCCTGGGATATTCCATCAGTACGGTCAGTTCCGACGAATTAAATCATGTAGGCAATACCAATTTCGCGTCTGCACTTTATGGCAAGGCTGCGGGTGTGCGAATTACTACTGCCCCCGGAGGTGCTACCAGTGCCGTACAGGTGCAGATCAGGGGATTGAATTCCCTCAATTTTAATGCACAGCCTTTGTATATTTTGGATGGTGCAGTGATTCGAAATATCAATGAGAAAGGAACAGAGGGCATCAATAACCAGGGCTACTGGACTGATCAGCGCATCCGGGGCAATGGCATATTAGATATCAATCCACTTGATATTGAAAGCATCACGATCTTAAAAGGAGCCAGTGCCACCGCACTTTATGGCTCGGAAGCGGCGAATGGAGTAGTGGTACTGACCTCTAAAAAAGGAACCGCCAAAAAAGGCATGGGCATCGAGTTCAATTATTCCTTTGGCCTGGAACAGGCAGCGTTTCTGCCGAAGTTTCAGAATGAATTCGGTCCGGGTTTAGACCGGATTAGCAACCTGGCAGCGGGAGCAACCGAAGATGGCTGGATACCGGTTGACCTCGATGGAGATGGAAAAGCAGATGA
>CAZJNY010000213.1:0-4358 GCA_964547405.1 uncultured Flavihumibacter sp. | reverse complement strand
GGCAATTTGCAGCGTACCAGTTTTTTTCTGAATACACAGTATAAAATTTCACCAAAACTGAAAGCCGATCTGGTGTTCAGTTGGGTAAACAGCCGGGTGTTGAATCGGCCCCTGCAACTTTCAAGAGTGGTGGCAGCCTATGATGGATTTTTAAGCCGTGCGGAGAAGACATCGCTGCTGCTGGATAACTACCAAACCAGTGAAGGCTATAAATGGGTGCCCTGGGATCAGTCGATGCGAAATCCGGAAGAAGCATTTCGTTATCCGGTAAAAACAGAAGCGCTGAATCTGTTGTGGACACAATTGAGGAACCGGGAACTGGAAGACCAGAACCGCTTGTTCAGTGTAGCTACCCTGCACTATCAATTCAATGAAGCTTTGCAACTAAGGGCAAGAGTGGGACAGGATTTTACAAGTCTGCAAATCGATACCCGAAATTTCAGTGAGTATCCGGAACAGTTTAACGGACTCACCAGCACCGGGCATTATGGAAATGCAGACGGACGATACAATTTATTGTATGGTGATCTGCTGGCAACCTGGGACAAAAAACTGGGCTCCTCCTTTCAGCTTAGTATCAATGGAGGATACCAGGTCAGGGAGGAAAAATATACAGACCAGGTAACATCCACCTCAGCCGGACTGGTAAAGGAAAACTGGTTCAATATGAGTAATTCCTTTGGACCAATACTCAACCGCACGAACCGGATCAACAGTTTACGTTATGCCTATCTGGGTTTTGCCCAGGCTTCCTGGAAGAATAAATATTTTCTGGAACTAACCGCGCGGCAGGAATACAGTTCCACCTTGCCACCGGGAAACAACAGCTATTTTTATCCATCGGTGAATGGATCTGTTTTGTTGCATGAAGTATTCAAATTGCCTGCCCTATTCAATTACGCCAAATTAAGGGCGAGTTATGGATATGTAGGAAATGCCCCTCCGCCCTATACTGCAGCCATCACCTTTAACCAGCAGGTATTGCCAACCATTAACGGGAATGTATATACGCAGCAGACACAAACCCGGTTTGGAAACAATGCAATCCGGCCGGAACGGAAAGAGGAACTGGAATTGGGACTGGAAACCGTTGCATTTAACAATCGCCTGGGGCTGAATTTTACCTGGTATCAGAACCGGACGCAGGATCAGATATTGCAGTTGACGGTGCCCGTTAGTATGGGAGCGGATTCAAGGTTGGTGAACAGTGGGGCATTACGGTCCTCCGGAGTTGAACTGGGACTGGATGCGATTGCCATTAATACGCGGAATTTTCATTGGAAAACCGGTATCAATTTATCCTATGTATCCACCAAAACCATCAAACTGGCCGATGGTGTAAAGGAGATGGTGTACCAGGAAATGGAACAGGGAGCCATCCGGATAATGGCGGAGGAAGGAAAGAAGGTGGGTAACATTTATGTATATCCGAAAAAAACAAATGCTGCCGGGGAACCGGTAATTGGAGAAAATGGCCTGTATATCATTGATAATACCAGTTACAAAAAGGCAGGAAATATTATGCCAGATCTGATTGGCGGTTGGATGAATTCAATTCGCTACAGAGCCTTCAGTCTGGATTGTATGATGGATTACCGGGTGGGCGGACAATTGGTATCACCAGCACTCAAATACAATCTGGGTGCAGGAATGTATGAATCCACCCTTCAATACAGGAATGAAAAATATGGAGGCTTACCCTATTATATTAATCCAAATGGAGAAAAGATAGCACTGAGCAATCACCGGCAGGAAGCACCGGGTAATGCAAAAGTGTACCACGATGGAATCATCTTACCAGGAGTTGGTTTGGATGGTCAGCCCAATACTAAAATTGTGGATGCTGCTTATTATTATATGAATATGTTTTATTGGGGACCGGCTGCCCTGAATGAAGAAGGCGCGATTTATGACAACAGTTATCTGAAAATGCGGGAAGCAGCACTCAGTTATACCATCCCGGCAAAACAATTGACAAAATGGAAAATCCAGTCACTTCGGGTATCCCTGATCGGTAGGAATCTCTTTTATCTGTGGAGAACCCTGGAGAACCTGGATCCGGAAACGCCGATTGGAACTGCCTGGACCCGGCAAAGTATAGATGATGGCACCACTGCGGCCACCAGAAGTTATGGGGTATCCGTACATCTAGGTTTTTAACAATGAAAAAACGAACACAACATATCATTCTCTTTTTGCTGATAGCCATGCTGCTCGGTAGTTGTTCCAAAAAACTGGAGCGACTCTACAATGATCCCGACCAGCTGGCGAATGCAAGAGTAGAGAAACTGTTTACCGAAATGCTGAACAATTACAGGATCCGCCCTTCCTATTGGGAGATGCGCACCTTTATTGTGATGCATTCAGGTATTTACAGCCAGACAACCGGTTATCTGAATACGCCGGGAGTGTATCTGCAGAATCCGAGTTATACAGAAGGAAGATGGAATGATTTTTACCGGCCCATTGGCAGTGGAACCGGTTGCATGGCATTGTACAGGGAAATGCAGAAACTACAGCAACAATTACCTGCTGGTGAAAAAGAAAAAGCAGCCCTGTTCCTGAACGCGGCCAAACTGGTCTTTTATGATCAGACCTGCCAGATGGTGGATCTCTGGGGCGATATTCCCTTCCGGGAAGCCGGCAGTTTAACAGCAAGCGGTGAAGCTAAGATGGCCCGTTTTGATGATGCAGCAGGCATCTATGAAGAAGCGATTGCCGCCTTAAAGGAATTGAATACCTATTTTTCAACCGTCTCGGTTGATCCGGCAACAGCAACGCTGTTCCGGACCCAGGACATCTTATTAAATGGTGACCTGGGCAAATGGCAACGGTATGCGAATGGGCTCCGATTGCGATTGCTTATGCGGATCTCACATGTAGCGGAGGGGAAATCAAAATCAGCCGTAAGTGAAATGCTGGCGAATCCGGCAGTTTATCCCTTATTAAGTGAGCAGGCAGCTTATGATCCGGAATTGGAAGATATCCTGCTGGCGCCACTGGCAGATTATACGCTGACCTTACGGGATGCCCTAACCGAATTAACCAATTATTCCGCCCCGCAATACATGCTGGAACAGGTACTCAAACCGGTTTCGGATCCACGGATACCGGTTCTGTTTGACAAATTTGGCGTGTCAACAGGAGTCGGATTTATTCCCAATGATGAGTATCGGGGCCTTCCAACAGACTGGCCATTGGAAAAACAACAGCTCCGGATCGGGGAATTTGCCATCCTGGATTCTGCCACCTTTCTGTTCAATCCGCATATACCTGGAATCCTGATTACCGCAGCGGAACTGAGTTTCCTGAAAGCAGAAGCTTTTCTGCGATGGGGAGGAGGTGATCCGGAGAAATATTATCAGTTAGGAGTGCAGCAATCCATCCGGTTTTATTATTACCTGCAGCAACTGAATGCAACATACCGTCAGCCGGAGCCGCTGCCGGATTCGGAAAGTCTGCATGCATTTTTGCAACAGGAGGAACTGCAGTTAAACGGGAGTCAGGAAGACAGTTATCGTAAAATCGCCACCCAGCGCTGGCTGCATTTTGGGTTGCTGCAATCGAACCAGGCATGGGCCGAGCTGAGAAGAACCGGGTATCCCCGACTCGAATTCAAACCCAATAGTCAGCCGCAGGCCCCCTTGCCGCCAAGGCGATTATTATACCCGGGTAATGAAGTAACGTATAATGTGAATTATGTGGCAGTGCGGGACAAAGATAAAACGTACTTTCCCATTTTCTGGCAAGTCCGCTAAATTGGAACATATGAAATTGATTTTACTGAGCCTCAGTACCCTGTTTTTATCAGCAACAGTAGCAGCGCAAACCGATAATTTACACCAGCAGTCGACCCAATACGAATGGCCGACTGATCCTCAGGTAAAAGAGAAACTGGAAACCTGGCGGGATCAGAAATTTGGCATGATCATTCACTGGGGCGTATATGCGGTACCGGGCATGATTGAGTCCTGGGCGCTTTGTTCAGAAGACTGGATCACCCGCGATAGTACCTCTGATTATGGTGAGTTCAAGAAATGGTACTGGGGACTGAGTAAACAATTCAATCCTGTTAAGTTCAATCCTGATCAGTGGGCCAATGCAGCAGCAGATGCGGGCATGAAATACCTGGTCTTTACGACCAAACACCATGATGGATTTGCGATGTTTGATACCAAACAATCGGATTACAGCATAGCCAAAGGCCCCTTTGCTTCCAACCCGAAAAAGGATGTAGCCAAACATGTATTTGAATCTTTTCGCAATAAAGGCATGATGATCGGGGCTTATTTCAGTAAACCCGACTGGCATTCTGAAAACTACTGGTGGCCGATGTATGCTACCCCCAACCGCAACAA
>CAZJNY010000212.1:0-6333 GCA_964547405.1 uncultured Flavihumibacter sp. | reverse complement strand
TATAAGTATACGTTGAGGGAATGGGCTGGGAAAAGGGGGACAAGGGGGACGGGGAGACGGGTGTATTTCTTTTGTGATGAGTTTACGAATTACAATGATGTAGAAACAGGCATCAAATGTATAAAGTTATTGGAGCGGTTGGGATATGAAGTGCTGCTACCGAAGCATATTGAAAGCGGGCGTACGCATTTGTCAAAGGGCCTGGTAAAACGGGCTAAGGAGATTGCGATAAAAAATGTGCAAATGCTGGGGCCGATACTGGAAGATGAATATCCGGTTATAGGGTTGGAGCCATCGGCGATTTTAAGCTTTCGCGATGAGTACCTGGACCTGGTACCTGCCTCCTTACTGGAGCAGGCTAAAAAGCTGGCAGCCAAATCCTTCCTGGTTGAAGAGTTCCTGGCAAAAGAAGCTGCGGGCGGAAGGATTGGTCCGGCTCAGTTTCATTCGGATAAAAAGGAGATCATTGTACATGGGCACTGTCATCAGAAAGCATTGTCTTCGGTGTCGTATGTGATGGATATTTTATCGATACCTGCGAACTATGTGGCAACCGCGGTGAATTCGGGCTGTTGTGGCATGGCGGGATCTTTTGGTTATGACAAAGAGCATTATGAAGTGTCCATGCAAATCGGGGAACTGGTTTTATTTCCGGCGGTCAGAAAGCAGGCAGCTAACACATTAATAGCAGCGTCTGGCACCAGTTGCAGGCATCAGATTAAAGATGGTACCGGTCGGGTGGCGCAGCATCCGGTGGAAATATTGTATGATGCATTAGTGTAGTCAATACAGACCAGCCTCTTTAAAACTGCTTGTTCAGGTTGTGGTACTCGATTTTTTCCATATAGGGGAAGTAGGGTAAGGTTTGAATAAGTTCCCTGGTTTTGGTCTCGTCAATCTGCTGGAAAATTAATACGGCGTCCTTTTTTGAGACTGAAATAAAAAAGCTTTCCAGGATATTCTCCTCTTTCCATTGATTGACAAATTCCATTTCTTTTCTAGGTAAATCAGGCGTTGACTTTATTGTTTCAATTCCGCTATCGGAGAGGGTAATCAGTACCAAAATTCTATTCATTCTTATTGATTTAAAAGCAGGTACTAATGTAATGAAAATTAATTTGTTGCAGGTGTGTTGCTCCTTGAATCTATGCTGACCTTGTCCAGAGCCATGAAACTAAAGAGCAGTCCGATTAGCCAGATCAAAGACCTGACCCAGTTCATTCTTCCCCATTCAGTGGCAACCGTTTTGAGCGTTTCGGTATCGGGAAGTTGTTCCGAGAGAAACATAATTTCATTTCTTGGATAGAAGTAGGTAAAGGTTAAAACCAGGGAGGAAACAAAGCAAACTATGGCAATCCCCAGGTACAACCGGATGGAGGTGGAATGTTTCCAGAATAGAATTAAAGCGAGACCCATTAAGATCAGATTTGGTAAGTCGATCAGTTTAAAGAAAGTACCCGGATTGGCAACTGTAAAAAAGTCTTTAGTGGCTTTAATGGAATAAGGGATATTGCTTTCCCAATTAGCCGCATTAACAATAGAATTATAAATATTGGTAAAAAATAATCCGCTGGATAACGCAATGGCAGCGTATAGAACTAACTTTTTCATATTTCGACATCTTTATTGATGTAAAAATATTTATGAAAGATAGGCGGTTATAGTAAGAAAACGACAAAATCAGAGTTTGTCCCAATCCAGCTGAAACTGCATATGCTCTTCTTCCAGCTCTTTGTAAACCACGGTTGGTGTTTGTTTGGCAAATTCCTTAAAGTCTTTAATAAAGTGCATGTGATCGTAGTACCCAGTTTTATAGGCCAGTTCTGTCCAGGCTATGGATGGCTTCGATTCGAGAATTTTATAGGCCTTATGAAATCTGGCAATTCGTGCATACAATTTGGCAGACATTCCCAGACGTTCCTTGCATTTCCTTTCGAAATTGCGGAGGCTCATACAGGCCATGCCTGCGATAACTTCAATGCTGGAATTGTAGTTTATCAGGAGGTGTTGCAGGGCGGCATCAATGGGTAGGGGATCTTTTACGAAGTTAAGTTTTCGCAGAAAATAGGACTGTACAATAGAGTCCAGATCCTCGTGCGAAAGAGTATCGTGCGATTTATCCAGCAGTTCTTCTATTTCTTTGCCAATAACTTCCCTGGCACTATAACCATTATCAAAAATTTCGGTCATTGGAATATTCAGAAACCGGTTAAGTCCTCCGGGTTGAAAAATGATGGATACGGATCTATGGCTTTCTTCAGCGAGTAATTTGAAGGGTGTAATATGGGCTCCTATTAAAGTGCAGGAGGAAACTGTGTGGAAGTTTTTCTCTTCAGATTTTCTTGACTTAAAGCGGGTATACAGATTGATAAACATTGCCTGTTCCGGTGAAGGCATATAATTTCCTTCAATACTAACAGGGGAATTGCCAAAGTCTGCTTCAATAATAACGATATGTCGTATGAGAGAACGCAATGCAGGATGAATGCTGCATTTTTCTGTTTGAATAATTGGTAGCAGTGGCTTCATTGTTGATAGACAACTTTGTCTGTCCAGTTATCAGGCGACTCGTACTCTCTTAGGAAGATACTTATCCTGTCCTCTAATTTATGAATTTTGGCAACTGAAATAATTGTATTGATAGCTTTCTGGTAATCTTTTTGGACGATAAAATGGAAATCTGTTTCAGTTTGGTCATCATTCTCTGCCTGGTCGCCCAGTTTGTTGATTCTCAACTCCTGTAAAACGGCTTCGTCAAATTTTCTTTTGGTGGTACTCTTGCCGAGGTCTGAATTCAATTCATTCAGCTTACAGAATAGAACTGTAGTATATGGATTTGGTTCATCCCAGCCGATTGCCTGGTTTAAATTTTGATAATTAATTTTCTGCTTTGATTGACAGGAGATCAGCAAAAAAAAGGTGATAGCAAGTAGAATAGCTGGTTTCATTTTACCTGTTTTGCTTTGTCAACAAGTAGTATAATTCGTCTGTATACAGTTAAAGCAGGCATTCCTTGGTCAGAAAGCTCTAAAATAAGATGTATTGTCTTGCCTGAAGCATCCGAAGGTACAAGGATGTTGCATTTGGAAGCAGTACTTTTTTCTATTGTAACTCTACCCTTGTAAGTACCCGGTTCATTATAAACAAACCAGTTGTATTTCAACTGATTTCCATCCTGGTCTTTTGATTCAGAGGCATCAAACGTAATAGTGGTTCCTGGTTTAGTATGTATATAGATTGGTTGTAAAGAATTATCACCATTTACAATGGCTACCGGATGATGGTTTACTGCTGAATAGTCATCCGAAGTAGACCATAGCATGCGGGCTGCAAAATTATTGAAGATGTGTTGTTTCCAAATGTTAATGGCAGCAATACCCTCTGTTGTACTGCCGTACATAAAATAAGGGTCATACCTGGATTCATCTTTACCGCTTTTCACAATGAAATCCATACCACGAATTCCACTTACTTTATTTCGGGAGAACCGCCCACCCCATCCTCCAAAGTCAGGCTCTTCCGGTACGTTTAGACCATTGGCATAAACGTAAAGAAAAGCTGGAGTGTCACCTTCTGTTGCCCAAACTCTATTGGGGTAATGGCTACCTAAAGGAAGGCGGTTCTGCACGTTGTTTTTGGTCCATTCGTCAGATGGCGCCCATCCGTAAATATTTTTGTTGCGTATATAGAAGATATCGGGAAAGTTTTTCGCAATCCATGCACCTGCATCATCTTGTCCGAGCACATCATAAATTCTTATTTTTTTTACAAATGTGTTTAATTCGGTTTTAGTTCGGGTATTTCTTACTTTCCATAAAGCTTGTGCCAACGTGTTCATGCCACCCCATCCGGCAATCCATACAGGACGTTTGTCTTCTTTCTTGTCTACTGCTGAAATAATCAGTTCTGATCCAGGTGAATCATGACCTGCTCCTACGCCGGACATATTTGATTTTGGTTGTCCCTGGCAGGTAATTGACCTTAAAAAGTCAGCATCCGGATAACCTGCTGCATGTTTTTTTAAGCGGGGCAATACTTCTTCATACCAATTAATACACTCAATAATCTTATCTGTCTTGTCGGGATCGTCCATCCAAACCTGCGTACTTATAAGCCCTTCAATATCTATAGCATTAGAACAGACCAGGAGATGAATCATGGATTGGGTGTCATCGGGGTCTGTGCCACCAAGGTCGGTAGTTATAATTAGCCTCTGTTTGTCGTTCTGATAAATTTGTGCTGAGCAATATTTTGTAACCAAAAAGACTGTAAAAAAAAGTATGTATTTCACTTTTGCAAATTCAACTAAACTGATGGCCATGCGGCTGCCTGTGATTTTTTGTACATACTAAAACTCTACATCATCGGCTACATTACCGCCTTGTTCTGCTGCAAACTTATCTGCATATTCTTTTTCCTTTTGATCTCTGAAATCTGCATACATTCTCATAGTTTCATAATCTTCACTGCTTGCAATTGGCATCCATTGCATCGCAACCGACTGAAAATCACCTAAATTGATCCCAAAATTGTCCTGTATCCATTGTGCGCCGTCATTTCCATAGTTGTATGCAGCCTGTCTTGCGGCATTGAGTTCTTCATAGAAATAACGATCGGTTTTTAATTTTTCCAGGTTTGCTAAACCTTCTGCACTAACTTCTGCTTTTAGATTGCCTAATTTGGGATGTTTATCGGGTTCTGCAAAATATTGTCCGAATAGAGTGGTGACCTCCCAGGTGCTGTCTTCTTGCATCCGGGCTATCCATAATGCCGAAGCTTCTTCATAAACGGCTTTTTCAATTCCTAATGCTTTTAATATTTCGCCTTCATCAATGCCGGCAGCCATTTTTGCTGATATTACCGAATAGTCTTGTAATGTTACGCCGTGAATTGGCTCTAATAATGGATTATTACTCATCTGGTTAATTTTTTCTTTGGTTATACTCAGTTAATATTCTATTGTAAAATTTTTCGTGTTCTTCCTGCAAATCAGGGTTTATTTTGTTCCATTCATCAAACATTGCTCTAAGATAAGTTGCGTAAAGAATTGGTATTTTCTGCTCAATTTTAGCTTTTTGATTTTCAAGTTCCCGTATTTCCTGCTCTTTTTGCGCAATAATCTGTTTGTCTTTTTCGTGAATCAAACTTAGTTTAATCTGATGTGCCTTCAGGTATAATTGCTGCGGTATTTCTGCTGATTTGTTATGTTCTTCCAGTAAGTGTTTGGTTCTTTGTTCGGCAAGGCTTCTTCCTAAATGCTCCAATGTTTTGGCTTGTGTACTTGGTTCAAAAGTGTTTCGGGTGGAACAAGCTCCACATGTGATATAAGTAGTGGTAAAATAGATTTTATCAATGATTATATGACTACCGCATTGGCTACAGTTGAATTTTTCTTTTATGGAATTATATTCGGTTAAAATATTTTGATATTTTACTTCATAATCTTCTGAAAAAGTATCTTGTATTTTATCCCGGTATACAACATATAAATCCTCTAGTTCCTGATACTTTGCGTAGCATTCTGTTCTGAATTTATAATAAGCATCGCGACTGTTTTCGTTATATGGAAAATATGTAACTTTTTCTTCTTTTACATCACGCGCTTTTTTGATGATGCTTTCAAGCTGCCCTAAAACTGCTGACTGCATTCTGTAATAGCTTCGTTTGTATTCATCAGTATCAGAATTATTCATTTCGGTAAGCTCCGGGATTGCAGCTTCTGCAAATTCTACTAATTTTTCTTTTAACTTTTCAATAAAAACAAAAAAACGTTCTTGTGTTTCTTTCATTTTTCAAATAGGATTAGCACTTTTTTGAATTGTCTTCTTTCTTGATATGAATTCCATCTGAAAGGGTAACCGATATAAATTCAAAATTACAATAGGCACAATGAGTTACTCCATCTATTTCGGTTCTTCCAGCTCCACAATTAGGACAAGTTCTTGCGTTAACCTTAGCAGCTTCTTCTGTATATTCTCCTCCATACGATTTTTGCTCTATGGCTTTACGTTTCATTTTTTCTAAAAGCGTAAGCGGTTTTTTTTGCTCTTCCATCCCCTACAATTTATCAATTATTTCGGCTTTTTTTTGTTTATATTCCAGCTCGTCTATTAATCCATTTTCAAAAAGAGTTTTAAGTTTTTGAAGTTTAACCATTATATCGTTTTGATTCGGTTGTTGGTTTTGTTGCATTTGGTTCATCATCATTCCTGCCATCATTCCGTTAGCAATACCTTCGTTTGCAGCTGATCCCTGTTGACCAATAGCATTGGCCGTATTGAATTTAGTAAACTTATCCATATCGGTTACCATATTCATATTGGTGATTTTGTC
>CAZJNY010000211.1:0-6350 GCA_964547405.1 uncultured Flavihumibacter sp. | reverse complement strand
TTAGTAACACCCGTGAAGGAACTGGATACAAAGGATCAGTTTGTGAACCGTTATTTCCACAATGGAAATTTCCCCACCCCTAAATTGGAAGATTTAAAAACTGGGATTAAAATCACGAATGTTCATCATGCCAATCCGATTAATCCGTATATCAATTATCCGTTTATTGCGGTGGATAGCATGCGAAATTTTGTGAATTACTGGCATTCAAAAGGATTAAAGGTTAAGATTTATTATACCATAAGGGAATTAACCAACCAGTTACCGGAATTATGGGCTTTACGGAGTTTGGGCAATGAGATTTTTGCAGAGGGAAAGGGTGGTGGATTTCCCTGGTTGCGGGAGCATTTGATCAGTGGCTACGATGTGCAATGGTTCAATAAAATCAACGGGTATGAAGAGTGTGATGCATCCATCCTTACCAGTGGTGAATCAAGATGGTATAATTATTACATCGAAGGATTACGTTGGCTGGTAAAAAATCTGGATATCGACGGATTGTATCTGGATGATGTATCCTTTGACCGGAATATGTTACAGCGGATGCGCAAAGTAATGGACAGAGAGAAGCCGGGTTGTTTGATTGATCTGCATTCCAATACCGGTTTTTCAAAAGGGCCTGCAACACAGTACACGGAATATTTTCCCTATATCAATAAGCTCTGGTTTGGTGAGAGTTTCATGTACGACCAGATGCCGCCTGATAACTGGATGGTTGAAGTAAGTGGTATTCCCTTTGGTTTGATGGGCGATATGTTGCATGGGGGTGGTAATCCATGGAAAGGACCTTTATATGGCATGACGGTTCGGTATCCCTGGGGTACCGAAGGGGTTACCTGTGATCCAAGGGATATCTGGAAAGTTTGGGATCAGTTTGGAATTAAAGATGCCCAAATGATAGGCTATTGGGAGAAGGAAAATCCCGTTCGGTTATCATCTGAAAAGTTGCTGGCAACGGTGTACAGGAATAAAGGGAAGCTGTTGATATCAATAGGCTCCTGGTCTGATAAGGAGGAATTGGTTGAACTTCAAATTGATTGGAAAAAGTTGGGTATTAATGGAGCCAAAGCAGTCATCAATCAACCAGCAATTCCATTTTTTCAGGAGGAGAAACGATTTGATTCGGATGATAAAATTTCTGTTCCGTCAAATAAAGGCGTTTTATTGGTTATTGAATAAGACTGAAATTGAAGGAGCTACAGGAGGAGCCAGCAGCATTTTCTGTTATCCGTACCACACAGCCATAAGGAAGGTTAAATGCCGAAAAAGAATCTTGTAACGGGGTGCCTGTTATATAGGATAGTATGCAGCGTATCACGCCGGAATGCGTTACCAGAACCTGTTGTTTATTACTCAACAGTATCGGCTTAACAACTGGTAACACCCTTTTATACAAGTCCAGGTAATTTTCTCCTTCCGGCATCGGTATGTTTACAAAATCATGCATCCACTGCTCCACAGCTTCCTGCGGCAGTTCATCATACCGGCACATTTCCCAGCGGCCACAGTTGATTTCCATTAATGCTGGCAGATACTGAACAGGTTTATAAGGAAAGACCTGTTCTGCGAGCAGGCGGCATCGCAACAGCGGACTGGAATACACGTTGTCCGGATGCAGGGGAACCTTGCTGGAAATCCGGGCTGCTTCTTCCGGAAATGTTGCCGTCAGTTCAATATCGGTCTGCCCATAACAAATACCTTTTTCGATGGCAGGTGTTGTATGTCGTATCAGATATAATTCCATAGAGCCAGAAAATATAAATAGATGATGATTTCACCTGCCTGCTGTGTGGCGCCCAGGCAATCGCCTGTATAGCCACCAATCCATTTGATGAAATACCTGCGTAAATAAGCAAGCAGCAATAACAGGGGTATCAAAACCAATACAGCCAGGTAACTGCGTAGGAAAAACAGCGGCAGGCATCCAAAGATGGCTGCCAGCAGGTATTCCTTGGGAGTCGTTTGGGTGGCAATTGGTTTTGCCTTGCTCTCCTCTAACTCTCGTACATAATTCATTTTGGTTTTTAATAGTACCGCACCCAGTCGGCTGAGCGCGTGCGCCACCACCAACACCAGGCAGGTCTTCCAGCTATCAATAACTGCAAGTTGCCATAAACAGACAAATTTTAACATCAGTAAGAGCAGTATGCCAATGGCACCAAAAGCTCCCACGCTACTGTCTTTCATGATGAGCAGTATTTTCTCTTTAGTCCAGCCGCCACCAAAGCCATCGCAGACATCTGCAAACCCATCTTCATGAAAGGCACCTGTTATCCAAATGCTGCTTGCCATGCTTAAGATAATTGCTACAGGTAAGGGAAAAAGAGCTGCGGCACCATACAGAACAGCAGCACTTAATCCACCTGTAATCCATCCGATAAGCGGAAAGTAACGGGTGGCTTTTTCCAGCAGAGATTGTTCATGGGAAACCCAGTCGGGACAAGGAATCCGGGTATAAAACAGCATTGCTGTTAAAAATATTTCCAGTTCTTTTTTCATGAAAGGGTTTCAAGTTTGTCAAATTCAGCCATCTCATTAAGTACAGCAACCGCAGTTTGCAGAACTGGAATGGCCAGTGCTGAACCGGTACCTTCTCCCAGCCGCATATCCAGTTGAAGTAGAGGATGTACGCCTAAATACTGCAACATGGAAGCATGTCCGCTTTCAGCAGAGCAATGAGCAAATACACAGTTCCTTAGCAGGCTGGTATCTTTAGTGGTCAGTACTTTTTCTTTCTGTAAATCGATAGCTACCAATAAAGCGGCAGTAGCAATAAATCCATCCACCACCAATAGCATTCCCAGTTGATAGGCTTTCAGATAGGCGCCTGCCATCATCGCGAGTTCAAAGCCTCCCACTTTACTGAGTAGTTCGTAGGGAGAAAATATTTTTTCTGATAGTTGGTGCAATTGTGCGGTTGCAGTTAGCAGGTTGATTTTCTGTTGCAGCTGTTCATCATTGCTGCCCGTACCACGCCCGGTACAGGACTCTATTGGTAAGCCGGTGTAATAGTGCATCAGCAACGCTGCAGATGAGCTGTTGCCGATTCCCATCTCCCCGAAGCCAATGGTATTTGATCCGGTTGCATAAATCTGCTGAACGATGGAAGCTCCTCTGTAAACAGCAGCTACAGCTGTTTCATACGACATGGCGGATCCTTCACTGTAATCAGCTGTACCCATTCCCATCTTTGCGTGAACAATTGGAAGAGAACCTGGAAAGCTGGCATTTACACCGGCATCTACTACGGTTAATGAAATCGCAAATTGTTTACAAAAGACATTGATGGCCGCTCCGCCTGCTACAAAATTCAATACCATCTGGGCCGTCACTGACTGGGGATAGGGATTTACTTTTCCCTTCGCAGCAATTCCATGATCACCTGCAAATACTACGATATGCGGTTTGTGTATCCTGGGCGATAGGGTATTTTGAATCAGCCCTGCCTGTATCGCCAGCTCTTCCAGTCGGCCCAATGAGCCGGGTGGTTTGGTTTTGTTGGCTATTTTCTGTTTTAGTTGAGTTGCTACTGTCATTGGGAAAATTTAAGCCGGTTGGATGTCAATAAACCAGAATCCTTTTGTGCCCACATCCGGAATGGGAGTAGGATGATTGTTGGTGCCTGGGGGAATTGGTTGGTATATTTTTTCTCCGGTTTGAATAGAAATTTTTTCCCGGAATACCGGTCCCTCGTAACAAAAAGAATGATACTCACCATTTTCTCCGCAGGGATCTGCGGCAGGTGGAAGGGCGGCTAAGAAGTCAGTATCGATCAGCCTGCCACACCAGCTTGCATCGAGGTAACCATCGTTGATACAACAGGTGATGGATTTAAATCCTATGGCAATAAAAGCTGCAACGAGGGTACGGGTATTTCTTCCCCATAAGGGGAAATGGCAATGCATGCCAATCTCCTTCATTTTCTGAAGGCGGTATTGTTTCAGGTCTTCCAGAAAAATATCGCCATATGCAATGGTAGTAATACCTGCAGCTTTCAGTTGTAACAAGGTGGCATTCAATTGTGCTTCATAGGCAGTGTTGCTGGCTTCATACACATACACTTTGTAAAGTGGTAAGCCAATAGAAGCGGCCTGTTGTTCGATCAGTTGTTCAATAATACCGTGCATGGATAGTCGTTTATTCAATCCATTAATCGTGCTTAACAGGCCTACTACTTCATAACGTTTGTCCTGCATCAATTCCCACAATGCATAGGAACTGTCTTTCCCGCCACTCCAGGCCAGGATTATTTTTTCTGGTGTTTGCATATTTTGATTCTTACCTGCCTTTTATCAGTACCGGAATTCCGCTTACCATTAAGAATACCTGATCTGCCTGTGTTGCTGCATATTGATTGGCCCAGCCTTGCAGGTCAGTAAACTGGCGACCTGTTACCGAATCGGCATGCAATCCCATCCCGATTTCATTTGTGATCAGGATAAAGGTTCCTTTCTTTTTTTGCAGTTCCTGTATTTGTTCTTTGAACATGCTAAGTGCAGCATCAATATCCTGTTTCGCATCCATAAAAAAATTGGTAAGCCAAAGGGTTATGCAATCAATGACGCTGACACGATTGTCTATTTCCAGGGAAGCAACTGTCCGCTGTTCCTCCAGGGTTGTCCATCGTTCATCCCTTTCCTGCTGGTGACGATGAATGCGTTGTTCAAATTCGGTATCCCATCTCCTGGCTGTTGCGATATAAATGGGTTGATCAGATAAGGACAGCGCTAAGCGCTGGGCATAGCTGCTCTTGCCACTCCTGGCTCCGCCGGTTATCAGAATGATCATACGGTTTTATTGTAAACCAGTGCCGGTATTTTGCTTTTCATCCATTCAAAGGTTCCAAAAAGGAGGGCGCTGTACACCAGTGTTCCTGCAAGAAAATTTTTGAAAAAAGGGAGTCCCTGAAGATAACATTGCTGAAGTCCCATCCAGTCTCTGGAGAGTGGTAACCCTGTTCGGATATCCGTTCCTCCACCTGCCCATACAATAAAATCAAGCAGCAGCCAGTGGCCGAGAGATGCAACCAATCCAGCAATCAGTACATTTTTTATGGTTACGGGTTGAATGATCCGGTTGCCTGCTAAACCAATTAAAGCGAATACACCATATACCCAATACCATCCTGAATACAGAATACCATATTTGCCATTCAGCAGGAATTGATTGATCAGGAGATCACTTACCAGTAAAGTGAGCAGTGGGAATAAAATGCCTTTCCATTTGCTGCTGAAATAAGCGCCACCAAAAAGTCCCATGGCGCCAATGGGCGTGAAATTGCTCAGGGGATTGTGGATGGCAGCATTGCTGATGCGAAGGACAGCAACAGCAAGGATAAAAATCGCAAGTACACCAAAACGCGGATTGATCTTTTGATCGTCATGGGAACTGCTGAATGCAGCAGTCGCCATTAAAAACTTTCTTTTCATGAAATGAAAATTTTTTAAAGTGACTGCTTTCAGGAATGATAAGTAGAAAGAAAATTACTGGATGTCAGACATCCTGATAATCTTCAAGCCTTTCACCCGAAAGCTGAATTTGATTAAAATGAAAGAGGCAGGTCTTCTGGCTCAGGGTAAACTTCAAAACCTTCCCGTTCATAAAGAACAGTGGTGTTTTTTTTGAAGCGTCTCTTTATAGGAGGCCCTTTACAGCTACGGGGATAGCTCCGGATTTACACCGGATTCCCATTTAATTCCTAACCGAAAAAGCAGATTAGGAAACCAATTTCATTGCTAAGATAAGGGGAATCATCGATAGCTTTATGAATTCGGGTATTGTCAGGTTTGCGTTGCTTTTTTGTTGTCAATAAACACCAGCGCACCCGACGGGCATCTTTTTACCTGTTCTTCCAGCCGCTCTTTGGGCGCCCCATCCGGTTCTATCCATTTTTTTTGGGAGGGCTTGAACACCTGCGGCAATTGCTTCCAGCAACGGGTAGAGTGTTGGCAGAGTTCAGGTTTCCATTCCACGGTTATGTCTTCCGTACCATAGCGGATGGTTTTGGTTTCGGGCGCGCGGAAGGCAAACATGCGGACTTTCACTTCGCCTTGTAAGAGTTTACTAACGGGACAGTTTTTTGCAATTTCCTGCAGGCGCAGGCGCTGGTCATCCGGCACGCTCTCCGGGAAAATCAGATCGCAATCAATATAACTGGTGATTAGTTCATTTTTTGTTTCCTGGTACATGTTGGCGTTGATCGTCAGGTTGGGAATATCCCATTGCTTGCGATCAATATACATGCGTAACGTGATTAGTTTACAGGAGATCAGCGAAGAAAGTAATAAGGTATAGGGATCCGGACCGGTATCCTTTCCTCCCAGCGATGCCGGTTCATCTGCAATGATTTT
>CAZJNY010000210.1:4919-6370 GCA_964547405.1 uncultured Flavihumibacter sp. | reverse complement strand
TATCGTTTCCCTTCCACCCAGCAACAGTTTATCAATCTGAATGTTGGTGGAGGTGTACAATTGATCGGGGGTGATAAAAGTTTTCAGAACTTTTACCAGTTCGACCGGAATCGTCCATACTCCCTGTCAAACCCCTCTCAAGAGCATGATTTCAAAACCTTCAAGCCGGAGTCTGTTACATCCTATGAACTCGGATATAAAGGACTGCTGGGGAATGGTAAAGTGCTGATTGATGCCTATGGTTATTATGGTCGTTACCAGAATTTCATCGCCCGTACATTGATTGGGCAAACAGCTACTGTTGGCGGTACACCGAACCCGGTTACCGATCGTAAATTCTCCGTTCCTGTAAATATCGAAGACAATGTAACAACCTATGGTTTTGGTCTTGGAATTGATTATCGGTTTGTTCGTGCCTGGACAATCAGTATGAACCTGTCATCCGACCGTTTGCAGGATGTACCTCCGGGTTATATTGCCTTCTTCAATGCGCCGAAATACCGTTATAATGCAACCTTGTCCAATACCGGATTCGGAACTGATAAGCGCATAGGCTTCAATGTTAGTTACCGCTGGCAGGATGCATTCTTCTATGAAGGTGACTTCGCCAATGGTGATATTGCTGCCATCCATACAGTAGATGCACAGGTATCTTACAAACTTCCAAAAGTGAAAAGCGTAGTTAAACTGGGTGGAAATAATATTCTGAACCAGTATTACTTCAACGCGGTTGGTAACAGTTTTGTAGGCGGACTGTATTATGTTTCCTTCGGTTACAACATTTATTAATGGAAAAACTATTCTATGCTAACGTTATTTAAAAAATATACAGGTATCGGGCTGATGTCGCTGTTGTTACTGGGACAGATAACAGCCTGTAACAAGATTCCGGAAGCGGAAGAAATTGGTCCGGAGGAAACTGCGGGTCAGACAATTTTGGAGATCATTAATACAGATCCGCAATACTCCATACTGAAAGCGGCGGTAACAAAGGCCGGTGTGGGTCCCTTATTAAACAAGCGGGATAATAAACTCACATTATTTGCGCCGAACAATGATGCAATGACGCGTTCTGGTATTTCGGAAGCGGCCATATCAGTATTGCCAGCCGCTCAACTGGCTGCCATCCTGAGTTATCATGTGATCCCGCAGGAGATTGCTTCGGCAGCCATTCCGGGTTTGCCCCTGCCGAATATTCAGATGCCCAGTTTACTGCAGCCGCTGGCTTCTCAACCCTTGTTTAAAATGCCCATTTTCCCTTCTAAACGTCCGACGGGCGCATTCGTAAATAATATTCCGATTACCGGGGTAGATACGCGTGCTGCCAATGGATACATCCATAATGTGTTTGCACTCGTAATGCCACCACAGACAACAATGAAAGGGTTGATCGCTTCCCAGCCGGATCTGAGTTTTCTCCGGGCTGCTATTGCGCGTGCGGATGAAGGGCA
>CAZJNY010000210.1:0-4819 GCA_964547405.1 uncultured Flavihumibacter sp. | reverse complement strand
GTGAACGGCGTATTGCATAAAATCGATCAGGTATTGATTCCACAGATGTAGGGATGTGAGACGTGAGAATAGGAACTATGTCCTAAATCTTAATTCTTAAATCTTAAATCTTAATTGAAAAGGCCCTCCCTGCGGAGGGCCTTCGTCATGGGGGACGTTATTTTCTATTGGGTCGTTTCAACAAAAATGCATCTGATGATGCTATGCGTTTACTGGTATCAGTTATAATAAAGAATGCACAAATCTAAGGGTTTCCTGTCTCACTTCTCACATCTCACGTTTCACCCCGATTTAACGTCGTCAGACGTTAAATCGAAAATGCATCACATCTCCATCCTTCACCAAATATTCTTTTCCTTCAATTCTCAGTTTTCCTGCATCGCGGCAGGCTGATTCAGAACCGTACTGAATGAAATCATCATAGCCAATAACTTCCGCTTTGATAAATCCTTTTTCAAAATCAGTGTGGATTACACTGGCTGCCTGTGGAGCCTTCCAGCCCTCCTGGATCGTCCAGGCCCGAACTTCCTGCACACCGGCAGTGAAATAGGTTTGGAGATTCAGCAGTTTATAAGTGGCGCGGATGAGTTTGTTCAGCGCGGGTTCTTTCATTTTGTATTCATCCATGAAGAGCGCCCGATCATCGGGTTCGTCCATTTCAGCGATCTGCTGCTCAATGGAATTATTCATCACAATCACTTCGGCTCCTTCTTTGGCTACGGCAGCTTTCAGCGCTTCCGAAAACTTATTGCCGGTGTGCATGGATGGTTCATCCACGTTAGCCACATACAGCACGGGTTTTTCAGTCAGCAGAAACAAATCCGCAATGGCTGAACGATCCTCTTTGCTTAAGCCCAGTTCACGAATATTTTTACCCTGCTCCAGGTGTGCATGGCAACGCTTCAGTACTTCCAGTTCTGCCTTGGTTTTGGCATCGCCGGTTTTGGCCATCTTTTCAGCCCGCTGCAGTTTTTTCTCTACACTGTCCAGGTCTTTCAGCTGTAATTCAGTATCGATGATGTCTTTATCACCCACCGGGTTAATCGGACCCTCATCGCGCAGGATATTTTCGTCCTCAAAACAACGGATCACATGTACAATGGCATCCACTTCCCGGATATTCGCCAGGAACTTATTCCCGAGTCCTTCTCCTTTGCTGGCTCCTTTTACCAGTCCGGCAATGTCCACAATTTCAATCTGGGTAGGTACAGTACGATTGGGTTTTACCAGCTCGGCCAGCTTATCAATACGCTCATCGGGCACATTTACCAGTCCAACATTCGGTTCAATTGTACAAAAGCGATAATTGCTCGCCTGCGCTTTCGCACTGCTGCTCACCGCATTAAAAAGGGTGGATTTGCCCACATTCGGTAATCCTACTATTCCTGCTTGTAATCCCATGCTTCCAATATTTAGGTTTTCGCGCCGCGAAGATAAGGAAATCCCGCTTCACCCGACCGGTGCCACCGGTCGGGTGGCACCGGTCGGGTAAATGAAAATGCCTATCTTCCCAATTCATAATTCATAATTCAGAACTCATACTTCTTAGGATGGCTTTAAATATAGTCTGGATCGCATTTTTTGTTATTGCATTCGTGGTTGCCCTGCTGAAGCTGATTTTCGAAGGGGATGTGGATATTTTCAAGCGGCTGGCCGACGGGGTATTTGATTCGGCAAAATCATCAGTCCTGGATGTGGCTTTTCCGCTGGCCGGAACCATGGTGTTTTTCCTGGGATTGCTGAATATTGCGGAAAGAGCAGGAGCCGTGCGCTTCCTGGCCCGTTTCCTGAATCCCCTGATGAAACGGATTTTTCCGGAAGTTCCGAGTGGGCACCCCGCACAGGGACAAATGGTCATGAATTTTTCCGCCAATCTGCTGGGCCTCGATAATGCGGCCACTCCCTTTGGTCTGAAGGCGATGGAAAGTTTACAGCAACTCAACCCGGAGAAAGAAAAAGCCACCAACGCACAGATTATGTTCCTGGTGCTTCATACTTCCGGACTTACACTCATTCCCCTTACCATCATCGCCTACCGCGTTTCGGTGGGAAGTGTACAGCCTGCAGCAATTTTTATTCCATGCGTAATCGGAACCATGATTACTACGCTTGCCTCCGTGATTGTGGTCAGCTTCTGGCAAAAAATCAAGTGGGACTGGGTTCTATATGCCTGGGTATTGTCGGCCATTGCCTTTGTTGGACTGTTGTTATTTTATGTAGGCGGACTCGATACAGCCGGCAAGGAAACCTTCGGAAAAATCGTGGGTAATGTGTTGCTGATGGTGATCATTCTCGGCTTTATCCTGGGCGGTGCCTGGAAAAAAGTGAATGTATTTGATGCCTTTATAGAAGGTGCAAAAGGCGGATGGGAAGTGGTACTGAAAATCATCCCCTACCTGGTGGGCATGCTGGTGGGGATCCGCGTATTCCGCGATTCCGGTGCCCTCGATTATGTAGTGCGTTTTTTCTCCTGGATTATCGGTTCATTCGGCTTTGATACAAAATTTGTTGATGCATTGCCGGTTGCGATCATGAAACCATTCAGCGGAAGCGGTGCCAGAGGCATGATGCTGGATATTTTCAAAAACCCGGAACTGGGACCGGATTCTTTTGCCGGATTAACTGCCAGTATCTTCCAGGGATCTGCTGATACTACCTTTTATATCATTGCACTTTACTTCGGAAGTGTGGGTATTAAAAATGTGCGGTATTCCATCTGGGCAGGAATGCTGGCAGATTTTATTGGTGTCATCGCCGCCATCTTTATTGCCTATATATTCTTCGCTTAATCATACAGAGGAGCATAAAAAAAGCCACCCCGCGTAAGGGTGGCTGGCACTTGTGTGCTTATTCTGCCTAGTATGTGAGAAAATTGGTCAGCGTACGGGCGGTAGCACCGGAACTGGCTCCATAAGCACCTCTGAATACGATCGTATATGAACGTTTCCTGGAAGGAGCAAAGGTGTTCAGAGTAGCAAGATTGGTAGTAGTACCTGTTTCGCGAACATACAGGGTATCGGTCTGGGCTGCTTCATACGGAATAAAATCAGTAGCGCTGTTCAGGCTGATATTGGAAAATACATTCGCACCTTTTCTTTTCGAATATACATCTACGTTAGGGATGGCATTTCTTGAAAAGGGAATATTCACAAAACGAACCCGGGCCGATGTATCAGCCGGTACTTCGATCTTGTCCTGTACCGTCAGTTGTTTGGTCTGTGTTGCGGTGTCATAGGTGAAGATGGTATACCGGTTTCCCGCTTCAAAATTGGCAGTCACCGGCACTGCCGGCTGTACGGCAGCTGTAATGGTATCTTTAATGGTCAGGTTCATTTGTCCGGCAGGAATAGCGCTGTAATAACCGGCACTGGCAGGAAAGAATCCACCATACCCTACAGCGGCTCCTGTAAGCGGAGTTTCATTCAGAAAAAGATAATTTCTGGCAGTTCCGAGTGCACCATTGTAGAGGCGAACAAAGGCTTTATCGCCCAGGTCAAAATTTTCTTTTACCGGTGGTGCGAAGGTTTCGCGCTGGCAGCTGATCAGCAGGCTGATGGATACCAAAGAGGCACCGGTTATATAAAGGAGTTTATTAGCTAACATGATTCAGTTTTTTTGTTATTCAGGAATTGAAAACCATTGTTCCTTGGTATGATAATCGAGTTCCAATGCACCCAGTCGATTCAGTTCATCCACATTATAGAGGTATTCTGAATTGTACCGTGGGCGTGCTCTTTGAACGGGTTTACCATTGTTGTTGAGGAACATATCTAGTCCTGTAGGTAATACGTAGTCTGCATATACCTGATTTCCCGTTTGAGGATCCAGATCTACATAATGGAAACGACGCATATCTGTCCAGGTTTCGATCATTCCATAACCGTATAGTGCAATGTATTTTTGCAGCATGATGTGTGAAAGTGTGAGGTCCTGTGGGGCTGGTACAACTTCGGGGTTGGCAAGGTAATCAGCTATACCCTGATCTGTAAGCTGCTTACTTGCAGGAACAGATTCATTGTAGTTAGTTCTCAGCATGTTCATACTGAGTTCAATTCCTTCACGATACGCCTGCTGAGCCTGCGGACGGCTTCCTTTACGCAGCAGCGCTTCAGCTTTCATAAACTTTACTTCACTGGCGGTCAGGATGGGAAACTCAGCACCGTTCTTGAAGATATAGCGGGCTTCTGCATCGGTTGAGGGCGCTGCAGTTAGTGCAAATCCGCGTCCCCAAAAGCCAAACGGCAATTTATTGGCTGGTAAGGAACTGGTACCCCGGTTTGGCAGGATGCCGGTGATTTCTCCGGTTGAATCCTCCCGCAATAGGTAATGTGCTCTTGGGTCATAGGCCCCATTGAACATAGTTCCTTTTCCGGTAACCAGGTTCGCTACGTAAGCAGTTTGGCGCAGGGTGCCCACGTTAGAACGAAAGGGTCCGTAAAAATTGGAGGTTCCGGTGATGCCGGTGTTGGCAAATTTTGCGGTCGCATTGTCTGTATTGACATTAATACCCAAGTCGCAATAATGCACTACACTGTCTGCATTGTAGGACGCTTTATTGGAAAGCTGGTTAAAAGACCGTGCAATAATGGAATAGGCAAATTTCTTCCATTTACTTACATCTCCATTATAGAAATAAGCATCTCCTTTGGCCAGGTTCTGCTGACTTACGTTGCCATCTGTTCGATCCAGGAAGGTTATTGCTCTCTTCGCAATCGTTCGAACAGTATCGTAAATAAATGACTGGTCATCATACCGGAAGGTTAGCGCATTGGTATTAAATGCTTCTTTTACAAGTGCTTCTCCATACATGTTAGTCAGG
>CAZJNY010000209.1:0-6413 GCA_964547405.1 uncultured Flavihumibacter sp. | reverse complement strand
GCAATACCCAATGTACCAAAACCTTCACTCTGATTTTCCATATCACCACCCCAGAGATAATTCACGCCGGTTGGTTTGCGGAGTTGGGAGAAAGCTTCTTCCCATTCAGCCGCAACGGTACCTGTAGGCCGGCCTACAGTTTGTCCCTGTACGGTAACAGACGGACTCTTATCTCTTCTTTCCAACTGACTTGGTCCTGAGCTTTCACGTACGGTTGCAAACTGCGATAGTTTTACAGTTTGACCGAGGTTATTCACAAATTCCAGGTTACTTACATCCTGCATGCTTGAGCGCGAAAAACTGCCATACCGGATATTGATATCATACTCGTATTCTCCGGCACGAAACTTACCATCCGTATTTCCGTTGAAGGCAGTTTGCATGGTCAGGCCAACAGTTTGCATGTTTAATCCCAATGCAGCCATCTTATCCCGATCCACCTGCACATTGATTTCCGGATTACCCGATTCTACGGTTAATTTGGTTTCAGCGGCACCAGGTATTTTTTTAAGCAACTCGTGTGCCTCGTTAGCGAAGACCATCGCACTATCCAGGTCGGAAGCTGTAACTACCAATGCAAGCGGTGCCTGATCAGCCGTACCCAGCATACCAATGGGAGTTGTTTTTATTTTTGCACCTACCAGTACTTTTTCCAGTTCCCGTTTGATTTTAGCTGCATAAATATAACTGTCATCTTTCCTTAATTCCTTTGGTACCAGTTTAACCTTGATCTCTGCTTTATAAGCCGTACTCTGCGATGCACCAAGGCCTTCACTGGTTTGTCCAACAGTTGTGATCAGATCCACGATTTCAACTTTCTGCTGTAAGTATTTCTCTGCTTTTTGGGTCAGCAGATTGGTTTGTTCCACTGCTGCATCCTTGGGTAATTCCAATTGTACCAGGAATTCGCCCCGATCACTTTTGGAGAAGAATTCAGAACCTACATAACCGGCACCTACAATATAAAACGAGGAGAAAAACAGCACTAATACTACTCCCAGCGTAATGCGCTTGTGGCGCAGGCTCCAGGTCAATATACCACTGATCCAATGGGTAAATTTGTCCAGCCCTCTTTCAAAGCTCAGAATGATTCGTCCAAATATCGATTTGCCGGTCAGATGTTCCAGTTTCCCAAAACGGGATGACAACCAGGGCACGATTGTAAAAGAGGAGAGGAGTGAAAGCAGGGTAGATATAATTACGGTTACACAGAACTGTTTGATGATGTTTGAAACCAGTCCGGTACTAAGAGCAATGGGCAGGAATACCACCACAATCACGAGTGTAATGGCTGTAACAGTAAACCCGATTTCTTTGGTGCCATCCATCGCAGCCCGCACCCTGTTTTTACCCATCTCCATATGCCGGTAAATATTTTCGAGCACTACGATGGCGTCATCTACCAGGATACCTACCACCAACGACAATCCCAACAGGCTCATCAGGTTCAGGGTATAACCAAAGAGTGCCATGCCAATAAAGGTGGCAATCAGTGAAGCCGGGATGGATACCATTACGATCAGGGCATTCCTCAAACTGTGCAGGAAGAATAACATAACGAATGCTACCAGTACCACTGCCAGCAACAGGTCATGTACTACAGAGTCTGCTGCTTCCAGGGTAAATTCTGTACTGTCATTGGCAATGGCCAGCTTCAGTTCATTCGCACTATAATCCTGCTCCAGGCGCTGAATCTGTTTCTGCACTTCTTCACTCACCGCAACGGCATTGGCATCCGATTGTTTGATAACCTGAATGGTAATGGAATTCTGCTGGTTAACGCGGGCGATTTTTTCTACTTCTTTTTGTCCGTCCTGAACATCTGCCACATCTCCCAGTCGCACCTGGATTCCATTAGTAGAGAGGATAACCAGGTTCCGTAATTCTTCCACGGTTTTGTATTTACCTGCCAGGCGAACCAGTATACTCTGCTCCCTCGTTTGTACATTACCGGTAGGGAAGTCGAGGTTGGAGCTCAGGATAGCCTGCTGTACCTGGGGAACTGATAAGCCAAATCCTTTTATTTTCTGCGGATCCAGACTTACCTGGATCTCCCGTTCCTGGCCACCGATCAGATTCACTTGTGCCACCCCGTTAACCCTGGATAAAACAGGACTGATCCGTTTATCCACCAGGTCGAAGAAAGCTGCTTCTTCCAGTTTGGCGGAGGCCGCCAGTGTCATGATAGGAAGATCACTCAGGGAAAATTTATTCAGCGATGGCGGATCCACATCGTCGGGCAGGTCCTTAAGTACCGCATTGATTTTTCGCTGCGCATCGTTCAATGCATAATCGGCATCAGCGGTACTGTTAAGTGTAATGGTAACAAGTGACACATTCTCCAGCGACTTGGATTCCAGCTTTTTAATATTTTCCAGAGAGGCTACCGCATCCTCTATTTTTTTTGTCACGGTATTCTCCACTTCACTTGGTGAAGCACCCGGATAAATAGTGGAGACCGTGATGGCATTGGTTTCAAATTTGGGAATCAGTTCATAACCCAGCTGGGTATAACTGAAGAGGCCGCCAAGGATCAGGATCGTAAACAATACGATCACCAGGGAAGGCCTTTTTATCGATAATTCTGCAATTTTCATATTCCAGTATTTTTTACGGTATGATAGAAACCCCCGTTCCGTTGGTTAAATTGATTTGTCCGCTTGTAATCACCAGGTCGCCCTGCTGCAGTCCATTCAGAATTTCTACCTTGTTATCGAGTACACGACCACTGGTCAGTTTAACCAGGGTAGCTTTGTTGTCTTTCACCACAAAAACTTCATTGCTGTTTACACTGCCCACGAATGCGGAACGGGGTATCAGTAATACGGGTTGCTGTTGGTCAAAATCGAATTCTGCCGTTCCAAACATGCCGGCTTTGATCAGGTTGCCCGGGTTGGAACTCAGGTCGATTTCTACCGGGAAATTCAGTGCCTGATCGGCTTTGGCTGCGATGAAGGATATTTTTCCTGTAAATGATTTATCGGGAAACACACTAACGGTGATCTTCACCTGCTTACCGACTTTCAACTGGGCTACCTGTGCTTCATTTACATGAACAGTCAGCTTCAGTTTTGAAATGTTTACAATATCAAAGAGTGGGGTTCCCGGTGATACCACTGAGCCGGGTTCAATTTTCCGGGTATTGATTACGCCATCAATAGTGGCCCGAATAGTAGCATCGCCCAGGTTAATACCTGCCTGCTGTACCCTTGATTTTGCATTGGCCAGGTTGAGTCTGGCCTGATCGAGTTGTTGCTGCGTTACCCCTCCGGTGCGGAAAGCGTTTTCATACCGTTGCAGATCCGTTTCGGCTGTTTTGAAGTTTGCTTCTGCAGTCTGCAGATCAACATTTAACTGATCTACCCGAATGGTGGCCAGTACCTGTCCTTTTCGAACATAGTCTCCTTCTTTTACCAGTACATTGACTACTCTCCCTGATTTTTCAGCCGCGAAAGAAAGCTCCTGGAATGGTTCGAAATTTCCATTCGCCTGCAGTGCAATAGCCGGCTTGGAAAGCTGTACCGTGTCTACCCGCACGGCTACGGTAGCATTGGTGGCGGCCACGATTGCGGTTTTTTCGGCTGCTTCCGCTTTGTTTTTCTTGAGTATCGTTACAATTGCAAAGAGGGAGGCGCCAATGATCAGGACTGTGAGCAGTATTTTGCTATACTTTTTCATATACGATTAGTTTAAGAGTGTGGTAAGTTTACCCTGTGTTTTTAATACCTGGATTTCTGCGAGCCGGTAATCGAGCAGGGCGGTTGAATAATTGTTTTGTGAAGTGGTGAGTGAGTTTTCTGCATCCAGTAAATCAGTCAGCGGAGCCAATCCCTGATCATAGTTGTTGCGGGTATTGGCATATACTTCTTTTGCCAGCTCCACATTTTCCAATTGATTTTGTAATGTGGTAATAGCATTCACCAGTTGTGCTTTTGCATTTTCATAAGCCAGATTCAGGGCTCTTTCCTGTTTCTGCAGATCCTCTTTTATTTTACGCACTTCAATATCTGCCTGTTTGATCCGCGCCCTGTTGCCAAAACCTGTGAATAGAGGAATTCTCATGGTCAATCCCACATTCGCATAATCAAACCAGTTTACATTTTGAGCAGCGCCTTTGCCGATCGGAAATTTTCCGCCAAGTCCCTGGTAGCCATAATTGCTATTCAGGCTGATCGTTGGAAATGCCGATGCCTTCACACTTTCTTTCTGAAATTCCAGCAATCTTTCCTGCGTTTTCAGGAGTTGATAATCGGTCATGTTTTTTACTTCCGGTAGCTCTGCAATCATGGCCGCATTGGGCTGGATCGACTCCGTTCCTGCTGGTGGTACACTGATCGGTGTGGCGATATCCATACCCATAAAAAACTTCAGGGTATTCTCCTGGATCTGCACTGCATTGAGCAATTGCTGACGCTGTGCCTGCAGGTTGGAAATATTCACTCTGGTACGGTCTACATCAATTTTTTTGGACAGCCCGTTTTTGTATAACCCATCAATCACTTCCAGTACTTTGGTGGCATTCGAAATGGTGCTGTCTACCACCGCCATTTTCTGCCTTTGTACCAATACCTGGTAATAGTTCTGAGCCACCTGTTCAATTACCTGTTCATCGGTCAGTTTAGCCATCACCTGGTAATACTCACGGGTGGTTTTGGCAGCTTTGAGTCCGGTGAAAACAGATTTGTCGAAAATGTTCTGACTGAGGGAAATGACTGCACTGGCATTCCATTTTTGTCCGAATGGAATCAGTAGGGTAGTGCCGGGTTGGCCTGCCAGATCTCCGGGTACTGCACTTAGCTGCAGGATGGGATTGTAGGTTAATCCGCCTGTTCCTGTAATTTGTGGTAAGGCCCTTGACCTCACTTCTTCAATCTGGTAGTTTGCATTTTCCTCATCCAGTTTTGCTTTGCGTACATCATTCTGATGCGTTAAGGCATATTGAATAGCCCTGGATAAAGTAAGGGATGAATCCGGCTCCTGGGCTTTCATGCTGTTGGTCACCAGCAGGAGAGCAGCAGCGAGAAAAACGGATAACCGGTTGATTCTTCTTGTCATGGTTTATACTATATTAATTGTAGGTGTTGATAAAGGCGACTTCCAGTCGTATGCTGCAAGTAATTCTTCCATTTCAGCAATGGCAGCCGGCGCAATAATGCCATACAGGAAAAGGTATACAGCCTGCCGGAACACTTCATCTTTGGAATAATCGTTAACTAACTGTGCCGCATACTCGAAATCTTTCTGCAGGTGCTGTTGCCAGATGCTCATAACAAGTGCCGGGTGCAGGCTATTGCGGAATACCCCTTCCTGAACGCCGGCCTGCAGTAACTGCTGGATTCTTCCGGTAAGGGTTTGTTCCAGCTTCAAATTCAGTTCAATGTATTGTACGGGATAATGACGGCGCAGGTCCTGAAAAAAATCCGGACTGACCCGTTTGCAAAATCCTACGACGTTGGAAATGAGTCCCAATAGCTTTTTCAGATTACTGATACCCGCATCATCCCAGGGTTTCATGGATGCTTCGTATTCATCCGCCACGCGATTGCAGACCTGGTCAACCAATTCCTGGCGACTGGCATAAAAACGATACAGTGTTTTTTTGGAGATCCCCAGTTGGGCAGAAAGGTCGTCCATCGTATACCGGCTGATGCTGTTGGTGGTAAATACCTGGTGAACCGTATCCAGAATTTGTTGCTCCATGAATTTTCGACTGTTTTGTTTGAGGAGTCAAAATTAGAATGAATATTCGACCAAAATGATTTATTGGTCGAATTTATTGTTAAGAAACTGTAAAAGAACTCAGTCGGATGGGTTAAAGAAAACTAATGGTTGTTCGTAGTAGTAAATACTAAATATTGATAATCAATTAGTAATAGGAGATACGTCCGAAACTTTCACATTCCCAATCGTATCCGCTAATTTGCCTGCCAGACCTGGAAAAAGTTTTTAGTAGATTTGTAGAAGATCGAAAATCGACTCAAAATGTCAAATAGTCAAAATTCTCCGGTTGAACTGGATCCCATACGCAAAGACATTCTCAGTGCTGCCCGGGAACTGTTTATTCATTTTGGTTTTAAAAAAACCACTATGGAAGACATTGCCAAAAAGATCGGTAAATCCAAAAGTTCACTGTATTACTACTTCAAAACAAAAGAGGAGATTTTTGAAGCCATGGCTTTGGAGGATATGGAACAGCAGCACCGGAATGCCGTGATCGTTATGAACCAGCACGAAAGCATTCAGGATCGCTTCCGTTCATTCGTTACGTCGCTGTTCACACATCTTTGTGAAAACAAACAGGAGTATTCTGTTTTTAAGGCAGAAATAATGGAAAATCCCTTTCTGATCATCAACATCACAGAGAAGCGAAACTTGTACATGGATAATTTCTTAAAGGATCTGGTTCTGTATGG
>CAZJNY010000208.1:0-6473 GCA_964547405.1 uncultured Flavihumibacter sp. | reverse complement strand
TGGATTATTGTACATTTAATTATATATATAAACTCTCTGCCATGAATTCAAAAAATTTGATTCTGATTATTGTTCTTGGAGTACTGGTACTCTTCGGTTTCCGGGCCTGCAGTGGCTACAACAGCATGGTTGGTCTGGATGAAAACGTAAAAAACAAATGGGCAAATGTCCAGAGTGATTACCAGCGAAGAGCGGATCTGATTCCGAATCTTGTAAATACCGTAAAGGGGGCAGCTAATTTTGAACAGGAGACCCTGACACAGGTGATTGAAGCCCGTTCAAAAGCGACTTCCGTACAGATTGATCCAAGTAATATAACTCCGGAAAAACTGGCAGAATACCAGCAGGCACAGGCAGGTGTTTCCAGTGCCCTTGGTCGTTTGCTGGCTGTAGTGGAAAACTATCCCGATCTGAAAGCCAACCAGAACTTCCGCGATTTGCAGGCACAGTTGGAAGGAACAGAAAACCGGATCAAGGTTTCCCGGAATGATTTTAATGCGGCCGTTCAGGAGTACAACAGTTCTGTTCGCCGTTTTCCCAATAATATCTTTGCCGGCATGTTTGGATTCGGTGTTAAAGATGGGTTTAAAGCAGATCCGGGTTCCGAGAATGCTCCTAAAGTTCAATTTTAATAAAGGCTGATGGCGTTTTTTTTTCTAAAACGAAAATCCCGCTTTTTCACCCACGAAGAAGCATCGCGGGTGCTTGAAGCCATCCGTTCTGCCGAACAGAAAACGAGTGGTGAAATAAGGGTCTTTATTGAGAGTCGCTGCAAATACGTAAATCCTATTGACCGGGCGGCCGAGTTATTCTGGCTGCTCCAGATGGATCATACGCAGGAGCGCAATGCCGTTCTCATTTATATTGCTTCCAAAGATCATCAGGTAGCTTTCTGGGGCGATGATGGTATACACAAAATTGCCGGCCCTGATTTTTGGAATAACGAGATCAGTTTGGTTATTAATCACTTTCGGAACAATGCTTATGCAGAAGGCCTGGTTTTCGCCATCCATGATATTGGCGATTTACTAAGCCAGCATTTCCCATTTAAGCCTACCACCGATAAAAATGAATTGCCTGATGACATCATTTTTGGTCATTAAGCAACCAAGTACAGTATGAAAAGATTCTTAGCCTGGGCAGTTTTGCTTTTTTGTACGCTGATGGTTTCAGCGCAAAGCAGGGTTTTGCCCAAGCCTAATCCACCCAGGCTGGTAAACGATGCCGCTCAATTGTTGACTCCTGACCAGATAGCTTCGCTGGAAGCCAAGCTGGTTGCCTATGACGATACTACTTCTAACCAGATTGCAGTTGTATTGGTGAAAACCCTGAATGGGCTGGAACCTAACGATTATGCGACCGAACTGGGAAGGTTGTGGGGAGTTGGAGGGAAGGAGTTTAATAACGGCGTCATTATCCTGATTTCTACCGGCAATGATGGCCAGGAAAAAAGAAAGGTTTATATCGCAACCGGGTATGGACTGGAAGGCGCAATTCCGGATATTATTGCTAAACGTATCGTTGACCGGGAAATGGTTCCCAACCTCCAGGCAGGCAATTATTATCGCGCACTGGATGAAGCAACGGATGCCCTCATTAAAGCGGCTGCCGGTGAATACAAAGCACCGGAAGGATACCGGAACAGAGGTGAGGGGGAAGGTGGATTTCCACTGGGACTGCTCATTTTTATCATTGTATTGGTTATCATTTTTGCTTCCCGTGGGGGAGGTGGCCGAGGTGGCGGAGGTATGCTGAGTCGCCGCGGTTACAGAGGCTGGAACAGCGGACCGCCTATCTTTTTCCCTGGTGGATTTGGTGGTGGCGGAGGCGGTGGCTTCGGTGGTGGCGGCGGAGGCGGTTTTGGTGGCTTTGGCGGTGGTGGTTTTGGAGGCGGAGGCGCCGGAGGCGACTGGTAAGAATGGAAGTGGGAGGAAAGGAAGAGGGAGGAAAGGAGGAATGGAAGAGGGGGGATGGAAGATGAAGGTCCCAAAACTGAAAAAGAAAGAAAAAATCAGAGGCTGTCTCATGGGAGGCAGCCTTTTTTATTCACCTCCCTGGTAACTCCAATTCACTTATTTGTGTTGATTGAGCCACATGAACCGCTGCTTGCATGCCAGAGCAATTGCTTTATGCGGCAACTTGCTTCCTGCTGATTTGAGTGTTTTCCGATTGAATGTTCCCGCTGCCATTTAAAAAAAGAGAAGGGTGTATTATAAAAAAAGGGGCTGTCTCCATAAAGACACCCCCTTTTTTACAGTTCAGAAGAGATCCATTCCCCTATCCCCCCCAAATCTTAAATCTTAATTCTTAAATCTTAATTCTTAAAACCCTTTCTTCTCTCCGCTTCGGGCAGCAGTAATAAACTCTACCACCTCCTTAGCTTCTGCACTGGTTTTCTTTTGCCAGGCCTGCTGGATACTTTGCAGAATCATGTTGTTTATATAGGGATCAATCTGCGTGCGGTATTGCGCTGGTATGCCTTCGCGGAATTTTACAATATGAGATACTCCTGCTTTAACCTGAGAGGCATCAGTAGAATTGGCCAGCAGTTTGGCAAATGGCCCGAGTAATTCAAGCTTTTCCTGAGACAAAGGCATTCGGCCAAACGCTTCATTAATCGGGGCTGTTGCTTCTGCCAGGTTGTTTTTAGCAGCAATATTGGTAATAGCCGGTATAAGGCTTCCTTTTATTGGTTGCGCCAGCATTTTCCTGGCCGCTTCCACTGCTACGGTATTGTCTTTCTCCATAATAGCAGAAAGGGAAGCACCTGCAACAGCATAGGAAGAATCATTCAGGCCAGCTTTGAAGATATTCGTATAGGCATTATTGTTATACCCTGCCAGCAGCTCAATCGCTTTGGCTCTGACAGTTGATTTTGGATCTTTTGCTGCCAGTTCCGCGATTGTTTTTTCTGCCGCATTTTTTGTAGTGCTGTTTTTCAGATCAAGCGATTGCAAGGCCAGAGAGCGTAATCCATGATAAGGATCTTTCAGTGCCTGCATCAGTATTGCCTGGGCTGAACCATCCGCCTGCTGTTCAGCAGCATATTCTATCGCTTCTCTTCTGTCGAGATAGTTGCCTGCATTTTTATACTGGAAAGCAAACTGCTCTGCTGTTTTGTTGTCTTTTTTCTCGGCCAGCATAACTTTATCGGCATCCACATTGATCAGGTCTGGTCGCTTTTTATAGGAAAACTGAAAACTGTCGATCCTGTTTTTTACTACGACCTGGTACCTGTTTTTCTTTCCGCCTTCATACACATCGATTGCCATTGGCAACTGAAATGTTTTCTCTCCTTCCTGGGTTTGTTTCACATAAACGGTTGCAGTACCTGCTGCGTCATTATAAGAATACGTGATTTCCAGTTTGGGATGACCACTGCCAAAATACCATTGATTGAAGAACCAGTTGAGGTCCTTCCCGCTGATTTCCTCAAAAGCAAGCCGGAGCTGGTGCGCTTCGGCAGACTTGAATCTGTTTTCAGTGAGGTATTTGTTCAGCGATTTAAAAAAGGCACTGTCGCCCAGATAATTTCTCAGCATGTGAAGAATTCTTCCGCCTTTCTGATAACTAACGGCATCAAACATGTCTTCTTTATCGTGGTAATGAAAACGAACCAGGTTTTTGCTGGCATTTTCCGGGTTGGCCAGGTATCCTTCCATCGCAGCATAAGAAGTAGCTGCGCCTGCATCCTTACCATACTTGTATTCATTCCACAGAGTTTCACTATAATCTGCAAATGATTCATTTAAAGTCAGGTTACTCCAGCTTTCCGTAGTTACATAATCACCGAACCAGTGATGAAAGAGTTCATGCGCGATGACATCTTCCCAGCGGTTACCATCTATCAGTTCACGGGCATCCTGCTGTGCACTCTCCTGGTGCAGGGTGGCAGTTGTGTTCTCCATTGCACCACTTACATAATCGCGACCAACAATCTGGGCATATTTAACCCAGGGATATTCAATGCCGGTCACCTTTCCGAAAAATGCCATCATCTCAGGAGTATGACCAAAGATTTTTCTGGCTACAGGGGCATATTCTTTTTCAACATAATAGCTGATTTCCTTTCCCTTATAACTGTCTTTGATAACGGCATAGTCGCCAACGCCCATGAAAAAGAGGTAGGGGGCATGCGGTAGTTCCATTTTCCAGTGATCCGTTCTGGTACCATCCGTGTTCTGCTTCTGGGAAACAAGTTTTCCGTTACTCAGCGTAACATATTTTGCAGGAACAGTCATCAGAATTTCCTGGGTGGTTTTTTGAGCGGGATTATCAATTGTAGGACACCATACCGAAGTGGCTTCCGTTTCACCCTGCGTCCAGATCTGGGTAGGTTTGTTTTTCTCTTCTCCTTTCGGATTTATGAAGTACAGTCCTTTCGCATCTGTAATGGCTGCGCTGCCCTGAACTTTCAGTTCATTTGGCTTGGCAGTGTATTCAATAAAAACCGTGTATTTTTCCTTGCTGGTATACGTCTTATTGAGTTGAATAGCAATTTTCTGACCATCATAGGTATACTTTAAGGGGGTGTTCTTTCCAGCAACTGAGAGCGCCACTGTTTTGAGTTCCATTCCCTTGGCATCCAGGGTTAGTGAATCGGTGGGATAGAAATGTGGCTGAAGCGTGATCCAGGCTTGTCCCTTTAGCCAGGAGTTGTCATAGTCAAACCGGGCATCCAGTTTGGTATGCACCAGGTTATTGATTTTTGTGGCGGTTTCACGGTAAGCCGGGACTGCTTCGGTATCCTTTTTAGCGGGTTCCTGTGCATGTACACCAATTAGCGAGAGTAAACAGAGAGGTAGCAGTAATGCTTTTTTCATATGTATATTTTACCGGGTAAATTTATTCGTTCGCCTTCAAAAGCCCTCATAAAAAAGTCTCAAAATGAAGAACGGTCGATTGAACTGGAATAATACCTAATTTTCCAGTGGAATGCGGATTTGTCTTTTGCTGGTTTACAGTTTGTTGGTTGCAGGGCAGGGTCATGCCCAGAATTCTGGATTTATTTATATAGAATCTCAGAACGGTCTGCCATTCTACATAAGAAGCAGAGACAGCCTGTATCATTCTGCGCCGGAGGGCTATTTATTGCTCGCGCCTTTAAATAAGTTGAAAGGAGATCTCATTCTTGGCTTTCCCGGACAAGCAGCGGCTGCTTTTGTATTCAGCATACCATCGCCCCAAATAGACAAAGGCTGGATCTTACGTGATATGAAACAGGAAGGCTGGCGTTTATACGATAGCCGGCTGGATGAATTGGTGCCAACCCGCAGGCTGGGCTCCGGTGCAAGTCCCTATCTGGGCATGTTGAAACGTACGGATGAATTTGCGGTGCGCCTGTCGCAGGTAGTCAGTGATAGCGCTGTGTTATATTATAAGCCCCGCCCGGTGCCGGCAGTTACTGTTGCTTCTGTACCAATGATCCGGCTCATTAGTAAAAAGGAAACTGAAGCCGCCTGGTTACTGGTGTATGAAGTGCGGGAAGGAGAGCTGATTGATCGTATTGAACTGGAGATTCCCAGGCAACAAAAGGAAGGCATGCAATGAAACGATATTTTCTGGAACTAAGTTATATGGGCAGTGCTTATGCAGGTTTTCAACGGCAGGAAAATGCCGCCTCGGTTCAGTCGGAGATTGAAAAAGCACTGCAGACGGTGTTGAGAGAGCGGATTGAATTAACCGGATCTTCCCGGACAGATGCAGGCGTACATGCACTTCAGAATTATTTTCATTTTGACAGGGAGCAGGAGTTGAGGTCCGGACTTCTGTATAATCTGAATGCGATTCTGCCAGGTGATATTTCCATTCAGCAGTTACTAGAAGTAAAGCCGGAGGCTCATTGCCGCTTTGATGCAATTAGCCGGGAATATCGGTATCATATCTATAGGAGAAAAGATCCGTTTCTGCGGGATCGGGCTTATTATTTTCCGTATCAGCTGGATGTTGAGGCGATGAGCGAAGCGGCGACTGTTCTACTGGAGTATCGGGATTTTACCAGCTTCAGCAAGCGGAATACCCAGGTCAAGACCTTTATCTGCCAGTTGGAACAGAGTGAATGGAGGTCAGGGCCGGATGGAATACTTCAGTATTATGTAAAGGGCAACCGATTTTTAAGGGGAATGGTGCGGGCCCTGACAGCAACCATGCTGAAATTGGGCAGGGGAAAAATGAATCTGGAGCAATTCAGGGCAGTAATTGAAGCGAAAGATTGTACAAAGGCCGATTTTGCGGTGCCGGCGCATGGTCTTTTTTTGGAGAAAGTCAACTATCCGGAAGGCTATTTTTAAGCCTCCGCGCCGGCTGAAAATAGTATACTTAAAAATATATCTTGCTGCAAATCCTTACTGGTAGCGGATTTTAAAATCGAGGCTGAATTCAACTGCAATATTTATTTGGAAATCAATTTACTCTGTTGTTATCTTTGCGCCCCGCTTGGGAGAAAAGAAGGGTAGGATGCGAGGTGTTGAGCG
>CAZJNY010000207.1:0-6513 GCA_964547405.1 uncultured Flavihumibacter sp. | reverse complement strand
CCACCATATTGATAATCATCCACTTGTCCGTATTCATTCACTGCCCACTGACGCAGGTGATGTACCTGAACCTCCAGGATGCCCTTGGTTTGGGCGCGTTTCATGATAGAGTGATTCAACGGACTTTCCAATAATTCCGGCACTACTGATATGATATCAATTCGCATTTGGCAAAGATATTGGTTACATTTATCAACTTTGCGGCAACGAAGCTGAGGGACCCAAGATTATGTATCGAATAGCATTCATTTTATTCCTGGCAGGATATGCATTGGCTTGTAACAGGGCTGAAGAACCGCCGCTGCCAAAAATCAGGCTTACTTACAGTGATTCCCTGTATTTTAAACAGCCTGGCACCACGCTGACCACCGATCCTGTCACCAAACCTGCTGAAGAAGGCTTTTTCAAAGCCATTCCAATGGGATTGGACATTGATAGTGTAACCGGCCGTATTAATGTAAATGAAAGTGAGGGCGGCCTCCGCTACAAAATATTTTATATCAGTTCCGACCGGGAAACCGTGCTGGACAGCGCCAAACTGGTTGTTTCGGGTATTGATTACCGGGATAGTATTTACAATTTGTCGGCACCCGGACTCCTTTTTGCCACTCCCATCTACAATGCAGATCCAACCGCTGTATTACCCTGTGCGGATGACGATGATGATGATGACGACGACGATAATCCGGATGATCCGGATGATGACGACGACGATTGTGAATTTGATGAAAAAGATACCGATGATGATGGAAGTGATGATCTGCCTGGTGTAAACGGGGATGGTTGTAAGGTAGATGTGGACAATGGTGTGATTGATCTGGCAGGTAGTTTTGCAGATGGTTTCCTGGGATCCAATCCGGCTAATGGTACCACCCGCGACTTTGAATTTTTCTATCGCATAACGGATCTGAGTAGCCGAAATTTACAGGCCATTACACTTCGATTTTATTATTTCAATACAGCTGCTGATATTCCTGCCAGTTTACGGGCAGAATTAAATAACCGGGATGCGCAGGCAAGAGATGTGCTTATGCACAACCGGGCACGTTTTATCCAGCAATCACTAATGGCCACTACCGGTTTGATCAGGAGCGAAGACCTGATGCGACTGGCCCGGGAAATTACCAGCCGGCCCAAACGCCCGCCAATCATTATACTGGTAGGCCGATAAGTCGCGGGATTTTGTAGTTTCGGGCTTCCCGAAACTATGTCAGTGCGTTTCCAGCTTTTTGGAGTATTCTTATTGCTGCTGTTGATCTGGAAGGGATTTTCCCAAACCGGTCGGCAGACAGAAGAGGCTGTTCAATGGTTTGAGCGGGCAGAAATCAATTATAACCTGGATGAGCCCACGACTGCTTCTGACAGTCTTGCATTAACAGCCTACGAAAAAGCCATCGGCTTACTGCTATCCAATGATCCCCGGAATTCCATAGCCGGGGATGCCATGATCAAAAGGGGCAATATTTTTCAGGGCCAGCGCAAACTGGCTACCGCCCAGCAGGAGTATTACCGGGCATTAAACTGGTTTACTCAATACGGATCAGACAGTCTCTTGTTTTACCAGGCCAGTCTGCATTTAGGCTCCAATTTTTATTTCGCCTATGGAATTGACAGTGCGAGATATTACCTGGAACAGGCAGCCAAGCTGGCGTTGAACCATGACCGTTATCCTGATCAGGACGTACTGTATAATTCATTGGGAGCGCTTTATTTCCAAAGCTCCAATTATCCCCAGGCAGCCAATTATTTTGAAAAAGCAAGGATGCTGCTGGATCCGGCCGCTCCTGAATTCAGGGAAACTTTTAATGGCTTCTCCAATAATATTGCTATTTGTGAAACTGCCCAGGGAAATTATAGTGAAGCTCTTGCTATTTATAAGCCATTGATAAAGGATGCTTATCTGGGTAACCGGGTGCTGCAAAATATCGGGCATTTGTATTATGAAAGAAATCAGCCCGATAGTGCCTTGTTTTATTTTAATCAGGTACAGCCGGCAGGTACAAATGCATCCGTGCGCATGTATCATGAAATGGCAAGAATATACCTGGATAAAAGGCAACCGGATCAGGTGGTACAGTTTATTGCCAAAGCAGATAGTATAAACCGTTTATTGGGTGAGAGTGCCAGGGAAAAAGCGGTCAGTCTGGTATTGCAGAGCCGGTTATTAATGACAGAAGGAAAGTATCCGGATGGGCTTCAACTTCTGGATACTGCGGAAGCAGGCATCAATGAAAACAGTGCCCCGCTGGTATTGTTTGAAATTCAGGAACTGAAAGGCAGCTTGTATCAGTCTATTTATGAACAGACCATGCAGCAGGAGTCATTGAAATCCGGCGCGCTGGTAATGCTGGAAGCCATCCGACTGGCTTCCTTTATCCGAAGTAATTACGACAATGATGAAGCGAAATTATTTTTCAACCGGAGCCGGGATGCTATTTATAAAAAAGCAGCGGAACAGGTATATAACTGGTATGATCAGACGAAAGATCCGGATGCCTTGCAGGCCTTTTTTCGCCTTGAAGAAGCATATAAAGGATCCATACTGAATGATCAGCTTCGACTGTCGCGGGAACGATCTGTTGCTGCTCCTGCCAGAACGCCGATGATGGAAAAGGAGTTTGAGTTGAGGCAGACCATGGCCTATTATTCTTCGCTGCTGAATACCCTGTCTTCAGGGGAGGAAAAAAACAGAATAGAAAGAGAAATGGTTTCCACCCGGGTGGCGCTCTCGCGACTGCAGCGGGAACTCAATCCGGTATTCGCAAGGCTGGATGATTCAGCTACTGTTTACCCGCTCACTGAATTTCAGCAGCAGTTAGCCGGCAGGCAGGCCGTGCTCAGTTTTTTGCAAACAGATTCGGCCTTGTTTCGATTTTTAATTACTGGCAAACATCTTCAGTTAGACAGAATACCATTAACCAGTGAACACCGCGCAACGGTACAGGAATTTGTAACGGCCCTGCACCAGCAGCAGGAAGGGTTGCGTTACCAGGGAAATGAACCGGGGTATGCACTCTATCAGTTGTTGCTGCAGCCCCTGGAACCAGCACTTAAACAAATTGAAACCTGCACCATTCTTACAGATGGATACCTGCACCTGGTTCCTTTCGAAGCTTTACCGGTTACTTCAAATATGGATCAGTACCTCCTTCAAAAAATGAAGATCAGTTATCATCTTTCCTTTGATCAGGTGAAACTGAATCGCATCCCCATGCTGCAGGCACTGGAAGATTCATCCTGGCTCAGTTTTGCTCCTTTTGTGGAAGCGGATGAACGGGTTCGAACAACCGGACTCGCAGCATTGCCATTCTCTGCCAGTGAAACAGGGGGAGGGGAAGGAGCAGTGAACATCCTGAAATCAGCAGCCACCAAAGCGAAATTTCTGGAGCTGGGCGGCAGTAAAAAAATTGTACATATTGCCAGTCATGCTTCCGCCAATAGAACAGGAGAGGGAGATTCCTGGATTAAATTTTATCCGGGTCAGCCGGATTCCTTGTTGAGTTACACGCTCTTTCTTCCGGAAATCTATCCCTTGCCGATGGACAAAACAGAATTGGTTATCCTGAGTGCCTGTGAATCTGCCAATGGAATTCTGGCATCAGGAGAAGGATTGCTGAGTTTGTCCAGGGCCTTTTTATATGCAGGTTCAAACGGGGTGGTTGCCTCACTCTGGAAATCCGAAGACCAGGTAACGGCCTACCTTATCCGAAAATTCAGGGAAGCTATAATTGCCGGGAAACCTGTGGAAGCTGCCTTGCAGGAAGCAAAGGAACAACTGCTGGCAGATCCTGCCATACCGGTCCAGTTTAAGCAGCCTAATTATTGGGCACACCTGGTTTATATTGGCAATTGCTCACCTGCAGCCAACTGGAATAATCTTCTCTGGTGGGCGCTGGGTGCAGTTGCCGCAGCGTTGGTACTCTTTCTTTATTTCCGCAACAGAGCACGAAGTTCCGCTACCTGATCTGCTCCGATTTTTGAATGATACAGGTGTTGCGGATCTTGTTCAATTACCTCGAATAGAGCAAGTGCTTTTTCCGGTTCCCCTGCTTTTAAATAGGCCAATGCTCCATAGAACTGAGCTTCATCCCTGAATAAGGGTTGTTCTCCATTATCCAGTATGCGTTGAAAGGCAACAGTGGCCGGCTTCCACTCAGCTTCCTGGATATAACTCAGGCCGGCATAAAAATGCGCACTATTTTCAACGGGTTTCAGCTGTTCGTAAACACTAACCAGTTTCCGGTATTGCTTTTCCTGGTATAAGTTGGTAATGGTATTGGTGCTTTCTGAGGATCGGAATACAGGAACCTGGTAGGGTTGATAGAGTTCAGCATAAAGTGTATTACTATCACTAACCGATTGTGTTTGCCAGAAATAAATTCCGGCAAGCAGGAGTATTGATGCGGCGATGCTGATCCATTTAAACCGGTTCTGGAAATGGTTGCGCCGCTCTAAACGGATGGATTTGTTTTCGCTGAGAAACTGCTCGTGCAGGGCTCCCACCTGCGCCAGCAGGGGGGCTCTTTCCAGGAATACGGTGGCGGCCCGGTGAAGTGAAATTTCTTCCTCCAGTTGGGTCTCATTCAACTCCGGCAATTGTTTCTGCAGCCAGTCGCGGGAGATGGCACCAGTAGTATATTCATCCAGCAAATGATCAATGTGTAAATCAGGATTCATGGATATCTAAGCTTTTAAGTTGGTTAATAATGGCAGGGTGTTTCGAAAGAAATTCCTTTAATGACTTCATGCATTTTGCTTTTTTATTGCGAAGCGCCTGTTCACTGGCAAAGGATACTTTATCAAGCAACTCCTTCATGGGAAGTTTTTCAAAATAAAATCCAACAAGGATGCCTTTACAAACCGAACCGATGGCGCCAAATAGCTGGAGCCAGGTTTTCTGCATTTCCTTATTAAAAAGCCGGGCTTCCGTGGATTCAATGGTTGGAGCTGCCTGTTGAAATACCTGCTGCCGGCGGTTTCTTCTTTCACTGCTTCTGATTTCTTCCAGCCATAGATTTTTTGCTATACCAAACAGATAGGATTTTATGCTGCTATCTCCTTTGAATTTTCCGGCTCTTACGGCTTCGATAAATACCAGGATGGTTTCCTGGAAAATATCGGCTGCTTCATCGCTGTCGGCCCCTTTGGTTCGGATAAATCCGGTCAGCATGTCAAAATAGCTGTTATACAGTTCCTTTACTGGCCGGTTGATATCTGCCTGCTGTAAGGCGATCACCAGCTCCAGATCCGGTGTCTGCTGTTCATTTACTCCCGATTTATACGCTATCTGCATTTTGATCCTGCTTTTTAACCTAACAACATGCTTTTACAATGGTTGAAAGGGGAGACTGGGTTTGCCAGTCTCCCGGGTTCTTTATAAGGATATAGGAGCGTGGACTGTTTTATATTGGTTGTTTCAGCCAGGCAAAATGTAACCAGTTTTGGAAAAAATTATTGGCGGATGATGCGGCCATCCTCCATTTCAATGATCCGGTTGGTTCTTTCCGCAAACTCCGGATCATGGGTTACGATGAGCAGGCTCTGGTTGAATTCCTGCGCCAGCTGCTGAAATGTGGCGAATACAATCTCACTATTGCGTTTATCCAGGTTGCCGGTTGGTTCATCCCCCATGATTATGGCAGGTTCATTTACCATAGCACGGGCGATGGCCACCCGCTGTTTTTCACCTCCGGATAATTGCCGGGGATTCTTTTCTGCCAGTTTGCTGATATCCAGTTTATTCAGTAGAAAATGTGCCCGCTCCTTTAATTCCGCTTCCGGTTTTTTGGCCAGTTTTCTGGCAGGTAATAAAATATTATCCATCACGGAAAATTCATTCAGCAGGTAATGAAACTGAAATACAAAACCAATCTTTTCATTCCGCACGGCTGCCAGTTCTTTTTCTTTTTTGCCGGTCATTTTTTCTCCGTCTACATACAATTCTCCCTGGTAGTCGGTGTCCATCGTGGAGAGGATATACAGGAGTGTGGATTTACCACAACCTGATTTGCCGATCACCGACACAAATTCTCCTGCCTTCACCTGGAAATTGATGTCTTTCAATACATCAAATGTTACCGGATCGTAAAATTGCTTGTAGATATGTTTGGCTTCGAGTATTACGGCGTTCATATTATTTTCCTCTTATGATGACAACCGGATCCACTTTACTGGCTTTTCTTGCAGGGAAGAATCCCGCGAAATAGGTAGTGATCAGTGAAAATGCACTGCCTATAAAATAATACACAGGATTGTAATTGATCGGATAAGTAGTTACGGTTGGCAGTGCCGCTGTATTAAATGGAATCTGGTCTATTAAGGAGGATAATAAATAGCCCATAAGCAAGCCCGTTAGTCCGCCGAATATGCCTATGCCGAGTGCAATCATTATAAAAATCCGGTTCACATCCTTTCCGGAAAAACCGGTTGCTTTCAATATGGCAATGGAGTCCATCTTTTCATAGATCATCATGTTCAGGATATTGTAAATGCCAAAGCCGGCCACCACCAGCA
>CAZJNY010000206.1:0-6606 GCA_964547405.1 uncultured Flavihumibacter sp. | reverse complement strand
TGCTGAATGCCTCTTTCAGAAGAGATGGTTCCTCCCAGATTTCACCGGCTAACCGCTGGAAAAACTTCTATTCTGTTGGTGCCGCATGGGAAGTTACCCGCGAAGATTTCATGGCCCGCCAAAATCTCTTCGATTACCTGAAACTGAAAGCTTCCTGGGGTTTGCTCGGTGTGCAGAACACCTATGGATATGACTATCCGTTCTTCCCCGGACTGCAAACAGGAAACACGGCTGTTTTTGGAAACAATATCATTCCGGCCTATTCTCAGGCCTATATTCCCAATGAAAACCTGACCTGGGAAGTGGTGGATTCCAAAGAAGTGGGATTTGAAGCCTACATGCTGAACAATCGCCTTCGCATTGAAGCCGCCTACTATGATAAAGATACCCGCGATGTAATGACACTAGTTCGGGTAGGTTCCGGTGCAGGTAGCCGCCTCGATAACGTAGGTCGTGTGAAAAACAATGGTATTGAAGTGGCCGCTGGCTGGACACAGAAAGTGACCAATGATTTCACCGTCACCTTTAATGGTAATATCACCACTTTCAATAACAAGGTGATCTCCCTTGGTGGCGATCGTCTTCCTCCAAGTGAAGAAAGACCCAACGTAACTGAAGCCGGTTATCCGATTGGTTATTTCTATGGATTTGTGGTGGATGGTCTTTACCAGAGCTATGCCGACAAACTGGCTTCTGCCCCGGTACAGGGATATGAATACGGTCCCGGTGATTTCAAATACCGCGATATCAATGGCGATGGTGTAATCAATTCTGACGACCGTACCATGATCGGTAACCCAACTCCTGATTTCAGTTATGGTTTTTCACTGGGTGCCAATTTCAAAGGATTTGATTTCGGTATCGATTTCAATGGAGTATATGGTAACGAAATCTATCGCTACTGGGGTAGCTCCGAATTGCCTTTTACCAAATTTAATTACCCGGCTTTCAAAATGAATCGCTGGAATGGACCTGGTACCTCTAACTGGGATCCGGCCCTGGGTGATAACCGCGCCATCAATCGCCTGCCTTCAACCTATGGCATTGAAGATGGTAGTTATATCCGCATCCGCAACGTGCAGATTGGATACAACTTCAGCTCAAGGCTGATTCAGCGTGCCGCCATGAAGAGTGCCAGGATTTTTGCCAACGTACAAAACCTGAAAACCTTCAAACGGAATTCTGGTTATACACCTGAATTTGGTGGTTTCGCAACTTCCTTTGGTATTGACAATGGTAATGGTCCATTACCAATGGTGATTACAGGTGGTATTAATGTTACTTTCTAAATAAAAAATCTTACAGCTATGATACGTAAAATGAATGCAATGAGGGCTGTATTGGTTGGTTTGCCAATCCTTCTGGTGCTGGCAGGCTGTTCCAAATTTCTGGACAGAAAACCGCTTACAGCTACCCTCGATGATCTGAAGCAGGGTGGAATCGAAGGCCAGGTTTATGGTCTTTATGGTGCCATCCGTAACGGTGATGTAGCCGGACAGGGTTTCGGTGGCATTCCCTGGCTGGGAATGAATAATTTCCGTTCGGATGATTCCGAAAAAGGAAGTAGTCCCGCTGATGGGGCTGACTGGGGAGTAATTTTTGACCAGTTTCAATATGCCAAGGATCACTGGTCTTCCACTACTTACTGGGACCAACACTATGTGCTCATCGGACAGGCAAATACCGCCCTTCAACTGGCGGATTCACTCGGTGCCGCAGATCCCGCTTCCCTGGTGAATATAGCGGAAGCGAGAATGTTCCGCGCCTATGCTTATTTTGATTTGGTTCGGGCTTTTGGAGAAGTTCCCAAAATCGACTTCCGCGTTTACAATCCCGAAGATTCTAAAGTGGCGAAATCAACTGTTGCTGAAATCTATGCACTGATTGATTCCGACCTGGAATTTGCCCGCGCTAATCTTCCTGCTGAATGGCCCGCACAGTATATCGGGCGTTTAACACAGGGGGCTGCGCTGGCATTAACTGCCAAGACTTACCTGTATAGAAAAGACTGGGCCGGAGCATTGAGTTACGCCGAGCAGGTAATTAATTCTGGTCGGTACGCTCTGTACCCCAACTATCAGCAACTGTTTACCACCAAGGGTGAAAACAGTTCCGAATCCATTTGGGAAATTCAGTCTTCTTATGGTGCCAATAATACCGATGTGTACTATTCCTGGTTTGGAATTGCACAGGGCGTGAGAGGTGCTGCTGAATGGGATCTTGGCTGGGGTTGGAATACACCCACGGAAAACCTGGTAAGCGCTTATGAAGCCGGTGATCCGCGTAAAGAAGCAACTATTCTGTTTTCAGGCGAAAGCGATGGCCTTTATGGTAAAATACTTCCTGAATATCCATTGATTCCACGTCAATACTGGAACAAGAAAGTTTATCCGGAACCAGATGTTCAGCTGTTCACCGGTAACCGCCAGAATGGTTGGATTAACCAGCCTATTTTAAGGTATGCCGATGTATTGCTGATGGCTGCTGAAGCCGCCAACGAAATCGGAGGTGCTGCCAATGAAACAAAAGCACTGGACTACCTGAACCAGGTTAGAGCCAGAGCAAGAGGCAACAATGCCGCTGTGCTGCCAGATATTACATTCACCAGCAAGAACCAACTGCGCACGGCTATTCAGCGCGAACGCAGGATAGAACTTGCCCTGGAAGGCGAGCGCTTCTATGACCTGGTGCGTTGGGGATTGGCAGAACAGGTACTTGGTCCGCAAGGTTACCAAACCAAACACCAGTACTATCCGATTCCGCAGGCTGCCATCGACTTTGCAGGTGGAAAGCTAATCCAGAACCCGAACTATTGATTTGTTTCACCAATTCAAATTGTTGATGTATGACTACTATTCTTTTAAATAAATGGTTTCGTCGCAGCCTGGCTATCGCCGGGTCTGCGATGGTCCTGGCTTCCTGCCAGAAAAGCACCGAACCCGATTGGCGCGAATACCCCGATGATTCCAACCCTCCCGGTGGTGCACTGAAATTTTATGCCGCCTTTGATGGTACTACAGATAATCCGCTCATGAATGCAGTGGATAGCATCCGGGCAAACTTTGCTGCAGACAACCCCTTAACCGCCGTTGACGGTGTAAGCGGTAAAGGTGTAAAGGGAGAGTCGCAGAAGTTTATCAAATATGCCAAGCCCAATGATTTCGCGCAAACCGCTAAAAGTTTTGCCATCTCATTCTGGTATAAACGTGATGGTCAAACGAAAAACAATGTGGGTGGAACCGGTCCGGAATACCCCATTAGCTTCCGGGCTGATTTAGGCGAAACTTCTTCTCATTGGTCGTATGCCAGCATGTTTGTTATCCTGGAAGGAAACAATGCGGGTTGCGCAGTTAAAGTGATGACGGCTGATAAAAACAAAGCCGACAACTGGTTTACCTGGGAAAACGCTGATGTAATTCCGGGAATGCTCGACAACCAGTGGCACCATATCGCACTGGTCTATGATCAGGCAACCAGTGGTATGACGCTCTACCTGGATGGTGTTGCGAATCCGAAAGTGCGTCAATGGAAGGATCATGGTCCTATAAATTTTTATCATGATCATATCACTGAAGTGAGAATCGGTTGTGGCCCTGGAAATAAATTAGATACAGATGACTGGCTTTCATCTTCCTGGAAAGGCGAACTGGATCAGATGCGACTCTACGGTGATGCCATCTCCGCAGCAGAAGTACAATCCCTTTTCTCCTCCAGAAAATAAGATAATAGGCTAAGGTTTTGATGTTCGCAAAGAAGAGGGGCTGATCAAGCTAGGTTTCAGCCCCTCTTTATCTTCAACTTCATGAATACCCCTCGTATACGATTGCCGAAAGGTCGGGTTCTACTCCTGCCTGCAATGTTGTTTTCAATCGTTCTGCTGATTGGTTGCAAACAACAGGCAACACAGTTTACCATTATTCCCGCCGCTTCCTCTCAGCTCGAATTTTCCAACACCCTCCCCCAAAAGGAACGGCTGAATATTCTGTACTATCTCTATTATTACAATGGCGGTGGTGTTGCCATTGGAGATATCAATAACGATGATCTCCCGGATATTTATTTTACCGCTAACAGCAAAGGCGGAAATCGCCTCTACCTGAATAAAGGCAATCTGGAATTTGAAGACATTACCGAAAGCGCTGGCGTAGCAGGTACCGCCGACTGGCATTCCGGTGTTACTATGGCGGATATTAATGGAGATGGCCTGCTCGATATCTATGTCTGCGCAGTTTCAGGCGCTTTTCAGCTTACCGGAAAAAATCAACTCTATATCAACCAGGGCGAAAACAGGTTTGTAGAAAAAGCGGCTGACTATGGACTCGACTTCTCCGGACTTTCTACCCAGGCTGCATTTTTTGATTACGATCGGGATGGTGACCTGGATTGTTACCTGTTGAATCATTCCAAACAACCACACAGCAATATTATTGATACCGTGAATCGCCGAAAACCGGATCCCCTGGCCGGAGATCGTTTGTTGCGAAATGAACTCAGCGAAGGTCAACACCGGTTTACAGAGGTTTCCGCTACTGCCGGTATCTACCAGAGTAAACTCGGTTATGGATTGGGGTTAGCTATCTCCGATTTCAACAATGATGGCTGGCCCGATATCTATGTAGGTAACGATTTTCATGAGAACGATTATTATTACCTCAACAATCAGCAGGGTGGTTTTACAGAAGCTGGTGCTGCCCATTTCCGCCACTACAGCCGCTTCAGTATGGGGAATGATGCAGCCGACCTGAACAATGATGGACAGGTTGACCTGGTTACGGTAGACATGCTACCGCCTGATGAAAAAACACTTAAAACCTACGGGAGTGATGAAAACCCCGACATCTATAAACTCAAACTGGAAAGAAACGGATACCAACACCAGTACTCTAGAAATGTACTGCAACTCAATAACGGAGATGGCAAAAGTTTCAGTGATATCGCCCTGCAAGCCGGTGTTTCGGCTACCGACTGGAGCTGGAGTCCCCTGCTCGCCGACTTTAATGGCGATGGAAACAAAGATCTTTTTATCAGCAGCGGAATTGTTAAACGCCCTGTTGATCTCGATTATGTGCGCTTTGTCAGCTCCATGGAACGCAACAAGAATTTAAATGGCACCGATGCTTATGATGAGGAAGTGATAAAAGCCATGCCCGATGGTGCCACCCATCCCTTTTTCTTCCGGAACACTGGATCCGGAAACTTTGAAGATCTATCAAAATCCTGGGGTACGGCCGACCTGAAAGGATATTATACCGGTGCCGCTTATGCAGATCTCGACAATGACGGCGACCTTGATATTGTTATCAATGCCCTGAATGAAAAAGCCGTTCTTTTAAAAAATAACCAGCAACCTAAACAATACCTGCGTCTGAAAACTCGCGGTGAAGGATTGAATGCAAAAGGTATTGGCGCCAGAATCTATGCCTATCATGCAGGAAAGGTGCACATGCAGGAAATTATGCCCACGCGCGGCTTTCAATCCGCCTCTGATACCAGATGGGTAATCGGTCTCGACTCCCTTGGAAAAATGGACAGCCTCCTGGTTGTATGGCCGGATTTGCAGTTCCAGGTAATCAAAGAGTTACCAGTTAATCAGACCGTTGAACTGGACCAGTTGAACGCCGCCGGAAAATTTGAATATGCTTCTTTTTTGAAACCCACTATTAATCCCTTCACAGCCAGTTCTGTACTGCTGCCTTTTACCCATAAGGAAAATGCATTTGTGGATCACAATGTGCAATACCTGATTCCACACGGACTTTCAACACGCGGTCCCAAAACGGCAGTGGGTGACTTAAATGGCGACGGACTGGATGATCTCTACCTTACAGGCGCTTCCGGCCAAGCCGGCGCACTGCTGATTCAAACGAAAACGGGTGCATTCGAGCCGGTTCAGACTGGGTTGTTTCAGTCAGTTGCAGCACAGGAAGAGATCGCCGCTGTGTTTTTTGATGCCAATGGAGATGGTCAGCAGGATCTGTACATCGCAATTGGTGGCAATGAACTGGAAGATAATAATCCCGCTTTGCAGGATCGGCTTTACATAAATCAGGGTAACGGTTTATTAAAGCCTGATACTGCTGCATTACCTTCCATTCGGTTTAATAAAGGCGCTATCGCTGTTGCCGATATTGATAAGGACGGCGATCAGGATATTTTTGTTGGTGTGCTCGCAAATGCCCGCCAGTACGGCATTCCACATCATTCCTATCTATTGCTCAACGACGGTAATGGAAAATTTTCAATAGCACCCAAAACTGTTTTTGATGGTGAAAATATTGGAATGATAACAGCCGCTGCATTTGCAGACCTGAATTCCGATGGCTTTCCCGAACTCCTGGTTGCCGGCGAATGGATGCCGGTAATCATCCACAGAAACAATGCTGGTAAACTCTCAAGGGAACCGCTTCCCGGTTCTACCGGACTATGGCAATCTCTCTACCTGACTGATGCTAACGGCGATGGACAAACGGATATTCTTGCCGGCAACTGGGGACATAACTCTAAACTGTATGCCGGTAAAAACGGACCCCTCAAACTATACGTTAAAGACTTTGATAAAAATGGCACCATTGAACAGGTGATGGCCTACACCATCGATGGTAAAGA
>CAZJNY010000205.1:0-6652 GCA_964547405.1 uncultured Flavihumibacter sp. | reverse complement strand
TCCTGGGTCCACACGCTAACCTTGTTATACGCTTTTCCATAATCATTGATAATGGAAACCGCATCCAGCGGAGAAAAATCACCATCCAGCGGCGAATTGTAATAACGATAGTTTTTCTGAAAAGCCGTTTGTGAACTGAATAACAGTTTATCAGAACGGTGTTGAACTGCCAGACTCGCATTCTGGGTATTATCAATCATTTTACCCACCGCATTCTGGCTTAGCTTATACGGTTCTTCCAATGCAGTTTCCACCCCATTCACCAATGGGAAAGCTCCCCAGTTGCGGTTATTCTGATGTTTAAAATTCGCAGTAACAGACCAGTGCTGATTTACGCGGTATTTGAGAAAATAATTGCCGCTGATGGTTTGCTGTTCATCAAAGCTTTTGTTATTGAACTCGTTGGTATAATAACCATCCCGACCCTGGATCAACGCTGTTGCGCCAAAGTACAATCGATCTTTCACAACCGGCATTTGAACACCCGCCGTATACCTGAACTGGTCATAATTGCCATTGGTCAGTTCTACAAAGGCCCTTGTTTTGTTCGAAGGCTGTTTGGTAATAATATTGATTACACCCCCCATCGCATTACGACCATACAAAGTTCCCTGCGGCCCACGCAACACTTCAATTCGTTCCACGTCATTGAGCTGCGGAATATAGGTATCCAGGCTGAACTGATTAACGCCATCCACGTATACTGCTACTGCAGGGTCATAGGAAGTGGTTGTAATGCCCCGAATGCTAACCACATTTCTATCGTCTCCGGAATGCCCGGCAAAATAATTGGGTACAATTCCTGTCAGCTCCCTGGTATTCCATAACCGGTACTGATTGATCTCCTTCGACGAAAGTGAACTGATGCTATAAGGTATGGTTGTCAGTCGCTGTTCTTTTTTCTCCGCACTTACAATCACTTCATCCAGTTGAGCTGCCGATTCTGTTAATTGAATGGTCAGGTCTGTAACTGTTTGCTTTAACTGTACTTCTTTGGTTGCGATCGCATATCCGATAGCGGAAACTTCCAGCAGATAGTTGCCTGGGGCTAATTGCCGGAACTCAAACTGGCCGGAGGCATCGGTACTTTGTATTTCATCACTATTCAATAACCGAACAGTTGCCCTGGCAATAGTTCGGTTATTGATATCAGTTATACGTCCGTTCAATGTAAAAGACTGCTGCGCCTGAACAATTGAAGCAATTAATAGGAATGCGGATAAAATTAAAAAGCCAACTCGTTTCATATCGTATCGGATCAAATAATTAGTTACCTGTTAATGTGAGACCCTGTAACGCCAGGGTTGTGAAACTGCCCTCTCCGGAAGGCTTGCTCACGATGTAAAGTTTATGAATTTTTCCATCATTTACTGGTTCTAAAGCAGCAGCAAGCATGGTGCCGCCAAAACTTCCAGGCTTTACTGCCGGATGACCTGTGGTTCCAAGCTGTATGGTTCCCAGCAATTTGCCATCTGGTGCATCCTGCCTTACCTCAAAGCTGATTGCCTGCTTGGGAGATTCCTGCCAGCCTGCGATCAGTTGAATTCCATTCACCCCGGTTAAATCCACCTCAGGAATGGCAAAATGACCAGCACCATTTGGAACTATCATTAACGTCATTCCATTGTAATTCATAACCGAATAATCTTTCATGTCTGCGGCGTCTGCAAAACTAAGGCTGGGATGGCTTAACGCTGCCTGTGCAGATGCTGATAATGATCGCAAACCCGCACCACCTTTGTCTGAATAGGTAGCTGAGATGACCAAAGCGCCATTGGGTTTCACCGGTTTTCCCAATGTTGGCTGTAAGGTTCCGGAAACCGGCAGCGATTTCAGTTTGTTGCCAGCATTCAGCGATTGAATCCAGTTTACAATTTTAGCCGCATCCCCGGGCTTCAGATCCGGATGCGCTGGCATTGCAACCTCACCCCATACGCCTGCACCACCTTTGATCATTTTATTAACCAGGTAACTGGCAGCATCAGCCTGACCGGCATATTTTTTTGCTACTTCAAAATAAGCCGGACCAATTGATTTTTCATTTTCCTTATGGCAGGATTTACAATCGAGCGACTGAATAAGACTTTTACCGATAATTACATCCGAAACTACCTGGTGACCGAGGTTTGCGCCGGCTTTATCAAAACCTTCCACATAATCTGCAGATATATACAAATCGGTCAGGTCGCTGCCCGCATTCGGATCATCCGCATCTTTCACCTGCACTTCATACTGAACCGGCGTACCTGGAAAATAAAAGCGTTGATTTCCCTTAATCATCACCGCTACTTCAGGCGCAACGTTTCCTGCATACAGAGCTGTAGCTGCTGATTTATTGCTTGCTTTTGACGGATCACTTACCTCAACACTTATTTCATAATCACCTGCCTTTTCATACGTATGCGTTATGGTTGGTTCGGTCGTTTCTTTCGTTACACCATTTCCCAGGTCCCACTTATAACTGACTTTATCTTTTTCAGGATCTTTCGCTTCTACGGTTGCTGTTACAGTTAGCGGAAGTTTGCCAGAGGTTTTATCAAGAGTTACAGCACCCACTTTAGGAGCCCTGTTCCCACCATTATAATCAATCCTTCCCAATCCTGCATCCGGGTTCTTACTGAACCAGCCACTTCCGTATTCAATGAAATAGAGTTTGCCATCCGGACCAACTTCCATATCAATCATGCTGTTAAAGCGGATATTGGAAAGGAAAGGTTCCATCTTGTCAAAATCACCATTGGGCAACATGGTCACCGCTTTTACCCAACCCCTGATCCAGTCGTAGATAATCAGTTTGCCATTATAGTATTCCGGTAACCGGGTTTCAGCAGGAAAACGATCCGTGTAATAAACCGGACCCGCCATTGCATTTCTTCCGCCTGTCATCACCTGGGGAAATTCAGCAGAAGCACCATAAGGATACCAGATAAAAGCTGACTGTGGAACCGGTAGCTCTTTTATACCTGTATTATTCCGGGAATTGTTAACCGGTTTGTTGACATCAATTAATTGTCCGGTTTTCCCTGTTGCATAATCATACTCATAATAGGCTTTGTTATCCGCAATAAAGTAAGGCCAACCGAAATGCCCAGCCTTCCTGGCCTGGTTTACTTCGTCGTATCCTCTCGGACCACGGGTATCAAAACTGTCGACGCCAGCATCCGGACCCACTTCACCCCAATACAGGTAACCTGTCTTCTGATCCACTGAAATCCGGTAGGGATTGCGATTGCCCTGCACATAAATTTCAGGTTTTGTGCCAGGTGTTCCCTTGGGATATAGATTGCCCTCCGGAATTTCATAACTACCATCTTCTTTCACCCGAATCCGCAGAATTTTCCCACGCAGATCATTGGCATTGCCGGAAGTGCGTCGGGCATCATATTGCTGATGCCCCGGGCGATCATCCAATGGCGCATAACCATGACTGACATAGGGCTGCTTGGGTTCATCAAACGGAGTAGAGTTATCACCTGTTGAAACATACAGCAGGCCATCCTTGTCAAATGCAATGGAACCGCCCGTATGACAACAGATATTTCTGTCGGAATGAAATTCCAGGACTATTTTTTCATTGATCAATGTGTCTTTTTCGAAGGTAAACCGGGATAAGCGGTTGACTGATGCTTCAGCCGGACTATAAAATATAAACACCTGTTTATTGGTGGCAAAATTTGGATCCGCCTGCATACCAAGCACCCCCTCTTCTGCATTTACGCCAGGAGTTTCTGTTTTCCAGTAAGCGTTCAGAAATAATGCCTGCTTAACGGTTGAATCGCCTGATTTATAGTAAAGGATTTCTCCTCTTCGCTGTGCGATCAGGATATCCAGGTTAGGCAATACCGTTAGTTCTGTTGGTTCGAAAAAAGTTCCATTCACCAGCATGGTTTTAGTGAACCGGTCTTCTTCCGGAACATTCGCCGTTTTGGATTTGGAATAATCCAGCTTTTTATTTTTTCCGATAGCATATTGAATGCCCCCCAACAGATGTTTCAAAAATGCTTCTTCGCTAAATGATTCTTTGGTATGTCCCAATGCAGTGTAAAAAGCCCTGCCACCATCGTATTCATGGTACCAGGCCATAGGGTGATCATCCCCATTTTTTCCCCCGTTATAACTCTTTTCATCAATTTTCATTAGCACGGAAACATCCTTGTTCATTTTTTTATAGCTGTAGAACTCATCCGTACGTTTCCAGTCGGCAGGCAGATGTTTGGTTGCTCCATGTGTATTGTCAACTACTTTCAACACCCCTTCCTGAACATTGGGAAAGGTATCCGTAATACCAGGGTGATCGAGGAAATAACCTCCTACCATTCTGCCATACCAACCCCAGTCATATTCTGTATCGGCAGCTGCATGCACGCCTGCATAACCACCGCCTGCCTGAATATATCGCTCAAACGCGGCTTCCTGGTAGTGATTCAGTACATCACCTGTTGTACTCAGGAATACTACTGCGGAATATTGTTGCAGACTATCTTCGTTAAAATATGCCGCATCCCTGGTAGTATCTACGTCAAACCCATTTTCAGCACCCAGTTTCTGAATGGCTGCCATCCCATCCGGAATGGAATTGTGATAAAACCCTGCTGTTTTACTGAATACTAAAATTTTCGGTTTACCGGGACGGGAGTTGCAGGAAGGAAGAAAAATCAGGCCTGATACTACCAAAACCAGGATTCCGGCGAAGAATCGTTGCATGCTAATAAATTAAATTTGTTAAAGCTACCGAATTGATACAGTATTTATTTATACTTTCTCATTGAAAAAAACTACTATTTTAACTCCTTTGCCAACATTATGACATCTGATAATATTTACAGATATATCCAGATTGACGATCGCTCAGTAACCCCCAAGTATCAGCAACTGATCAGCTCTTTACTCAAAGCTGTGGAGTCGGGAGGTATTACCACCGATTATCCCTTACCCTCCATCAATGAACTCAGTTATGAGCTGGATATATCCCGCGATACAGCTGAAAAAGCGTACCGGCATCTGAAGCAGATGGGCGTGATCGGCTCCATTCCCGGAAAAGGCTATTTTATTATCAAAACTGATTTTTCACAAACCATCCGCGTTTTCCTCTTATTCAATAAACTCAGCGCACATAAAAAAATCATTTACGACACCATGGTTTCAATGCTGGGTGAAAACGCAGCTATCGATTTTTACATTTATAACAATGATTACAGTCTGTTCAAACAACTTTTACGAAACCTGAAAAATGATTACACGCATTGTGTAATCATCCCGCATTTCCTCGAAGGTGGTGAACAGGCCTACCAGGAAATCAATGCGATCGAACACCCGAAACTCATTCTGCTCGACAAAAAAATCAATGGTATAAACCGGCCTTTCGGCGCCGTTTATGAAAATTTTGAACGAGATATCTTTTCTGCTCTTGTGGAGGCATTGCCGGCTCTTCAGCGATACGATACCATCAAGATTATTTTCCCCTCCTACACTTATTTTCCCGATGAGATACTAAAAGGATTTCTGCAATTCTGCCGGGAATATGCCTTCCAGTATAAAGTAGTTTCCAACCTCCGGGAGGAAACCATTTCAAAAGGAGAAGTATATATCAACCTGATGGAGGAAGACCTGGTGGTATTACTGGATAAGGTGCAGCAAATGAAATGGCAGACGGGCAGCGATGTCGGCATTATTTCCTATAACGAAACACCACTCAAACGTTTTATCCTGAATGGCATTACCACCATCTCTACCGATTTCACAGCAATGGGAGAAGCCACTGCAAGAATGATTCTCAACAATCAGCTTAGTGAAATCGAAGTGCCATTCAAACTAACGCTGCGTCCTTCGCTCTGATTATTTTTTCTTCAGGGCCTCCGCAATTCCCTTTTCCACAAGTGGTTCCATTATCTTATAGCCTGCTTCCGTTGGATGAATGCCATCATTTGCCAAATGCGCTGGCAGCCCCTTGCGCTCATCCGCCATGGCAGCAAAATAATCTACGTATACAAGTCCCTGTTTTTTTGCATACTCTTTCAGCAACGCATTCAACGCAACAACTTTTCCTGCCGGTTCCTTTCCGGGACTCCAGGGAAAATCATAGGCCGGCAATACCGAACAAAGCACCACTTTAATCTGGTTCGCTTTTGCGATTTCCGCCATCGAAGCGATATTATCAAAGGTTTGCTCAATGGTCATTGGACCGGTATTGCCTGCAATATCATTGATTCCAGCCAGGATCACTACCACCCTGGGTTTCAGATTTACTACATCCGGTTTGAAGCGTAAAACCATTTGAGGTGTTGTTTGTCCGCTTATGCCCCGGTTGATATAAGGACGACCAGAGAAAAACTCAGGGCGACTATTCTTCCATCCTTCCGTAATGGAGTTACCCATGAAAACAACTCTTACTTCACCGGCTTTGGGTTTGCCAACTGCTTCATTATCCTTTGCGTATCTCCGAAAATTGGCCCAGTCATTTTTATTTAATTGCTCCTGCTCCATGCTATTCTTTTTCCATCCTTTATAATCGGTACCTGCTTTCCATCCGGTTGGCGAAACCGGCCATAACCAGCCATGTTCTGCCATCCAGTCGGCCACCCGTTCCATCCAGGTATCTGTATGCAGGTTCTGCTTGCGCATGCCGAATCCATGTCCACCGGTTTCATACATA
>CAZJNY010000204.1:0-6738 GCA_964547405.1 uncultured Flavihumibacter sp. | reverse complement strand
TCAACGTAATCGTTCACCCAGGGTTGCTCAATGTCAAGTTGTCCCATGTTCATATTGCCCATGTAAGAGAACAGTTGCGCTTTTGCAAAACCACGGAGGTCGTCCTGGGTTACTTCGATATTGTTCTCTTTTGTCAGTTGATCCACAATCAGGGTCCATTTCAGCGAATTGGCGAAAGAAGGATATTCTTTTTCTGCCTCCTCAGCTGTTTTGGGCTGCTCACCGCCCTGCTGCATCCAGCGCTTCAGGAAAGTTTCGGGAAACTCAATATGGGTCTGATCAAGCAGGTAGTGATAAATGCTATCGTATAACTGATTCCGGCTCTGGTTATCAAGTTGCAGTTCGATATCTTCCTTCAGTGCTGATCGGAAACCAGCTTCATCAGCGATTTCTTTACCCGGGAAAACTGCTTTAAACAGATTCTCATCCAGGGGGGCTTTTTCCACCATTCCTACCTTGGTAATGGTAGCCTGAAATTGCTTTCCGGCTGCGGCAGGATCATCCTTGGAGAGACCCAGATCACCCAGGATCCACTCTCTTTCTTTCTCTTCAAAAGCATCTGCCAGGGTAAGTTGAAAAACATCGTCTTTTTTCTTACCCATCAGCTGACTGCGGAACGCAGGAGCAAAATATTTAACCAGTACAGAGTTCTCTTTTTTAATGCCATCTTCCTTTACCGCACCGTTTTCATCCAGTTCTTCAAAGGTCAGGTTCAGGACATTTTCATCATTATCGGCCTGCTCTGGCTCGGTCATATTGCCATTCCGGAGTTGCAGGCGATTGGTTTCTTCGTCCAGCATTTCATCCGATACAGTAATCTTGTAATAAGGCAATTTGGCAGCCCCCAGGTCGGCAACCTTGATTTCAGGTTTCAATCCCACTTCAAAAGCGAACGCATATTCAGCAGGAGCCATATGATCCAGATTGGCGCTGTCGTTCTCCGGAAGGGGAAGCGGTTGGGCGAAAATTTCCAGCTTTTCGTTAACCATAAAATCGCTCAGTTGCTTTTCCACGGTGCGCAGTACCTCATCGGTAAATACGGATTGACCATGCATTTTGCGGATCAGTCCGGCCGGAACCATTCCTTTCCGGAATCCGGGGATATTTGCCTGCTTGCTGTAATTTTTCAGTGCTTTCTCGAAGGAGGGCAGGTAATCTTCTTTTGACAGTTTAACTGTGATCTTGTCGTTTAACTGGCCAATATTTTCCCTCGTTACAGTTGCCATAAATGGTGTTTTTTGTTGATACAAATAGGCAAAAGCGGTTTTGCTTGCCTTAAAATGGGGGGCAAAGGTAAGAAGCAATTGGCAATTGACAAGTCCTATTTATCCTGAAGCACCAGCAGGGGGATTTCAGACTGATACACCATTTCATTGGTATGGCTGCCGCTGAAGAGGCGTTCCCACCAGCTGTGTTTATGAGCCACCATTACCAGCACATCACTGGCATTGTCATGCAGGTATTGTTTAAGGGCTTCTTCTACGGAAACATGCTCCAGGTCAAGATAACTATGGGGAATGGTTTCCAGCATCGGGTCCAGGCGCACTTTACCGGCTATCTGCTCCGCAGACATGATTTCGCCCGGTCGTTGTACATAAATGATTTTCATATGCATATCAGGTTGATTTCCTGAAAGCACTTTGAGCATTTTAAGGCACCGTAAATTCATGGTATAACTGAAATCAGTAGCATACACTACATTTCGCCAGGGCGCATACACGGCTTGTTCAGGAATTACCAGCACCGGCACTGATGACTTACGTAGAATAGCCGCTGTTGTGCTTCCGATCAGTTTGTCCAGGGTATTGGTTACTCCCCGCATACCCGTTATTATGAGATCGGCTCCGATTTCGCCCGCCTGAAATACTACTTCATCTGCCGGCAATCCGATGGTAACCAGCGTATTCACCTTGATATCAAATCGGTTTTCAAACTCCTCCGCCATTTCTTTCACCAGCTGTTCATTGTCTTTCTGTAGCTCCTCTACGGATACCATTACATAGGGCACCTCACTTACAGGCGTTGGTAAAAGATACGCGTGCAAAAGGGTCAGGGTGGCACCATTCAGTTTGGCCAGGGCAGCTGCATAGGCCGCTGCACCACGACTAGGATTGGAAAAATCGGTAGCTACCAGGATGGAGTTCATGGTGATTATTTTTTAGACCCTGAAATTACAATAACCCAATTTAAGCAGAACCTGATAATTGTCAGGTTAAATGCTGATTATTTTAACAAGGCAAAAAATATCAGAAAGTATGACTAAGCCGGATCGTTGGCGTTGGTTTTTTGAAAAAATCTGAAAAATACAAACCGGCTTCCAGATTGGATTTACGGTATTGATAACCACCCAGCCCAATGCGAAACGTGGAAGGGGTGTAGATTGATCCTCTTTCTTTTAAAAGATAACCAACTGAAAAATTCCAGTTCAGGCCATTATTCTCGAGGCGTTCTCCGTTTTTTAATCTCCAGGCTTTATAGCTGAACTCAATAAAATCGTTCCGGAAACCCGACAGTTTGCCATCCGGATTTTTTGTATAGGCAAATGTTGGCTGCCAGGCAATACCGATGGCATGTTCGCGGTTCCTGTATTTATTAATCAACACAAGGGTTGCTTTTAGATTAAAGGCAGGCGTAAAGTACCCCTGGTAATTTTGTAGCAGTACGCCTGCATTCAATTCCAGCTGGTCATTTGACTTTATCGTATGGCCCCGTTTTACAGCAGCTGTTATGGAAGGGTCATCTTCCAGTGCATAATTTTCAGAAGCAGCAAGCTGCTTCCATTTTCCGGAATGTTCCTGCAGAAGGGTATTCATTTTGCCATTCAGTTCTCCATTTAAAATTTCCGGAATATCACTGATTCGGTTAATACTTACCGTTAGTCGGTAATACCTTGGATAATCCGGATTTAATTTGTGTTCCAGCGGTGCTGCCGGATGTTTAATAATTCCAGCTATAACAAGACTATCCTGCAGTGTTTTTAATAAGGCCGTTTCCTGTTTCAGTTTGATATAATAGCTATCGGCTGGCAGTGTTTTTCTGCTGCGGATTTTTGTGAGTCCGTCTTCCAGGCAACTATGGTCAAACCGAACTGCCGATAGAGGATCGCTGGTGGTATCAGCAAGCTGTTGAATATCTTCATAGGCCTTTTGTATCAGCGAATCCAGGTTCAACAGCCGGCTGAGATCGTTGATGTCGGCCAGTTCAACTGTGACTTTATTACTGTTTTTTAATTCGATGGTAAAATTCCTTCGAAAGATAAAATCCGATGGAATTCCAAGTTGGTTCATCCCTGTAGTTTGGGCAATAGAAGGCATACTGCCTGCGGCCAGCAGGACTGCCAGAATACTTTTTTTCATCAGCTTAATTTGAAATGGGAATGGTTATGGTAAATCCTTTTTCCTGTTTGGCAACAGGAACAGTGCTTCTTTTCTTCTGTTTATTGATGCTGTAAGGTCGATCCGGATCCTTTAATTCGTTGAGATGATAAACTTTTTTAGGTGTTGCGTTAACAATGGGCTGTATACCTGTTTCCTCAATAGTTGTTTCAGGTGCTGAAGCTATAGCTGGTATGCTCAAAGTATCAGGTTTTGGGGCCAAAACCTGGGCTGGAACCTGTTTGGCTTTATTGGTTCCCTTACGGCCAGCAACCGGGGATGGCTGTACGCTTTTTTCTACCGGCCCCGCAACTTCCTGCTTATTGTTCTCAGTTGGACTAGCGCTGGCGGTTTCATTTTTAGGAAAACTGCTGGTAGCCCGGGTGTAGGGGATGCTTTTAATTGGATCCGGTTGAAAGATCCGGTATGAAAAATAAAGGAGCAGGAGCGCCGCTGCCGCCCAAAGGGGATACTTTATTGCTGACCTGCGCCAGATGGAAACCGGGGCGGGATTTTGTTCTGCTCTCAGGTGCTCCAGTTTTTTCCAGGCGTTCTCCCTGTCGAGAGCGGGATAAGCAGGATGTGTCGTAAGACCATCCAGTTGTTCCCGTAGTTGATTATATGGTTTTGTACCGGACATAATTGATTCCTGCTTTTTGTATGTTCCGTTGAAGTAATTGTCTTGCTTTACTCAATTGTGATTTGGAAGTGCCTACAGAAATCTGCAATAAATCGGCTATTTCCGGGTGATCCAGCCCTTCTATCACGAACAGGTTAAAAACAGTGCGGTAACCTGCTGGTAATAAAAGAATCTGGTCAAGCAGACTTTCCGCATCCAGTTTTTCCAGCACCCCGATTCCTTCCTCCGGAATTTCATGAACCGGTTCGCTGATTAAAACGAGGCAGTTCTTTTTTCTGAGGTGCATCAGGCATTCGTTAATCATGATCCTTCGTGCCCAGTTGATAAATCCGTGTTCATGCGCTTCTTTAAAATGGACCAGGTTGCTAAACACTTTAAACATGCCTGAAATCATCAGGTCTTCGGCATCCTCCCTGCTTTTGACATACCGCAGACAGAGGAATAACATCCTGTCTGCAAGCGCTTCAAACAAAGCTTTTTCCGCTGCTCTGTCCCCTTTTTTTACCTGTATCAAGATTGAACCAAAATCCATTTGCCGAGTGTAGGTTAGCAATAGAAATGCAGCCGGACCTCCAAGGGTTGCCCGGCTGCTAAAATAATTTTAATACAGAGATAGATTAATTCCTTTTTTGCAAAGCCTGTGCTATAGCTTCCAATTGCTCATTAAAGGCATTCATTTGCTGGAGAAACAGACCTGTACTATCCTGGCCCGCCATCCCTCCAAAGCGATTGTTTTTCCTGAAAATGGATTGGATCTCTTTCCAGCGGGTTTCCTCAGCCGGACTCAGCATGTTCCCCAGCTCTTTTAATTTTAACAGATTGGCTTCTGCGTCCGAAGTGAGGGTTTGTGATTCTCCTTCATAATGAGCACGGATCAGGTCTCTTATTTCCTCCTCATTCATCAATGGTACCACCCTTCCTGCCAGCTTGTTCATATTGCGATACGATCCCTGCAGTTTGAATGCCGGTTCCGTTCGGTAGGCGTCCTTCATGGCAGCACTTGCAATGTATTGCTGATTGACCTGTATAACGATATCGCGTATGCGAAGCATGTGTTTCAGTACTTTCATCGCATCTTCCAAATCCTGCTGGCTGTGATTCCCCTCCAGTTCAGGTATGGTTTCTGCTCCGTCCTCCAGGTATTGAATCAGTTTATAGAGGTCCGTAAAACTTTTATTCGTGATTTTCTGCAGGTAACTGTTCTCGGCTACGGAGTTTTCAATCAGGCTCAGCTGGAATAAGGCATCTGAATTGCCAATTACGTCCCCGAGATTGTACACATCTGCCCGGTTGGCCAGCATATCCGGTATCTTGAATTGTTCACCACTTTCAGTATAAGGGTTACCCGCCATTACTACACAGAAACGTTTCCCTCTCAGGTCGTAAGTTTTACTTTCTCCTTCAAAAATGCCATCCATCTTTCGTTGTCCATCTGCCAATGAGATGAATTTTTGCAGGAACTCCGCACTGCAATGTTGAATGTCATCGATATACAACATCACATTGTCTGCCATTTCAAAGGCCAGGTTGATTTTTTTGAGTTCTTCCCTGGCTCCTGAAGTAGTGGCTTCCAATGGATCAATGGAACTGATTTTATGACCAATGGTTGGACCGTTGATTTTTACAAAATGAAGGCCCATTGTTTTGGCCAGGTATTCCATCAGTGTAGTTTTTCCATAACCAGGAGGTGATACCAGCAAAAGCATTCCCATTCTTGCTGTTCGCTTATCATCCCCGGCTGATCCGATCTGTTTGGCCAGGTTTGCTCCGATCAGCGGGAAATAAACTTCATTGATCAACCTGTTGCGAATAAAGGAACTTAATACTTTGGGCTCCAGCTCAGCAATTTTCAACTGATTCCGGTAGTTTTTGATCAGCTGTGCTTTAAACTCGTTGAAGGCGGTAAATGCTGGTGCTATGGTTTCGTTGTAACGCTGCAGTTTTTCCATAAAGCTATGGAAATGGAGCAGGTAGCGCCCTTCCTTAATTACGCCATGTGTGCCTTTCAAGGTATCCAACACAACACTGTCTGCACCAGTTTTCTGTTTAAATGGATGCTGATAGAATACGAGCTGGCTAACCGCTTCATTCAGGTACCAGTCGTTGTTAGTAATCGGGGCAGCTCTGAGATAGGCGTTGATCCAGCCCTGAATGAGCCGGAAGCGTTCCCGGTTGGTAAACGATGGATGATCTGTATCCTGGTGAAAAATTTCAAGCTGTTTATTCTGCTGCAGATATTCCTTAAAAGATTTTGTCAACTGGAAGGCCTGCTGACTGATGGTAAATACTTTGTTGACAGAAAACTCTTCATACAGATAAACTGCTATTTCCCTTAGCGGTTCAGTCAATGGAACTGTTTCGGATGGCTGAATGGCCTTGATAATTTCCTGTACTACAAATTCAGTCTGCCTGCTTTGCGGGAACGTCTTTTCAATGGCGTAGGTAGCGGATATGAGTTGGCGAAGTCTGTTTTGTACCGATTCCTCCAGTTCCAGCCAGCACAACTGGGCTTGGGCTCTTATTTTGGGTGAAAACTTCAGGATACCCAATTCTTCTTCTAACTTTTTCAATCCCTGAAAGATGGCCAATGCATCTGTATTGTGTACCCCTTTGATATAACCGGCAGCAAAGTCCCGCTCAGTTTTTCCATTGATATAAGTGCTGGCATCCCAGTCTGCTATGCCCTGGTTACTGGCGAGGAAAGCATCATAGGCAAGAAATTCA
>CAZJNY010000203.1:0-6821 GCA_964547405.1 uncultured Flavihumibacter sp. | reverse complement strand
CTGGGAATGGCCAAACAAACCGCTGTTTACAGACCCGGACTCGGGTGTACCCTGGTGAATGAACTGTCTAAAGCAGCACTTAAAAAACAGGCATGGGATCTTGCCGTAACTCCGGCTATCAATCCCGATACGATCGACTGGCCTATGGGGGATCGGATTCCTGTTCTCAATACCGATTCCCTGATGGTTCATCCGGCAGAGCTGTTATTACCACAGGCGGTTCAGGCGGCATTTATGAATCCAAAGGAAGATCAGCCGGTGAGAACAAGGGCAGTTCTGGTGGTACATAAAGGACGACTCCTTGCAGAACAATATGCGCCCGGATTCGACCGGCATCATCGCCAGTTAAGCTGGTCGATGGCCAAATCCATTACCGGCACGCTGGTAGGAATGCTGGTTAAAGAAGGCAAACTTTCTCTGGATCAACCACCACCGGTTGCAGCCTGGAAATCAGCAACAGATGGCAGGGAAAAAATCACGCTTCGCCACCTGCTCCAGCAAACAAGCGGATTGGATTTTGAAGAAAATTACAGCAAGGCCACCGATGCTACCAATATGCTTTTCCGTAAAGCAGATATGGCGGCATATACAGCCGGACATTCATTAAAAGAAACACCCGGTTCGGAATTCTATTACAGCAGCGGGAATAGTAATATTTTATCCGGAATCATCCGGACTACCCTGGGGGATTCAGCCTATCACCGATATCCTTACGAGCAGTTATTTTACAAACTTGGGATATACAGTGCCGTTATGGAAACAGATCCTGCCGGAAATTTTGTTGGATCTTCTTATGTGTTTGCAACTGCGCGCGACTGGGCCAGACTTGGACTATTTTATTTACAAAATGGAAACTGGCAGGGAGAAGAAATCCTGCCGGAAAATTGGGTTCAACTGGCAACCACTCCGGTATCAGTTGCCCCGCAGGGTGAATATGGTTTTCAGCTCTGGCTGAATGCTGGTAATCCAGCAGGTTCTGCCAATCGAAAGTATCCCAGTCTGCCTGCTGATCTGTATTATTTCAGTGGCTATGAAGGACAACAGGTATTGATTATTCCTTCCCGGGAACTGGTGATTGTTCGCCTGGGCCAAACTGCCAATAGCCGCTGGTTTGATACAGAAACTTTTGTGAACCGGATCCTTACTGCCTTGCCGTAAATCATTTTCCAACAGGAACAAACTTCAAACAAACCGGACTGCCCGCTTTGATATCAACAGGCAATAATTCGAGTTTTCCGGTTTCCATATTGCGTTTGAAAACAGTTATCGAATCTGAATCCTGATTGGATACCAGTAACAATTGTCCGCCTGGATCGATGGCAAAATTTCGTGGCTTTTTTCCTGGCAAATCCTGGAACCCAACCAGTTTGAGCATGCCTGTTTTTCCATCGATGGAATAGATGGCAATATTATTTGCTTCAAAGCGATTGGAGGCATAGAGGAATTTTCCGTCTGGTGATACATGAATATCAGCGCTGCCTCTTGAGCCCTGGTAATCGGCCGGATGCGCATCAATGTGCTGGAATTTTTCCATGGTTCCGTTATAATATTTCCAGCCACTGATCGTGCCTCCCATTTCTTCTATCACATAGGCCCATTTTCCATTGGGATGAAAATCAAGATGTCTCGGACCACTGCCATCCGTGATTTTGGCAAACCCCTGCTGTGTGCCTCCGATAGGCATGTTTTTTTTCTCATTGAAGGCATAGATCATTACCTTATCCGTGCCCAGGTCGGGCACCAACAGGTATTTGTTATCCGGTGTAAATACAGTGGAATGTACATGCGGTTTTTCCTGCCGTTTGGGATTGATGCTTTTGCCATCATGGTGCACCAATTGGTATTGGTCAGTGAGTTTGCCATCCTTATCGATTGCATAGGTGATAAGGTTTCCGCCACTGTAATTTCCAACCGTTATCCATTTGCGGTTTTCAGAAATGGCAATATAACAGGGGGCTTCACCGCGACTCTCTTTCTTATTCAGTAACTGCGCTTTACCTGTTTGCGGATCCAGCTGATAGGCATAGATCATCCCTTTGTGATCACTGGCCATTTCTGATACTGCATACAGGAAACGGCCATCTTTGGAAATGGCCAGGTAGGAAGGGTTTTCAATATCCTTAATAACTTCAACCAGACTGGTTTGCCCGGATGGTACGTTGATTTTAAAAATATAAATTCCGTCTTTGCTGTCTTTGGTATAACTGCCGGTGTAGAGATAATAATCCTGAGCTGTAGTCATGATGGAAAAGAATAAGGTGAAGAGTGCAAGGCATACCTGTTTTTTCATGGCGGTAATTTAGGCAATTATATAAATGAGCACACAAATTAATGTTACGATCAGTAGCAGCATCCAGGGCTGATAAAGATCCCAGGCGGCTTCGCGTTGTTTCTTTTTTTCTGCCTGACGTATTTCCAGTAATAATTGATTATTGGTTTCAGCCAGGCGAATCAGGGATGGAATCAGGCTTTTCCAGTAACTGTAACGGAGCGGTTGCATGGATTCCAGCAGCGCCTCTACCAGGTCTCTGGTCAGCACTGGTCTGCCTGCTTCCAGCAGGATGGAAAGATGCCGTTCATTCAGTAATTGTTCCAGCTGGGTGGCCAGGGCTCCCTGGTTCATCCGGAATACATCCAGTTGCTTCACATATTTTTTTATTTTGAGGGCTTCCTGGTAAATCAGGTCAGCGCTTGGGGCAACCGGGGGTTCATTGCGGGCCGAATGGCCACCAAATTGTCCTCTTGCCTGGTGGTATTCACTCCTTTTAACCGGATTAGACAATACATCATAGGCTTCCTGAATTTCCCTGAAATATTGAACCGCATATGGATTCCCCGTATTTTTGTCGGGGTGATACCGCATGGCCAGTTTACGGTAGGCTTTTTTGATCTCCTCCTGCCTGGCATTATGAGGTATTTCCAGCACCCGGTAATAATCTTTCACCGCCATACGAACGAAGATAAAGGTTTCCCTTTTTTGTCCATCCGGATAAGAATAGCGGTGCGGGTTCGTTATTATCAGGTATCACTAATATGAAAAACCAGGAACATGAAAATCTTGTCGATTTCCCTAATGATCAGTGCTGCTTTGGTTAGTTGGTGCTCCTGTACCAATGTGTCGGGAAACGCAGCGGTAACTGAGCCCGCTACAGAAGTCGAAACCAGTGCTCCGGCACAGGAGACGCAGGTTGTGCACGCTGCTCCTAAGCTCGATAGCAGTGCGGTATCCATTCTGAATAAAAAACAGGTTCCGATTTTATGCTATCACCAGATCCGGCCCTATAAGCCCAATGACAGTCCTACCGCGAAAGCCTATATCGTTCCTCCCGATATGTTTAAAGACCAGATGAAAGCGCTGCACGATAGTGGCTATCAAACCATACTTCCCGATCAGTTGAGGAATTACCTCCTGTCAGGGGAATCCCTTCCCGATAAAGCCGTCTTAATCAGTTTTGACGATGGTTGTGATGAGCAGTATGAGATCACTAAAGAAATTCTGGATCCCTATAAGATGAAAGCGGCCTATTTCATTATGACGGTGGCGATTAATCGCCCCAATTATATGAAAGCCGAGCAGATCAAAGCCTTGTCAGAGGCGGGTCACAGTATCGGTTTGCATACCTGGGATCACAACAATGTGAAAAAATACCAGGGAGAAGACTGGTTGAAACAGATTGAAAAACCTAAGGCCACGCTGGAAAAAATAACCGGCAAACCGGTGGAGCATTTTGCTTATCCCTTTGGTCTCTGGAACCCGGAAGCCATTCCGCACTTAAAAGAAAAAGGATTGAAAACAGCTTTCATTCTGTCCACCACAAGAGATGAACAGGATCCGCTGTTTACAATCCGGCGTATCATAGTGCCGGGTACCTGGACAGGTACCCAGCTTCTGACAAGAATGAAATCAAGTTTTTAATCAGGCTGTTTCTTCCGCGTAGGAACTAACCGGTTCGCAGGTGCAAATCAGGTTGCGATCTCCATGGGTATTGTTTACCCGGCTTACAGAAGGCCAGAATTTATTTTCTTTTACAAACGGAAGGGGATAAGCTGCCTGCTGGCGACTATACACTCGATCCCATTCATCCGCTGTTATTACATGCTGCGTATGAGGAGCCTGCTTCAATACGTTGTTGGTGCGATCCGCTTTACCTTCTTCAACTGCTGCAATTTCTTTGCGGATAGACAGTAACGCATCACAGAAACGATCCAGCTCTGCCTTGTCTTCACTTTCGGTTGGCTCAATCATAATGGTGCCGGGAACCGGGAAGCTTAAGGTTGGGGCATGAAATCCATAATCCATCAAACGCTTGGCAATATCTTCTGCTTCAATTCCGGCAGATGTTTTAAATGGTCTCAGATCCACAATGAACTCATGTGCACAGGTTCCATTTTCTCCGGTATACAGAATCGGGTAGGCCTGCTCGAGTTTGGCCTTCATATAATTCGCATTCAGGATGGCATACTCCGTTGCCAGGCGCAATCCGTTAGCACCTAACAGTCTGCAGTATGCGTAACTGATCAGCAGGATAGAAGCAGATCCGTAAGGTGCTGCAGATACTGCTCCATTGTCTGTGCTGGCCGTATTATCAGTTGACCAGTGACCAGGCAGGTGTTCGGCCAGGTGTGCTTTCACACAAATGGGCCCCATGCCAGGACCGCCACCACCATGTGGAATCGCAAAGGTTTTATGCAGGTTCAGATGGCATACATCAGCGCCGATGAGTCCGGGTGAGGTAAGTCCCACCTGCGCATTCATATTCGCACCGTCCATATATACCTGACCGCCATAGGCATGCACAATCGAACAGATTTCCTTCACGCTTTCTTCAAATATGCCATAGGTACTTGGGTAAGTAATCATGGTGCCGGCCAGTACATCTTTGTATTGTTCCGCCTTTGCCTTGAAATCAGCTACATCGATATAGCCATTCTCCAATGCTTTTACCACCACTACTTTCATGCCTGCCATCACCGCGGAAGCGGGGTTGGTACCGTGTGCTGAAATGGGAATAAGACAAACATTCCGGTGTGCATCACCGTTAGCCAGATGGAAACGGCGAATGGTCAGTAAGCCTGCATATTCACCCTGGGCGCCACTGTTGGGTTGCATGCTGCAGGCATCAAAACCTGTAACGGAGCAAAGGAAGTCGGACAATTCCCGGATGATCTGGTGATAACCGCCCACCTGGTTGGCGGGTGCAAAAGGATGCATCTTACTCCAGTGTGCCCAGCTCAATGGAATCATTTCAGTAGCGGCATTCAGTTTCATGGTGCAGCTGCCCAGAGAAATCATCGAGGTATTCAGGGAGAGATCCTTGTTCTCCAGTGATTTCATATAACGCATCATCTGTGATTCACTGTGGTGCGTATTGAAAACAGGATGTGTCAGGAATTCTGATGTTCGGGTAAGGGTAGCCGGTATAGTGTCAAGAATGCTGTCGTAATGAAAAGTCAGACTGGAGCTATCCTGTCCGGCAGCACTTGCAAAAACATGAACCAGATCCAGCAAATCCTGCTGGGTAGTGGTTTCATCTAATGAAATGCTTACCTGTCCCTCGCTGTAATGGAAATTGATTTTTTGCTGCTCTGCCAGTTGGCGGAGTTGGGTTGAATCCGCAACAGCAATGGCGAGTGTATCGAAATAATGAGCGTTTTTAATTTCATAACCCAGTTCAACAAGTGCTTCAGCGAGTGTTTTGGTTAACAGTGCTACCCGTTTGGCAATAGCACGCAGGCCATCCGGACCATGGTACACTGCATACATCGCAGCCATATTCGCCAGTAATGCCTGTGCGGTACAAATATTGGAAGTAGCTTTTTCCCGCTTGATATGTTGCTCTCTTGTTTGAAGGGCCATTCTCAATGCACGGTTTCCGGCGGCATCAACACTTACTCCGATGATTCTTCCGGGAAGCGCGCGTTTGAATTCTTCTTTGGTACTGAAAAACGCAGCATGCGGACCACCATAACCCAATGGTACGCCAAAACGCTGGGCAGATCCGAGTGCTACGTCAGCACCCAGTTCGCCGGGAGGCGTGAGCAGGGTAAGGGCCAGCAGGTCTGTAGCCATAGCAACATAACCACCCCTTGCATGAATCTCATTGATAAAAGCACGGTAGTCTTCAATGCTGCCATTGCTGTTGGGATATTGTACCAGGGCACCGAAATAACGGTCATCAATAGTTGCTTTCCGGTAATCACCAACCACTACTTCAATTCCGAGCGGCAGAGCGCGGGTATAAATCAGGTCAAGTGTTTGGGTGAAAATGGCGCTGTCAACAAAAAAACAGGGCTTTTGAATATCCTCTGTGCGGTTCACGTGGTGGAAAAACATATTCATCGCTTCCGCAGCGGCGGTAGCTTCATCCAGCAATGATGCATTGGATAATGGCAATCCGGTTAAGTCTGCCACCATGGTTTGATAATTCAGCAGGCTTTCTAACCGGCCCTGAGAAATCTCCGCCTGGTAGGGCGTGTATTGGGTATACCATCCCGGGTTTTCAAAAAGGTTACGCAAGATGACACTCGGAGTGATGGTATCATAGTAACCCTGTCCGATATAGGTGCGGAAAACCTGGTTCTTCATGGAGATGTTTTTCAGCTCCCGCAGGTATTGCGCTTCACTGACTGCATCCGGAACTGCCAGGGTATCTTTCTTACGAATGCTACCCGGAATCGTTTTGTCAATAAGTTCTTCCATTGACCCCATACCGATGGCGGCCAGCATGGTTGCTGTATCTGTCAACGTACCGATATGACGGCCCAAAAATTCATTCGACTGTGCTTGGAATAAATTCATAATGTGTGCGGTTAAGCTTTTT
>CAZJNY010000202.1:0-6827 GCA_964547405.1 uncultured Flavihumibacter sp. | reverse complement strand
GCTCGCGCGATCGTAAACAGATCGCGCAGCTTTGTTATTGCTGGTTCCGGTTGGGACATGCACTGAAAGAACTGCCTGCTTCCGAAAGAATGTTGGCCGGACTCTTTCTTTGTTCAAAGGAACCCAACAGTTTGCTGCAGGCCCTGCACGAAGAATGGAATGAAAAAGCAGGGCTGCCGCTGGAGCAGAAACTATTCCTGATTGCACCAGATGGAAGTCTTACCGTGGAAAGTTTCGCCGTCGCACTTTTTCCTTTTCAAGAGGAACTCAGTGAGGAACTGGATCGAACCGCCTTTGCCTGCTCGCACCTCGGGCAACCCGATCTTTTTATCCGGATCCGCCCAGCTTACCTGGATGCAGTGCAAAAAAAACTTAGCAAAGCCGGCATTCCCTTTAACATGGAAACATCCGATGGCTGCAGATTGTCCAATGGGTTTAAAGTAGAGGAAATGTTCCGCCTGAACCAGGAAGTGGTGGTGCAGGATCTCAATTCCCAGCGCGCTGCTGCCATGGTGGAAGAGATTGCTGCAACAATTCGTCAACTTGAAGAACCTGCTATCTGGGATGCCTGCGCAGCCAGCGGGGGAAAATCCATTTTTGTATTTGACCGGCTGCCAGGAGCCAGACTAACTGTATCGGACATACGCAATTCCATACTTCAGAATTTATATCAGCGCTTCCGCCAGGCAGGCTTGTATTCCTATACCGGATTTGTGGCGGATCTTTCAGCTCCTTCGAAAGCCGGTGATTCTTATAAACAATTGCCAGTACAGGATCTTATCCTGGCAGATCTTCCCTGTAGCGGTAGCGGAACCTGGAGCAGAACACCGGAACAGCTCTGTTATTTTGATGTTACTGCCATTGAAACCTATGCTTCCCTGCAGCGAAACATACTGCAATCACTGGTGCCCAAAATGGCCGATAACGGCTACCTGCTCTATATCACCTGTTCGGTGTTCAGGCAGGAGAATGAAGCCAATATTGACTGGCTGACCACCCGGTATGGATTACGGAAGCTGCAGATGAAAACACTGCATGGATACACTGAAAAGGCAGATTCCATGTTCGTTGCTTTACTGCAAAAGTTGTAGGTTTATAAGATGAGAAATCGTCTGTTCCTCACTGTTATCGTTTTGTTTTGCTGCGCTGGTTTACTGCAGGCAGCAACTGTAGACACCCTCCTTACCCGGAGTGCCTCCATGAAAAAGGAAATCAAGGCTGTTGTTATAAAACCGGATAGTTATGCTTCCGGCAAGCGCTTTCCGGTGGTTTATCTGCTGCATGGCTATAGCGGAAACTACAGTAACTGGATTGAAAAAGTTCCCGGCATCAAAGAGGATGCAGATCGTTATCAGGTGCTGATTGTTTGTCCGGATGGCGGCTTTGGAAGCTGGTACTGGAACAGTCCGGTTGATCCTGCTTTTCAATACGAGACCTATGTGGCAGAGGAATTGGTGAGCCTGATCGACCGGCAGTATAAAACGATTACGGGTGCTGGCGGGCGCGCTATTACAGGTCTGAGTATGGGCGGTCATGGTGCCTTGTATCTGGCGCTGAAACATCCTGAAGTATATGGTGCAGCAGGATCAATGAGTGGGGGAGTTGATATCCGTCCATTTCCCAATAACTGGGATATGGCAAAGCGCCTGGGTTCTTATGCATCCAACAAAGCTCTATGGGAAGAAAATACCGTTATGAATTTGTTGCACCTTGCGCAACCTGGAAAACCGGCCCTCATCATTGATTGTGGTACTGCTGATTTCTTTTTTGAAGTAAATGAACGCCTGCACCAGGAATTGCTGTACAGAAATATTCCGCACGACTATATCACCAGGCCCGGATCACATAACTGGGAATACTGGAAGAATGCTGTCCGTTTCCAGCTCCTTTATTTTTATGATTATTTCAACCGGGTAAACAGCCGTAATTAATTGTGACTGATCAGTCGCAGGCGAATTCCGCCACCTTCCGTTCTCCCATAGGGAAAGGGTTGGGCAGGGTTGCCTAAGTTATCAAGGGTTCTGGCAGAATAGGTCCAATAACGAAGCTCCTTGTAAATCAGGCCAAGTTCTTTTGCATAAACTTCCACACTGTAGGTTCTGTAGGCATCCAGATCCGGATCTTCCGGCTTTTCATTCTGAACTCCCAATGCTTCATCGGCCTGCAAAACTGTGATGGTATTATCAAAGGCTGTTTCAAAGGGTGAAAAAGATTCGCCGATCGAAGAATAGCTGTATTCCCAGGCATCCAGGTAGTCCAGCGGTCCACCTGGTGTGGTATTGATATGAGAGTTGCCGCGCCAAACGGTATTCTGATCAACCGGGAATACCAGCTTCTGATATCGCAGGTTGTTTTCGATTACTTCCACGGCTTTCCGGAGTGGTGTAATCATATAGGTCATATTCGGTGTCCAGGCATTTTCGTCGGTGCTGTTAAGTGGCCTGAGATATCGATAAACCCGCCAGCTGCTTCTTCCAAGATTATCTGTAATCTCTGCATCCACTACATCTTTTGCTTCATAACTGATGGTAGAGAAGGCGGTATCATTGAAAGGTGTTTTTACAATCGAATCGAGCTGGTAAATTAAAGTTTTACCAGGTTCCAAAACCAGGTAATCGGAAACATCCTCAAAATCAGGATCGGCGGTTTCTTTTCCGCAGGCAGCCAGGGTAATCAGTCCGGCCAGGAGCAGCCATTTTCCGATTGTTTTTCTCATAGCGATGTAACGATTTTCCGGTTGGTTTATTGCTTATTGGAAGTTGATTGCAGGTCGTTGGATAATCCCGCCACCAATCACATCATTTCCTTCGTAAAACACGGCGCTTTGTCCGGGTGCGATGCCCTTTACTTCTTCAAAAAAACGCACTTCCACACCCGACTCATTGGGGTGCAGGGTGGATAAGGCTCCTTTGTCTTTGTACCGGATTTTGGTGGTGGCTTCCATACCTTCGGAAACCCCTTCATATTTGATCCAGTTGATCTTGTTTACCTGCATCACGGAACGGTTCAGGTCTTCTTCATCTCCCAGTACAACGGTATTGGTTTCCGGGAAAATTTCAGTTACATACACTGGTTTACCCAGGGCGATGTCCAGGCCTTTACGCTGGCCAATGGTATAAAATGGATATCCTTTGTGCTTGCCCAGTATCTTTCCGGTTTTATCAACAAAGAGGCCGCCTTCTACCTGGGCTTCCAGTCCGGTTACTTTTTTCTTCAGAAATCCACGGTAATCATTGTCCGGTACAAAACAGATCTCATAACTCTCTGCTTTTTTGGCGAGTTCCGGATACCCGAAATCATGCGCCATCTGGCGGATTTCCGTTTTGCGGAAATTGCCAAGTGGCAATAAGGTTCTGCTCAGCAGGTCCTGTTGTAATCCCCACAAAACATAACTCTGGTCTTTGGTTTCATCCAGGCCTTTGCTGAGATAAAAACGCCCATTGGTATGTTGGTGAATATTGGCATAATGTCCGGTAGCGATGAATTCACAATCCAGTGCATCCGCGCGTTTCAGCAAGGCTCTCCACTTGATATGGGTATTGCACATTACGCAGGGATTGGGTGTACGGCCGGCCAGGTATTCTTCCACAAAATTATCAATCACGAAATCGCCGAATTCATCCCGGATGTCCAGAATAAAATGCGGAAATCCATGCTGCACCGCCGCCATTCGCGCATCGTTGAAAGAGTCAATATTGCAACAGCCGGTTTCCTTTTTACTGGTACCGGAACTGGCATAATCCCAGGTTTTCATGGTAATACCCACCACTTCATAGCCCTGCTCGTGCAGCATCAGGGCGGTAACCGTACTATCGATTCCACCACTCATAGCCACCAGCACTTTTCCTTTTCTGCTCATTTGATCTGCATTGAAGTTGCAAATATACGAACTCTCCCCCGTCTCCCTTGTCTCCCCCGTCCCCTTTGTCCCCCTTGTCTCCTTTGTCCCCTTTGTCTCCTTTGTCTCCTTTGTCCCCTTTGTCCCCTTGTCCCCCTTTGTCCCCTTGTCCCCCTTTGTCCCCTTTGTCCCCCTTGTTTCCTCTTCCATACTTCCTATCTTCCGGTTTGGTTAACCTACACATATGAGAAAATTTATATTTGTTATTGGCTTTTTAGTAGCTGCATGCTGTGCAAGATCTCAGGAACTGAGTTATTACCTGCCAGCCGGACAACAATACCGCGCCACCGTTCCGGAGCCCGAGACGATTATCGGGCACAAAGTGGGCGAGTGGCATATCACACACGACAGGCTGGTATTATACATGAAAGCCCTGGCTGCAGCAGCACCGGATCGCATTAAGCTGGAAGTGATGGGTACTTCCTATGAAGCCCGGCAACAGCTGATGCTGATCATTACCAGTGCGGCTAACCACCGCAAACTGGAGTCGATCCGGGAAGAACATCTTCGGTTGAGTGATCCCGCCTATACCGGCAACCTGAATTATCAGCAAATGCCCGCAGTGGTATACCAGGGATTTTCCATCCATGGAAATGAACCGAGTGGCGCTAATGCCAGCATCCTGACTGCCTATCACCTGGCGGCGGCCGAAGGTCCGGCTATCGATTCCCTGTTGAATGAAGTAGTGATTCTGTTTGATCCCTCCTTTAATCCGGATGGACTCAACCGGTTTGCTACCTGGGCCAATATGCACCGGAGTCAGCACCTCGTAACAGATCCTGCATCCAGGGAATTTAATGAAGTATGGCCGGGAGGGCGATTCAATCATTACTGGTTTGACCTGAACCGCGACTGGCTGCCGGCTCAACACCGCGAGAGCCAGAACAGGCTGAACATCTACCAGCAATGGCGGCCGAATATCCTGACCGATCACCATGAAATGGGAAGTGACGCCACTTTCTTTTTTCAGCCCGGTGAACCCAGTCGCGTTAATCCACTGACGCCTGTAAAAAATCAGGAGCTTACACAGGCCGTAGCCAATTATCATGCGAAATTTCTGGATAAGATCGGCTCTCTGTATTATACCAAAGAAGGTTATGATGATTTCTATTATGGAAAGGGATCTACCTATCCGGATGCACAGGGTTGTATCGGAATATTGTTTGAGCAGGCTTCCTCACGCGGACATGCACAACAAACCATCAACGGTGTATTGACATTTCCATTCACCATTCGCAATCAGTTTACCACAACACTATCCACGCTTGCAGCCGCAAGAGGATTACGCGTTGACCTGCTGAAATACCAGCGTGAATTTTATCAGCAGATGGCAAAGGATGCTGCGGCAGCTCCGGTTAAGGCCTGGGTGTTCGGGAATGAATCGGATGAATCCAGAACAGGTATTTTTATAGAGATGCTTCGCCGTCACCAGATTGTGGTAGAACAGTTGCAGCAGGATATGAACCTGGGCAAACAGAGTTTCAAAAAAGGAAGCAGTTATCTCGTAAGAACACAGCAACCACAATACAAACTGATCCAGACTTTTTTCGAACGGATTCCTGAATATAAAGACAGCCTGTTTTATGATATCACTGCCTGGACAATGACCATGGCCATGGGATTAAAAAACAGCGGACTAACGGCAGCACAGCTAAGCAGTGCAAAAACAGCCGTGTTAACAGACTGGAAGGGTACCAAAGGAAAACTTCAAAATGAAAACGGCGCGTATGCATATGCATTTGAATGGAGTGAATACTATGCACCCAAAATGCTCAATAATTTATTGAAGAAAGGAATCGTTGCAAGAGTTGCTACCAAAACCTTTACTGCTAACATAAACGGACAACCGAAAACATTTCCACTGGGAACAATCCTGATTCCGGTACAGCTTCAAACCATTCAGCCGGATGAACTGAACAACCTGATACGGAAAGAAGCAGCAGCGGCCAATGTAAATGTTGCAGGATTAACCACCGGAATGTCGGGGGGAGGAGTGGATCTGGGAAGCCGCTCCTTTCAGCCGGTAACCTTACCTGCTGTTGCCATGCTTGCAGGGGCGGGAGTAAGCGCACTGGATGCCGGGGAAGTCTGGCATTTACTGGATCAGCGATTTGGAATGCCTCCCAGTATGCTGGAAGCGCCGGTATTTAACCGGATCAGTTTAGCTGGTTATAATACGCTGGTGCTGGTGGGGGGAAATTATAATGCCTTCCAGGCAGATAAGCTGAAAGCATGGGTTCAGCAGGGCGGCACACTGATACTTACAGAGGATGCGGTTGAATGGGCAAAGCAGTCGGGACTGGTAAAACTGGAATTCAAAAAGACGCCGCCGGTACTGGACAGTGCAAAACAATATCCCTATGCGCAGCGATCCATGATTGTAAGTGCACAGCAAATCAGGGGGGCTATCTTCCAGGCTGAAATGGACCTGACCCATCCGCTGAGTTATGGATATGAAGAAGAACAGATTTATCTGTTCAAGCAGAACAATGTATTCATGAAAGTTCCCTCCAATTCCTTTGCTGTTCCCATCCGGTACGGAAAGGATCCGCTAGCCAGTGGATTTGTAACACAGCAGAACCTGGAAGCGGTAAAACAGTCAGCGGCAGTACTGGTACAGGCCAGTGGAAGCGGGCGCATTATCTGTATAGGAGATAATCCCAATTTCAGGGCCTATTGGCTGGGGGGAACTAAATTATTCCTGAATGCCCTCTTTTTCGGACGCCTGATTGAAGCGGGTTCGGCAAGAGCGGAGGAGGAGTAATCAAAAGTTATTAACAAGGGTGAAAGAACGGTTTTTTGATGGGGTCTGCCAGCGTATATTGCCTGTTCTAAATTTAATTACGTAGCTAAAATTGTTAAGTCATGATCAAACTTCAGGTAATCGGAAATCTCGGCAGAGATTGCACAGTGAATAATGTAAATGGCC
>CAZJNY010000201.1:0-6857 GCA_964547405.1 uncultured Flavihumibacter sp. | reverse complement strand
ACTGATTTTGATCTTCGTAATCATCAGGAGTACAGTAAGAAAAAAATGCAGTATTTTGATAATGATTTAGACGCGAATGGAAAACCATATGGTAACTATATTCCGTATGTAATTGAAACCTCCATCGGGCTCGACCGCACGGTGATGATGGTTCTCAGCCAAGCCTATGAAGAACAGGATCTTAGCACACCCGACAAATCAGACAGCCGGGTTGTTTTGAAGTTTCCACCTAAATTAAGTCCAATAAAATTGGCCATTCTGCCTTTGGTAAAGAAAGATGGCCTGCCTGAAATCGCCCGCCAGCTGATGGACGAATGCAAGGGTACCTTCCGTTGTTTTTACGAGGAGAAGGATACCGTAGGCAAACGCTATCGCCGGCAGGACGCCATCGGTACACCGTTTTGTATTACCATCGATTACCAGACAAAGGAAGATGGTACGGTAACCGTTCGGCATCGGGACAGTATGACGCAGGAAAGAATACCTATGAGTGCCGTAAAAGGGATGGTTGAAAAAGCCATCGCGTCGTAAAAATTTTATTTGACTTACACTATGATGCAAATTACTGTACACTTTGGAGTGATTGCTCTTGGATTGGGAGCTGCCGTATCCGTTGGCCTCTTATTCAGACTTGGCCAGATTAGGTCCTTGCGCAAACAAATCATGGAACTGGAGCGGGAAAAGATGCAGGATCATGCTGAAATTCTTCAACTTCAGAAGCAACTCGCTGATTATCAGCACTCAAAGTACAATCAACAAGCTGCCACGCCAGTTGTTCCCTTAATGGAAAAGGAATTGGGTACCGGCGACTTATCGAAAAACAAACGGGCTACCCAATAAGTGGGCAATAAGCCAGATAGGGGGGCGTTATAGGTGGAAACCAATATCTATGATGCCATCCAGTATCAATATGGCCGTCCTGTTGGGCGCTATTGCGGTATTCGCCCTCGGTGCGTTGCTTGGTTTTGTGTGCCGGTCGAGACAACTGCAAAAAACCCAAAAAAGAATTCTTGAATTGGAAACTGAAATGGTGAATAACCATGCAGAAATTCTTCGTTTACATCAGTTGACTGCTGAACAGGAAGAGCCCGAATTAGAAAAAGTGCCCGTAATCAGCCTGCACAAAACAAAAGAAGCAATCATTCGGAAGCATTACTAAGCTTACCCGTACAATTCCTGGTGAATATCCTTTTTCTCGTACCCAAGTGCGAGTATCCGCTGTTTTGCCTCATCGATCATATTTTTCCAGCCACAGAGATAAAAATGAGCAGGATAACTGCCTCCCTCTTTAGCCTCCTTTCTTTCCCTGCAGATCTCTTCATAAACCTGGTGTACATAGCCAGTGCGAACCAGGTGATCACCCGCTTCCTCCCTCGAAAAAGTTGGAATATAATGAAAGGAGGGAACCACTGTTTCCAATTGTTTTAATTCCGGCCCATAAAGACAATCTCCAAATTTCCGGCATCCGAAAATCAGGTAAATCTGCTGATGCGGTACATTGTTTTCAAGGATATAGTGAGCCATGGACCGAAAAGGGGCAACTCCCGTTCCCGTACAAACGAAGAAAAGATCCCGCTCAATTTGTTCCGGTAATACAAAAACACCGGCTGGTCCGCGAAAGGTTAATTCCGATCCTATATCCACCTGATTAAAGAGGTATTCTGTACCCAATCCTCCCTCCAGCAATACAATCACCAGCTCAAAAACATTGGTGCCATCCGGCCAGGAAGCAATGGAATAACTGCGCCATCTTTTATTTTTCTGCTCATGGATGGGTAGATCCAATGTTACAAACTGCCCAGGTTTGAAGTCAAATCGCTCCAGTTCAGGCACCTGAATCCAGAATCGTTTGGTACTGGCTGTTTCATTTTCTATGCGAATTACCGTTCCGGTTTGCCAGGGGGGGAGCATAGGCAGCAATTTGTAGTAAGATAAGGAAAAGGGGGGAAAGGAAGATGGAGGAAGGGAAGAGGGAGGAAGGAGGAAAGGAGGATGGAGGAAAGGAAGATGGAGGAAGGGAAGAGGGCGAATGGAAGAAGGAGGAATGGAAGATGGAGCCGGGATTTTTCCGACCTTACAAAGATGAAATGGGTTAACTATATTTTCCTTGTTCTCTTTCTGCTCAGTGCTGCTTTGCAATACAATGATCCGGATCCTTATTTATGGATCCCCGTGTATTTATGGGGTGCCTGGCTTTGCTGGCTGGCAATCAGACAAAAATTTCCACCATCGCTCTATCTCTTGTCAGCCCTGTTTTACATTGGTTTTGCCTCCTGGCTTTTTATTGCACCGGATGGTGTTATCAGTTGGGCCAAAGAACACCATGCCGAAAGCCTGGTACAAACAATGAAAGCTACCAAACCCTGGATTGAACAATCCCGTGAATTTGGTGGCTTATTAATATTGCTGATTTCCCTTGCACTGAATTGGTGGATCGCCAGAAGAAAACCAGTCCCATAATTGTTTTCTATGATGGTACTTCCTCCCGCAATAGTATTTCTGATCGGATTAGTGGTGATCATTTTGGGCGCAGAACTGGTTCTTCGCTCCAGCACCCGGATCGCCAACTTTCTTGGTATTAAACCTATTGTCATCGGGTTGACTGTTGTTGCTATTGGTACCAGTATGCCGGAATTGGCGGTTGGTATCACCGCTGTTTCCGAAGGAAAAGGAGCCCTCGCCATCGGGAACATTGCTGGTACCAATATTCTGAATATTCTCTTTATTCTCGGATTAAGTGCCGCCATCCGTGCACTTCCCCTGCACGCAATGAGTATCAAACTGGATCTGCCCGTTATGATCGGAGCCGCCATTGCACTTACGGCCATGGCCTGGGATGGTGTGTTGCAGGCATATGAAGGAATCCTTCTCTTATTGGCGGCAGTGGTTTATACCATCGTATTGATTCGTTTCAGCAGGATGGAAACGGCTTCCATCAAAAAGGAATACGAAGAGGAATTTGAACCCAAACGAATTCCTCCAATTCAAACAACCTGGCTCTGGGCCTGGAATATATTTCTGCTTGGTGGTGGTATTTACCTAACTGTAATTGGTGCCGACTGGCTGGTTTCCGGTGCTGTCAGCATTGCCTCCTCGCTGGGTGTTTCAGATGCCATTATCGGGCTGACCATTGTTGCAGTGGGTACTTCTGCACCCGAACTTGTTACCACCATTCTCGCCACTATCAAAGACAATCGCGATGTAGCAGTAGGAAACCTGATCGGTAGCAGCATTACCAATATCCTGGTCATACTTGGAATTACCTGTATCCTGGCTCCCGGAGGGATCGATGTTTCCAAAGACATTCTCTGGTTCGATCTCCCACTGGCAGCCCTGGTGGCTATTATCTGTTATCCTGTTTTCAGGAGTGATAAAAAAATCAGCCGTACAGAAGGAATGGTCTTCGTTAGTTTATACCTGGTATATATCAGCAGCTTGATCTTTTTCAGAACCTAGTTCTTCAAAAACTTCTTCACAAACTGATGCTTGTAATCATTGCTGGTAATGGTCAGAATATAGGTGCCGCGGGATAACCTGCTTACATCAACCTTTCCATTCTGATAACCACCTGTTCTCTTCAACACCAACTGTCCATTCAGGTTATATACCTGTACTACCAGCTCTTTCACTTCAAACATATTACCGATCCGATACTCTAATTCATTACTGGTAATTGTTGGATAGGAGAACCGGATGAAGTTTTTATCATTGCGAACCGGATCATTCACGCCGGTTCCAACGTTCGGTTTGAAATTCGGTTGCTGTATCGATGTAAAATACATTCCATTACCATGCGTTCCAACCAGTAATAGGTTGTCCTGCGGCCGATAAGCCAGAGAGGTTACCACTGCATAATTCAGGGTTCTGCCTCCTTCACGTTTCCATACAATCGCTTTATTCGCCGAAATGGAATCACGAATGGAAATAGCACTATACAAACCAACTGAAGTCCCCACATAATAGTCTGTAAACTCAGCACCCGCAGCATCTTTCCTGGTTACAATGGCACAACTGCGGATAGACGGCAACGTTAGATTCCCTTCTGCCAGGCTCCAGGTTGGATTTGCTGATTTTGCATTACCCGTTGTCCAGATATTAAATTCGCGCTGCACATTGCCTCCCACCGTTACCTGGTAGTTGGTATAAACTACCATGATTTCATTGTCATTGTTCGGGTTTACTGCGATCCCTCCCACATTCACTCTTACCGAATTATTTATGAAGTTGCTGATAGCTGGTGGTGTGATCTCTACCGGCTGCGCTGCCGGTGCTGCATTGCGGGGATCATTCAACCGGAACACCTTTCCTTCGGTTGTCCCGATATACATAGTGCTCGATGTGCTGTATGGACCATAACTTAGTTTGATTGCCCGAATGCCAATATCATCTCCGGATGGATCCGCTGCATTGGTTTGGGTAGCTACTCCTGTCATTTCGGTCCAGCCACTTGTAGCACTGACCGTTGTTGCGGTCGTGGTCCGGAAGATACGGTTGTAATTGGCGTAGTATAGATTTTCCGGATTATCATTATCCAGACTGAAATAGGTTACAAATTCGCCTTCGCCCCCGCCCGGATTAGCTGTTAAACCTGTTGAAGGTTCAATAGAGTTCGCAGCGTTTGGTGTTAATCTTACCAGGGATCCCAACTGACTGGTCACGAATAAGGTATAATCACTAAAGCTGAGGAATTTTCCAATTGCCGCCGCCCCTCCGTCACCGGATCCGGCCTGAACATGCGCATTGTTATTGCCATTCCTGAAATAAACGCCATTATCCTGCATGCCTCCAATAAAGTTGTTCGCCTGTGTGCCTGTAGCCCGATGCTCCGCGCCTACATGATAATATTGAGTAGACTGATAATTGGTTACCATTTGCCAGCTCACCGGCAGGGTTTCGTTAGCTGCCCCCATGATATTATCTGTAATATGCATCCCGCCATCTGTTGCACAAAGTGCACGATTTGGATTGGTGGGATCAAATATCAGGTTGTGTACATCCGGATGATGTTCGTCATAATTTTCAATGTTGAAGGTTGTGGCGGAAGCCCCCCAGTATTTATACCCGCCAATCCAGCTGGTAGCAGTGGTATTGGCAAATCCATTCGTGGACCGGTAGAGATTGGTACCACCTACAAACACCACATTGGGATTGTCTGGCTTAACTACCACCATCATGTTGTATCCTCCCTGAAGCGCAAGTGGATCAATTCCATCCCGCTGCCCCGGGAAATTGGGCATATTCGCCGAAAGATTAGTAAAGGTTGAATTGCTGAAATCAAATTTGAACAGATCTGCCTCCGGTGATCCTGAACTGCCTTCCTGCGACAACCCGTTTTCATACATCGCATACAAGATATTATTGTTGGAGGGAGCCAATCCCAGCAATATGCGCTTAGCTGACGTAGATGGAGCACCGGAACTGGTATAGCTGTTGGCTCTCCAGCCGGTGAGGCTATCCTGGTTGAGGGTTTGGCCGCCTGCAAATCTTGTCCAGCTATTGGCATTGCCTGTCTGGCTAAACCATAATCCGCGCAAATTCTGGTCGGCAAATCCTCCATTAACTGCTAGATAAATTCTTCCGGCAGAGGTTATCGCCACATCCATCTGACCATTGTCGGCAGATGCCGGCTGTGTTCCCGCAAACACTTCCTGAAAGCTGACACCCTCGTCCGTACTTCTCAATAACCTGCGATGCCCCGCCACATAAACATGCCCGTTTACCGGGTTCACCACTATTTTATGTACAATATCAAAGGCTGCATCAAATACTTCCAGGCTGCCCTGAAAGGTACTGGCAACCCTTTGCCAGGTGGCTCCATTATCTACTGATTTAAATAATCCATTTCCGAGGTAAAAAGCACCACCTGCTGAAGGAGATGCCGAGTTGCCAAGCGGCTCACCACCTCCCGCATACCAGATATTTTGTTTGGTAGCCCTCGGATCCTGTGCTATTGCGGTGACATTGTGAATTTCATTTTCAGGTGTTACGTTCGTCCAGGTGGCACCTCCATTGGTGGAGCGAAAAATCCCGCCACTCACTGCCCCGGCAATGATCACATTGTTTCCTGCAGTTCCAAATCGCACATCATAAGCCACTGCCCGGGTTCTGCCTCCAAAATTCGCTGGTCCGGCTGCCTGGTAGGTATTATCCGCAAAGGGCGATAACCATCCGCTCTGTTCCAGCTCTCTTTCCGGAATCCGCCTGGCAACCGCCAGCTCCCGGTCCTGGATGCCAATCGGGAATAAGCCCGTGCCTCCATCTTTCAACATATCGTATTCATACTGAACCCGCTGCTGACTGAAAAATGCGCGTTCTTCCGCTGTTTTCTTTTTACGGGGTTTGTTCCCTCTGTAAATGGAGTTTTCTACCTCAGTATCTGCAGAAAATAATAAGATTCCGGCAAGAAGCACAGTAGTTGTGGTCAGAGAAGCAGTGATTACTTTGTTCATACGGGGTAATTAAAGCCTGCGTTTTTTACCAAAACGTTTTTATAAGCTTAGTGGTTGACACAAGTTATAAAAAACTATTCGTATTACCTTTGCACCCTTCACCCCCCTTAACCGGGGGTATCTGTGTAATGAACTTGGAACATTTACTGGAGCAGTACGCTAAAGACCCCCGCCTCTTTCAACTGGCGGACAGGCTTACCATGTCCGTACCACAGCACCTCGTGCTGAAAAACCTGACCGGCAGCTCCCCGGAATTTCTATTGACAGCCCTTTTCAGACATTCCATTTCAGAACAACTTAACCATGTTGTTGTACTGAATGATGCCGAAGAAGCCGCATACTTCCACAACACGCTGGAAAGTTTGTCCAAAGCGCTCGATCTGTTTTATTTCCCTTCTTCCTTCCGGA
>CAZJNY010000200.1:0-6896 GCA_964547405.1 uncultured Flavihumibacter sp. | reverse complement strand
GGGACGTCGCAAACCTTACTTTTTAATTGGTGCTATTTTTTGCAGCCTCTGTTTATTCGCCTTCCCCTTTAGCCGGGCCTTGTGGATGGCAGCCGGCTTGCTCTGGATTCTGGATGCCGCCAATAATACCGCGATGGAACCCTACCGGGCATTCATCGCCGATAAACTGCCGGCCCGCCAGCAACCAACCGGATTTCTGACACAAAGTTTTTTCACCGGACTCGGTATCACCCTGGCGAATTTATCACTTGGCTTTTTTAAAGACATTATCACCGGCACTTCTTCATCTGGAATTCCTTACTGGGTATATGGTTCCTTTTTTGTTGGAGGTGTTTGCTCCATACTATCGGTACTCTGGTCGGTGCTGACAACGCCTGAAATTCCGCCAAGCCCGGAAGAGCTGGCTGAACTCAAAGCAAGACCCAAAGGATTTCTCGAACCCTTCCGGGAAATCATAGGAGCCATTCGGGATATGCCACCCATCATGTGGAAACTGGCCCTTGTTTATTTGTTTCAATGGTATGCGATGTTCTGTTACTGGCAATATGTATCCCTCAGTATTGCAGCTTCTGTGTTTAAAACTGATAGCAATGGAGCAGCTTATGAAGATGCAGTTGTGTTAACCGGACAGGTCAATGGATTTTACAATATTGTCACATTTTTATCAGCGTTCGGACTGGTGGTATTCGCCCGCAAATGGGGCGCCAAATGGGTGCATGTGATTTGTCTGTTGCTTGCCAGCCTGGGACTCTTTATTTTCCCCTTCATTGAACAACCTTTCCTGCTTTTCCTTCCCATGATTGGATTTGGCATCGCCTGGGCAAGTATGATGGGCATCCCCTATGTAATGGTGGTAGGAAGTATTCCGAAAGAAAAATACGGCGTTTATATGGGGATCATCAATATGATGATTGTCATCCCCATGATCCTGCAGACCCTTAGCTTTGGATGGATCTACAAACACTGGCTCAACAGCAATCCGGGATCTGCTATCTTTTTTGCTGCCGCATTGTTGTTTCTGGCCGCGATGGCAACCCTACGAATCAAACCGGTACCCTTAACCGAAACACCTATTATCACACCAAGCGCACACTAATCATGATCAATGTAGCAGCTTACCAACGTTCCATCGGGATCCTTAAAAAAGCTTCCACACCTTATGGTTTTGTGGCCAGCCTGGAAGAGCACGATAATTATAAACGAATCTGGACCCGCGATGGCAGCATTAACAGTATGGCTGCGTTGCTGAGCGGAGAACCGGATCTGATTGAAACAGTAAAAGCCACCCTGCATACGATTTTTACGCACCAGCACCCAAGTGGTTTTATGCCTTCCAATGTTAGTCCCGGTGCAGGCGTGAGCTATGGTGGTACGGTTGGCAGAGCGGATAATCCAAGCTGGGCAGTAATCACCTTATGCCAGTATGCCCTTATGCAAAATGAGCTGTCATTTGCAAAGCAATACCTTCCACAGGTTATCAACTGTTTTTCGGTTATGGATGCCTGGGAGTACAATGGCAAACACCTGTTATATGTACCGCAGAGTGGTGATTGGGCGGATGAGTATGTTCAACATGGATATGTACTGTTTAATCAGTTATTGCGAATATGGGCATTACAACTGGCCGCCAGGGTTTTTGAAGAGGAAGAATGGGCAGCCAAAGCAGCAAGGATCCGGGAAGTAGTCGAGATCAATTACTGGAATCGCCTGGGTGCAGGCCCCTTATATGCCGCCAACCTGAAACATCAGCTCCGGGAAGCACCACAGGGATACTGGTTGATGGGATTTAATCCCGCGCGCGTTTATCCGCAGTTTGATCTGCAGGCCAATGCGCTGGCAATCCTATTGGGACTAGGAACTGCTGATGAAAACCGGGAAGCCTTTCAATATATACAGGGATTACAGCTACGTAAAAAATCATTGCTGCCTTCCTTTTATCCAAGCATACTACAGGAGGATGCCGATATGCGTGAACTGGAAAATAATTATGCGTATGGATTTCGCAACCGGCCGCATGAATTTCATAATGGCGGATTATGGCCCGTCTGGAATGGATTGCTGGCGGCGGCTGCTGTGCTGATGAATGATCCTGAATTTGCAGCATCCATCACGCATGAAATTGAACTCGCCAATGAAAAAAACCAACACCAGTACAATGAGTGTCTGCAGGGAGAAAGCCAGGAACCCATTGGCGTTCCTTATTGTACCTGGAGTGCAGGTGGTCATGTAATCGCCATTGCTTACCTCGAAGGAAAAAGACTGTTCACCTAATACGCTGTTATGAAAACAAAAAAAGTATTGGCCATTGGGGAAGCACTGATCGATGCAGTGAGTACAACATTTGTTGAAGAGCTTTCCTCCGCAAAACAACTGGACCTGAAACCGGGTGGCAGTCCGGCTAATTTCTGCCGTTTTCTGCATCAGTTGGGAACCCCTGCCCTATTACATGCAGTGTTGGGAGCTGATGGGCTGGGGAAAATTATCCTGAACGATCTCCGGGAAAAACAAATCGACTGCAGCCTTCTTAAAATCACCAACGAGCACGCCACCAGCATGGTCGTGGTAGGCAAAACCAAAGGAACACCGGATTTCATCCCCTATCGCGATGCTGATATGCAGATTGGCGCGATTGAACCCTTTATGTATAAGGAAACCGACCTGGTACATACAACTGCTTTCGCTTTGAGCCGGGAGCCGGCTCAAACGAATATCCTTACAGCCTTACACCTGGCAAACAGAGGTGGAAAACAGATAAGTGTCGACTGGAATTATTCTCCCAAAATATGGGGACCAGAAAATTTCGCATCCTCCGTTTTTTCAACCTTGCTCTCCTTTCAACCGCTGTTGAAATGTAGCCTGGATGATATCGAAAGATTCACCAATAACAAACAAAGTATTGAATCGGCTAAAGATTTTCTGCACCCCTTATCTGCGAGGGTTACCTGCCTTACTTGCGGAAGTGAAGGGGTATGGTTTAAAACACCAGAGCAGGACTGGCAACACAGGGCAGCAGTACCCGTTCAGGTAAAAGACAGTACTGGAGCAGGTGATTCGTTCTGGGCCGGCTTTGTACATGCATGGTTAAACGAAAACAGGCTTGAGGAATGTATTCAGTTGGCACTGGATACGGCTGCACGCCGGTTAAAAGGAGAGCTGGACTAGAGAGGCTGTTTAAGCCAGGCACTCAGCGCGAGGTAGACTCCGTTTGTCCAGCCGAAACCATCCTGCGCCGCATATTCCCCGCCCCCGGCGGATTTGGTGAGATCCACCACATTGTATTTTTCCATCAGCTTTCCGGTTTCCTTATACACTTTTTCATTGAGGCCGGTCCAGCGCTGGGCAATTTCTTTTGCCAGTCCGATCTGACCACTGCGGGCCAATCCCCGTACAGCCATCCATTGCAAAGGAGCCCAACCGTTAGGAGCATCCCATTGTTCGCCGGTTGTTTGGGTAGTAGTAAGCAATCCGCCCGGTTGCAAGAGCTGCTCCTGAACCACCGTAGCTGCCTGCCTGGCAACCACACTCAGATAACCCTGCTTATGCGAAAAGAATACAAAGGGAAAGAGCCCTGCTGCGGTAATTTGTTTGGTAAGTGCCTGCTTCTTGAAATTATAATCCGTATAAAATTTAAGCTCGCGGCTCCAGCAATACTTTTCAATAGCCTGCTGGCGTGTTTCAGCAGCTGTTTCAAATACTACTGTGAGTGAATCATTACTGGCAATTTTATAGGCGCGTGCCAGTACATTTTCAAATCCAACCAGTAAACTGTTCAGATCAACCGGAATGATATTGGTGGTTTCAATGGTGGCCAATGTTTTTCCATCGGCCAGCCATCTGCTGCTAAAATCCCATCCGCTGGCTGCACCTGCCCGCAAATGCGCATATACATTGCCTTTAGGCCGGGTGGAGCGGCTGGCAGTTTCTATATCTTCACGGTAACTTTCCGGTCGTGGTGTAGCTGCATCATCCCAATACCGGTTCAGCATGGATCCATCTGGCAGGTGCACCAACCGTTTAAAGGCCTGTCCTTTTTTTAGCGATGCCACCCCTTCCATCCAATACTGATATTCTTTTTCCAGGGCAGGCAGGTACCGGGTGAGCACCTGATCGCCTTTTACAGTTGCCAGTAATTCCACCATCATAAAAAAGAAAGGTGGTTGTGAGCGACTCAGATAATAACTGCGATTTCCATTGGGGATATGACCATAGGTATTAATCAGGAAAGCAAAATTATCCAGCATGTTTTCCATGATTTCATACTCACGGCTTTCTTTCAAACCCAGCATGGTGAAATAGGAATCCCAATAATAGATTTCCCGGAATCTGCCACCGGGCACGATATAGGGATGCGGCAGTGGCAGCAGACTGGAGCCTTTTAGAGCAGTATCCGGTTGGCGGCGTAATACTTTCCAGAGATCCTGAATATGCGCAGTGATGGAATGATTCGGATTGGAGCGATAGGTAGCGCCTGCTGAATCCGGCAGCTCAAAATAGTTCCGTACAAATTGCGTCAATGAAAATTTGGTAGCCGGATTTTTTTTGGCTTCCCGATAGGCTTTCAAAATTTCATCCGGACTCATTTTCGGAACCGCATCCACAAAAGTTTTTCCATCCGGAAAAATCCGGGATAACTGTACTTCCGTGAACAGTTCACCATAGAGCAGATCAGGTGATTTAGGCAGACTATCCTGTGCCGTTGCGCCTATTGAGACTGCTATTGCCGTTATCAAACCTGCTATCGATCGTACATGCATAAGCGATTTTTTTCTCTTATTGTACCGTATAGGTTTTTCTCTCTGGTCCCACTCCGGTGATGGTCAGTTTTTTCCAGTTCGGTGGCAGCACAGATCTGATCTGTACAATTCCTTTCGGCGTAATCTCGAGTCCGCCAAAACCCATCAGCACACTCTGTACCACACCACCTGCACCGGTAGCAAAATAGGGATTGGTACCACCCTTTGTTTCTGCAATCACACGAAAAGGCGGATTGAGATTAGGCAGATAGGAATCCCTGAACCAATGTGCCGCTTTTTCTTTGTCGCCCAACCTGGCGTAGAGCGTTGTAAACACGGCCTGTGTCATGGCCGGCGTGCCTTCATCAGGCACCCGGGTTTCATAGTATTCCAGGTCTTTCCGGATCAGTTTCGGATCCGTGATTTCTTTGAGCGGATAAGAAAGTAAATTCACATCCGCCTGCTTGATGCCTTCGCCATTATAGGTGGCATGTTCCCGGGTAACACCATCAGGCATTTTTAAGATCGGAATATTATCTGCCACCTGGGTCCAGTCTGCATTCGGCTGAAGACCCAATAACCTTGCCGCTTCTGTGGCGAAGCGCAGATTGGCTTTGGCAGCGGCATTGGTAAACGCATTGTTATCTACATTCTCAGCCCATTCATCGGCAGCTACCACATTTTTGATATCATAGCGGCCCGGACCATTTCGCTCCACCCTGCTTGCCCAGAAATCAGCGGTTTCCGAAAGGATAGGATATCCCCGCTCCCGCAACCAGGTTTTATCCTGTGTTACGCAATAATAATTCCAGGCAGCGATGGCCACACAGGCAGTGATATGATGTTCAAAAGGACCGCTTAAGGCCCATACAGGTGTTTCCTCTACTCCGGAATCCGCACTCTCCCAGGGGAACATAGCGCCTTTAAAGCCTTTTGAAAAAGCATTGCGACGGGCGGCGGGCAGGCGCTGGTACCGGTATTCCACCAGGCTCTTCGCGATGGCAGGCTGTAATACCAACAAACCCGGATACATCCAGAGTTCTGTATCCCAGAATACATGGCCATTGTAGCCTAATCCGGATAAGCCCATCGGTGAAGGAGAATAGGCAGTGCCTTCACGGGTGAACGAATAAAGATGATACAACATGCTATGGATATCCTGCTGCGCCTGCGGATCACCGTCGATAAAAATATCCGACTTCCAAAGCTCTTTCCAGGCCTGTTCATGAAATTGCAGGAGGCGATCACGACCTTCCAGCCTGGCGTAGACAGTTAAGCGTTCTGCCTCATTTAAGGGATCATCATGGTGCGCGGAAGTAATGGAGGAACCGGCAATCGCGAAGCGATAGGGTTGATTGGCGGTGAGTTCCTTGCTGAATTTCATGAGGTGGCGATTATTGTCCCACATTTCATGAATAACGCGTGGTTCATGACCGTGTTCTTCTTCGAAAAGAAAAGTATTGGACGCACAGAGTTGTAGTTTGCCGGTGGGACTCTTCGCAGTGGAGCTTAGCAGGCTCAATACCACATGCGGACGATCAATTTCATTGTAGTAATTCTGCACATCGCGGAGTGCATCGGGGGCTTCCATTACACTGGCAGCACGGATGCTGATATTTTTCTTAGGCAGGATGGTAATATCCATCAAAACGGTGTACGGCAGGTGACGCAGCGCGTAATAGGAATAGTTTACACTGGCTTTATCGGCATAGTCAAAGCTGACCGTAAAAGCTGCTTTCTGCATATCCAGTGTTTGGGTAAAATTGGAAACCTGGCGGTTATCCATGAGTTTCCCATCAATTTCAAGAGAACTGTTAAGTAGATTGAAGCTGCGCAAAAAATTACTCACCCTGCCTCTGCCGTATTGGTCCCAGGCACCGGCCAGCACAACTTCCTGTACACTGAAAGGTGAAGGAGCGGAAACGATGCCAATCATGCCGTTGGCAACTGTGATGCCGTAGTAATTTTCGCGGGAAGGATTGACTGCAGTCAGTTTCCAGGGATCAACAGACTGGGCAAAGGATGCCAGATTGATCAGGCTTATGGATAAAGCGAATAAAGAGTTGATAAATAGTTTCTTCATATATGCCATGATTTTGAAACCTGCTTATTAAATTTACCAACACTATCGCAAGTAACAACCAATTATGTTCAGAGGCCGGA
>CAZJNY010000199.1:3600-6956 GCA_964547405.1 uncultured Flavihumibacter sp. | reverse complement strand
TGGGCGATTGCCTTACCTGCTTTCAAAAAAGATCCCCGACCCGCACTGCCCTTATTGGAAAATTTACGCAATGATCCTTCAGAATATGTTCGCCGGAGTGTGGCCAATCACCTGAATGATATCGCCAAAGACAATCCAACTGTTGTTCTTGAGGTAGCCCGCAAGTGGAAGGGATTGTCCCCTGAAACCGATGCCCTGATCAAACATGCCTGTCGCACGTTGCTGAAAAAAGGGGATGCTGGTGTATTGTCCCTGCACGGTTTGGATGCCCGTAATCTTGAAGTAAGCAATCTCCAACACACCCGTAAACTCCGTATGGGTGAATCACTGAGTTTTGAATGTACGGTCAGCAATAAGAGTAAGAAACCCGTTTTAACCCGATTGGAATATGCCTTGTATTTTCTTCGCCAAAATGGACAGTACGGCAAGAAAGTTTTCAAAATCAGTGAGAAAACAATTCCGGGTAACAGTTCCATTGAAGTATCCCGCAGTCATGCTTTCCGCCCAATTACCACCCGTGTATATTACGCCGGCACACAACGTCTAAGCATCATTGTCAATGGCAAAGAATCCGGGTCAGTTGATTTCCGCCTGGTCCTTTGATCGTTTACCCGACCGGTGCCACCCGACCGGTGCCACCGGTCGGGTGAGCTTTTATTTTCCAATAAATAAGGGCGGCAAGGAGACTGAGACTCAGGAAAAGCAGGTCAATGAACAGAATATCCAGGGCCTTGCGCTGGTAGGTAATCCAGATCCAGTTACCGCGGACAATCCCATCCAGCAACGGTACTGCGAAACAGGTAATGACTGAAAACAAGGCGGTTTGACGCATCGTAAGTGCGATATCACGCCGCATGATAAAATAAAGACCCAAAACCAGCCAGGAATAAAAATACCAGTTGTAAACCTCAGTTTGTCCGGGTTGTTTTAAAAAAAGAAGCGCCACCATTGTAACAGCTGTAACCGGCAACATCGCCATGGACGCACCCAGAAATATGTTGGCAGTCCAGAAATTGAAAACCCGCTTCTGTTTGGGAACAGCAGTTTTATCCCGCGCAACCAGCCAGATCAGAATACCGGAAATAATCACAATACATCCCATCGCTCCCAATACAAAATAAATTACCCGAAGCGGGCGGCCACCAAAATCTCCAAAATGCAAATGATAAATCAATGCTTTTACCTGGTCAATATAACTTGCATGCTGAACCGGAGAAATATCTTGTAAAATCATCCCATCAACAACCCGGTACAGGAGTTTTCCGGAACCTGCAAAACGTTCATCTGCATCCGGTTTTGATTTCAGCAGTACATGCATATTTTCATCCTGGTAATTCCGAATGGAAATCGTACTTATAAATCCTCCTTCCCATTTTTTCTCTGTGTCGGTGATGAGCTGATTCAAATCAAAGGAGGTTTTCAATGGCCGGTAGCTATAGGCAAACGTAGTGGTATCGGCATATTCAAGGGCACCGAATAATTTTTCAGAATCACCTTTATATAATGCCTTCGCAAAAGGCGTCATCAATGCGGCATTGGCAATCAGTACAATTCCTGTAACTGCAAAAATAAATTGAAAAGGAAATTGAATTACTCCCAGGGTAGTATGCAAATCTGTAAATACTGTTTTCCATTTACTGAAAGGCCGGAACGTAAAAAAATTCGACCTGATTTTATTCCAGTGAAGTAATAAACCAGTGATGAGCGCAAATAGAAAAATAAACGATACAATTCCTGCAAGCAGGTAACCAAAAGGTGTTCCCAGGCGGATAGGAATAACATTCAATTGTGCCAGAAAATGAAGCCGGTACAGGAATTCACCCATATCATAACTCGCCTTGTAATCAGCCTCCTTTTTGTCAATAAAATCATAGGTAAGAAATAACCCATCCTCACCACCCCGCCCTCTTCTGCCTTTCCGGGCAGCAGCTTCCGCCGGATTCTTTTTTGTCTTCACTGTACTGTCGTGCGATGCGGTCATCGTGATATAGGCACCGAATCCATGGTGCTGCATACCAAATTCAAAATCCCGCCCTTTGAGTTCATGGTGTTTGCCGAGGGAATCCAGTACATAATTAAAATCCTTTGCTGTAATACCGCGATGTTCTATAAAAGAGCGGTTTTTTTGCCAGGCCGAAAGATCATCTTTAAAAAAGGAAAAAGATCCGGCAAAAAATATCACATACAACAGCAAACAAATGATAATACCACTAATCGTGTGTGTATGGAAATAGATATTATACCTACGATTGTCCATATAAAAAAATTAACCGAGTAAAAACGGCAATGAAAAAATCAGTGTCAATCCAATGTAAATGCCCCAAACCTTCCATACATTTTGAATTAGAAAGGCAAGCAGTAGCAACAGAGCCCAAAGAATATATCCTGTAAAAAAAGAAGTGGCAATCACCTGTTCCTTCGGAAAAACTTTCGTCAGCAACAGATGAAAACTGAACATCACCGCATAGCCGCCTACTACACCGGCAAGAATTTTGGATAAGCGCAACCAGGGCGATCGGGTTAAATATTTTTTATTAGCAGGCATACTCAAATTATTATTTCCATCAGTAAAAAGAACAGATACAGGAACCCCAGTTCCTTCTCTTTTATTACGTTATAAGGACGCAGCAATACCACCAGGCACCCAACACACATCAATCCGGTTAGAGCAGCAAACAAACCGGTTTGCCAACCCAACTTCCACACAAAACCTGTTGTTGAGAGCAAAGCCAGTCCGGTTCCGGTAAGGCGAACCGCCTGCCGGTTCTGCATCCAGCGATGCAGATAGGCAGGCGGTTGAACCTTATTTTTTTTCTGTGCGCTGAATAGCCAACTCATAAAAGCCAGCAGCATCAATGCTAAAAAAGTTGTAATCATAAATCAGTTGCTTACTTTACGATCAGATGTGTGGTTGCTCCCGACCAGGCGTGTGTAAACGCTTTTTGATTCCACTCTCCCTCCTGCTTTGTATACGTAGAGGTCTCGATTACATAAGCGCCTTTCAGTACGGGTGTAAATCTGATTTTACCTTCCTGATTTGCCTTTATGGTTTTTACCCAACCTGCAGCAGTCATGATCTGAACTTCTCCACCGGCATAGGGCTGGCCGTTTTTCAGGACCGACAATTCAATCTCCTTTTTTATGGAATACCCCGCAGGGTCTGTCAGAATGGCAAGCGATACATCGGGTAATCTATCTGCCGCTTGTGGTGCTCCCACCAGAACTGCTTTCACCGCAATAAATGTATATTTCGTTGTACCTCCCAGGTCGTGCGCGGTATGTTCCGTTGAAATATAATAAAGTCCCTCTTCTTCCGGTGTAAAACTAGCATTGAGACAGGTGAACGCATCTTCCAG
>CAZJNY010000199.1:0-3500 GCA_964547405.1 uncultured Flavihumibacter sp. | reverse complement strand
AAATTGCACTGGTACCATCTTTGAGGTTTACTCCGATATATCCGGTTCTGCCATCTTTAGGCGTATAGTTATTGGTGGTGATGCTCACCAGTTCTGTGGTAGCTGGCAAACCTGTTACTGCCTTGTATGTTTTAGTAGCCACATTCACCACACCAACAAGCAGTCCTGCCCCAAATGCTGTTTTTTCCGCTTTTACCTGAGAGTGAACCAGAAAATTATTGCCACCCAGGTATAACCAGGCATTAATATTCCTGCCAGTGATTGCTTCCACATCAAAATAATAGGACGCATCAAATTCTGTAGTACCTGCTTTTATCCTTGTAATGGCTGAGGCCTTCGAGGTAGAAATAACTCCATCGGTTGTTGCCGTTGCAGGAGAAAAAGCATAGATGTCTCCATTTTCCACAACTGCCAAACCATCTGTAAAATACTTTCCAATAAAACTGGTACGCTCATCTTCAATTATTTTTTCCAGTTTCATATCCGCATAATTAAATACAGCGATAAATCCTTTGTTGGGATAATCAGTATTAAAACTTCTGTCTTTTATAGGCTGATAAGGAGCAAAAACTTTATCTCCAACCTGCTTGATCCAGGTAAAATGAGCCAATTCACCAATACCGGTCATCTCTAATGTATTCACAGCACCTTCACCTGTAATAGTCAGACTATTGGTATTGACCTTATACCAGGTTGAAGTTGGCGATGCCAGGTTTCTTGAGATTTTAAATAGCAGCAGATCATCATTTACCGGCGCAAAAGCCTGCACTGTTTCCGTTTGAAAATTGGTTAGTTTATTCAGTTTGCCATCTGTAATTGTATAAGCAGTAACGGCACCCGGATTTCCCTGTCCGTATAACAAACTGAAGAACTTATTATTATGGGTCACATAATAGCGATAGGTACCATCCTGTTCCACACCATTACTGGCTGTTGAAATTTTACCAGTATCGAGGCTGCTGGCAGTGAGCAGGTAGTCAGCAACGCCGGTTGCCGCAGCCGGACTAACGGTAACAATAAAATTCCCTGGATCTTCCGGTGTAGCGGGACTTTCATTTTTAGAACAGGAAAAAAGTACAGTTGCAGCAAGAATGGCTGCCAGGTTGGTTTTAAAATACATTTCTATTACGATTTATAGTATTAATGAATGAAATACCGAAGGTTGAAATAGAAACCACGACTGGGTTTCTGTAAACTAAAATTGTCGTACAAAAGGGCATCTGTGAGATTTCTTCCCTCTACGCCGATATTGTATCTGCCGTTCCGAATACTGTACACAATATTGATATCATGGCTCAATTGCTGAGGAATGGTGAGTTTTTCTCCCCCTCTGCTGGGCCAGTACAAATAAAAATCATGCACATATAGCAGATGATACCCAATGCTTAACCGATTCCCTTTCCGGCCCATATCAGGAAGCGTTACAGCAATATCACCATTTCCGAAGAAGTAAGGAATATTCGGCATCTGATCAAGGTAAACAGGACTCTCACCGGTATATCCCGGTTCGTATTGCTGCATATTCTGAAGAAACTGGTAGGTAAGTGTAGCCCCGGCAGAAAGCCAGTTTTTATAGGAATACCTGATTTCACCATCTGCGCCAAGGGTACGAACCCCTTCCCGGTTATCAGCCACCAGACGGGATTGATTGTTATTAAGCCGGTTGTAAATAAAATTATCTGAATGGCGATAAACCGCTCCGGCAGTAAGCATAAAACGATGAACGGAATCAATCGCAAACCGGTAAGTGAGTCCCAGGTTGATATTATTACTGCGTTCTGGTTTCAGATTCGGATTGCCTTCCTGATTTTCTACATCACCAAAAAGTTCCTGCGCCTCCGGCATTCGGTTGGTAAGTTCATAGGATACTTTTATTTGAAGCTGTTGCGTAAAAAACCAGGTTGCTGCAAGCCCGTAACCCAATTTGTTGGTTACTGCTTTTGCCGCTGCTGCCGAAATCTGATTCTTTTGTGTGATAAATTTTCCAAACCCGGTAATATTCCACCTGTTTTCTACTGCGTAGGTATATCCTATTCCCAGTACATTTTTTTGCGTTTTTCTGGGCGGGTCAATAGTAGTTGGATTTAATTCATCAGCACCCTTCCGGTTAAACGTGTTGAAAATATTACTGAGTGCCAATGACTGGCGATCACTTATCCGGTAGTTCAGGGCAGCCGTAAACAGCCCATTATTATTTTTGTATTTATACAAACTTCTTGACCGTTCTCCACTGGATCCATTGGGTTTACTGTTTCCAAACCAGTCGAACCGGGCATTAACCGTATCTATGTTTTGTTCAGAACCGAAATTATAATTGGCGTTAATGGTCAGATCAAGGCCTCTGATCAGGTTTGTTTTACGGTATTTAAAAGTGGGCATAAGTAGATTTCCCCTTCGGTGCCATCCGCCAAAAACAGAAACCATGCGTGCTCCGGTCTGGATTTCTTTATAGTTGTTACCCAGTGTTATTCCGAATAATAATTTATCAGCGTATTTTTTCTGAACTACGCCAACATTGGCAATAACGGTTTCATTGTGATAAGTATCATGAAAACGACGCACCCGAACTCCCGGGGCAAAAGCACCAGTATATATATCCGCGGCATCTACTTTAACTTTATAGTTGTTATCAGAATAATTCTGGAATGCGTTTAACTGAAGGGTTAGTCCCTTTTTGGAAGTAATAGCTGTATTCAGAACAGTCCGGTGCGTATTGAAAGAGCCATAGGAATAGGAAACATCGAGGTAGTTTTTATACCGGTCGCCGGTAACGATATTAATAGCACCACCCAATGCATCGGAACCCAGCCAAACCGGAACAACACCTTTATACACTTCTATGCGTTCGGCTGCATTGATGGGAATATTATTGATTTGAAAAGATGTACCAAAACCATCCATTGGAATTCCATCAATAAAATACTTTACATGATTACCCGAAAATCCATTCAGGGAAAGATTGAAATTTGATCCTACGCCTCCTGACTCACGTACACGAACACCCGAAACACGGTCCAGTGCCCCAGCCAGATCAAGTGTTGTATTATAAAGTTGTTTGGCATCAATCGCAGTAACTGTAAAAGCCTGTCGGTTCACTTCCTGTACAGCAGAGCGACCTGTAACGATTACTTCTGACATGTTATTGGTAAAGGCTTCCATTCTCAGGTTGAGAGCTATTGACTTTCCATCAACGACTGAAAATTTATACTGGAGGGATTTGTATCCTACACCGGTAATACTGGCAGTATAGCGCCCTTCCGGCAACTTGTAGAATTGAAAATAACCGTCTGTATTGGTGGTGGTAGTATATCCACCAGGCTCCAGACTGATAGTCAGATGAGCAATTGGCAACCCTGATTTATCATGTATGTTTCCGTCAACTGTAGCGGTTGATTGTGCGCAAATGATTCCACTATGGACGCCTATGGCGACCATCAGCAGCTTTATAAAAGCATTCATGTAGTCTTCCCTTCCTGTTTAGGTGAATAGTCTAATTGTAA
>CAZJNY010000198.1:0-7166 GCA_964547405.1 uncultured Flavihumibacter sp. | reverse complement strand
AAGTACAGACCGGCTTTTTTTATGCCTATACAAATAATTAAAAAAAATATGTGTTCAAAACAATTATAGAATAATATGATTTTATGAATATTGTTTTATAAAACAAATATTTAAAATTATATAATATGAAAAATGATTTTAAAACATTTTTTACCATAAAAACAGCAGAATGAGAAACTAAACTGTCTAGCTAATAATAATTTGATATTTTTTTAACAAAAAACCCTCAAATTTGTCGGGTTGAATTTTTAACCGCCACCTTTTTTGGCAAAACTAACACACGTGAATATGGCTGCAAGAAAAAAAATGGCCGGATGGCTCTGGAGCTTAGTGCTTTTGTTTACTGCACTAACAGTGCAGGCCCAGGACCGGCAAATCACCGGAAAAATTACAGATCAGAAAGATGGTTCTCCATTAATCGGGGCCACCGTTACTGTTAAAGGAACTTCCATTAATGCATTAACGGATGAAAATGGACAGTTCAGTATGAGAGTTCCGGCTAATGCAAATACCCTGGTTATTTCTTCTGTTGGATATGGAAACAGGGAAGTAGCAATTACAGAAAATGTAGTTGTTCAGTTATCGACTTCCGATGCCTCTCTTTCGGAAGTTGTAGTTGTGGGGTATGGAACGAAAATCAAAAAAGACCTCACAGGTTCAATCGCACGTATTAAAGGCGATGAAGTTGCGAACACACCTGTTGTAAACTTTAACCAGGCTCTTCAGGGGCGCGCTTCTGGTGTATTCGTAGAATCCCAGAGTGGTAAGGTTGGTGAAGGTATTAAGGTGAGAATCCGTGGTGCGGGTTCTATCAGCGCTTCGAATGAACCATTATACGTGGTGGATGGTGTACCTATCAATGCAACTGGTATCGCTGGTAATGCACTGGCTGACCTGAACTTCAATGATGTTGAATCCTTTGAAATTCTTAAAGATGCATCTGCTGCCGCCATCTATGGATCCCGTGCAGCAAATGGTGTGGTACTTATTACCACCAAACGGGGTAAATCAGGAAAATCAACTGTAAGCGTTAACGTACAATACGGTAGCAATAAACCTACAGGACATCGTGGTTTCCTGAATGCACGCCAATACATTGACCTGCTAAGAGAAGCTGCAATCAACAGTGATAATATTGAAGGCATTGATCCGTTGGATCCGTCCCAGTATTCAGGTTCCTGGCTGCAATTTGCAGAAGGAAGACTAACGCGTTATTCCGGTCATTCCAACTGGAGAGAACTTGAAACAAACACTGATTGGGAAAAACAGGCTTACCAGAATGATGCAAAAACCCGTCTGGTTGATGTGAATTTTTCTGGTGGTACCGACAAAACCCGCTTCTTCCTGAGTGGTGGATTGAGCGATCAGGATGGTATCCTGATCGGTAATAATTTTCAGCGGATTTCAAGCCGTATGAACCTCGAGCACGACGCCACTGAAAGATTGAAAGTGGGTGTGAACTTTGGCTTGTCCAGAACTATTGCCAAAAGGGTAGCGGATGACAACGAGTTTTATACACCCATGCAGATGGTCGCACTTTCTCCTGTAACTCCTGTAAGAGATTTGGACGGTAATCTTTACGATCGTCCGGTTACAACTTATTACAACCCCCTCATAGAACTGGAAGACTCCCGCCTTATTGCTACGACCTATCGTAACCTGGGTAGTGCTTTCCTTTCTTACAAACTCATGAACGGATTAATCTTCCGGTCTGAATTCGGATTAGATGTCCAGACTCAGAATGAAGACCGCTACAATGGAAGCAGAACTATTGTGGGAGAGGGTACAAACGGCTATGGTCAGGTGGACTGGTACAGAATGTTGAACTACAATACCAACAATTACTTTAACTATCACAAACTGATCAAAGACAAACATGATGTGGATGCTACAATAGGTATGTCTTATCAGAAGTATAAAGCTGACTTCTCCCAGGTTTATGGTGAAGATTTCCCATCAAGCCAGCTAAGTCGTTTGGCAAGTGCTGGTCGTATTACCGGAGGAACTTCCTCTTTTGATGCTTCTTCCATTCTTTCTTACTTCGCACGTGTAAACTATAAGCTGAACGACAAATACCTGGTTTCACTTAGTGGACGTATTGATGGATCTTCTCGTTTTGGTAAAGAGAACAGGTATGGTTTCTTCCCGGCAGTTTCTGCAGGCTGGATCTTATCAGAAGAATCTTTCCTCTCCAATTCTGATGTATTAAGTTTCCTTAAGCTTCGTGCTTCATGGGGACTTACCGGAAATGCAGACGGATTTGGAAATTTCTCTCACTTAAGCCTTTATGGTGGATCAAAATATAACAACACAGCCGCACTTGTTTCCCAACAATTAGCGAATGATTTGTTACAGTGGGAAAAATCAGAACAAACCGATATCGGGTTAGATTTCGGATTTTTCAATAACCGCATTTCGGGTGAAGTTGATTACTATGTTCGTAACACCCGCGATTTGATCTACTTTGTTCCTGTACAAGGAACCACAGGTTTCACCAGCCAGACTGTAAACGTTGGTTCCATGCAGAACAGAGGATTTGAGTTCGTCCTGAATTCAACCAATATTGTCCGTAAGAATTTTACATGGAATACCAGTTTGAATATGTCATTCAATAAGAACAAAGTGACTAAGCTGGATGGTGATCAGACTATTATTCCAGGAAACGATGGTCGTTACCTGAACTCTCTTATTGTGGGAGAAGCAATTGGTGTATTCTATGGTCCTAAGTTCGCCGGAGCTGATCCTCAGAATGGTGATGCTTTGTATTACCTCGAAGACGGAAAATCGACTACCAATGATATTAACGATGCACACAGCTTCGTAGTTGGAAACCCGAATCCGGATATCATTGCAGGGTTGAATAATTCAGTATCATTCAAAGGTTTTGAACTGAGTGTATTGTTGCAGGGTGTTTTTGGAAACCAGGTAATGAATGGTGCCGGTGGATTCATGTCGGCAAGTTTCGACTGGTTTGATAACCAAACCAGCGACCAGCTTAATCGTTGGCAAAAGCCAGGTGATATCACTAATGTACCACAGTTGCGCCTGGGATATGGTAACGGTATCGGAGCATCCAGCCGTTATGTTGAAGACGCATCCTATGTTCGTGTTAAAAACGTAACCCTCGCTTACAATATTCCGGCAAAAGTTACCGGTAAATTGAAAATGCGTTCCGCCAGATTCTATATTACTGGTGTGAACCTGTTCACCTTCTCCAACTACTCCGGATGGGATCCTGAAGTAAACACAGATTACCGTGCAGGAAACAGGAACCAGGGTTCAGATTTCTATGCTGCGCCTCAAATCAAATCCCTCACATTTGGCCTGAACGTTGGCTTTTAATTGAAAACACAGAGAAACATGAAAAAAAATATAATCATACTTTCTGCAGCCATTCTTATGGCAGGATCCTGCGGAAAAAAACTGGAAATACTACCAACTCAAAGCATCGAAGAGGAAGTGGTGCTGAGTACGGACCAGGGTGTAAAAAACCTGTTGAATGGTGCGTATGATATGGTAAGTAGCAGTTCTGTATATGGCGGAGATCTTTTCCTTTATTCAGAACTAATGGCTTCCGATGGGGAGCTGCGTTGGGAAGGTACTTTCAATCAGCCGCGCGAAATCTGGAGAAAAGATATCCTTACCACCAATGCGTATGTTCGGGATAGCTGGTTAGATGCCTACCAGGCAATTAATGCAGCAAATAATATCTTAGGTGCCCTGGACGTAGTTAATGAAGATGATCGTGACCGTGTAAAAGGAGAGGCTCTGTTTATCCGGGGTTCCATGTTCTTTGAATTGGTTAAGTTCTTTGCCCAGCCATACGCTGCGGGAAATGCGGGTTCAGCTCCCGGGATTCCTCTGGTTCTTGAGCCAACCAGAACTGATAATGTAAGTACTGGCCGCCCAAGGAATACTGTACAGGAAGTATATACCCAGGTGATTGCTGATCTTACTGAAAGCCAGTCGCTCCTCACTCCGGTTGGCTATAACGACGAATATGCCAACGCTGCCGCCGCTGCTGCACAACTTTCAAGAGTATACCTGCAGATGGAAAACTACCAGGGTGCACGTGACCAGGCGAATACTGCAATTAATCTGGCAGAAGAGATGGGATTTGGACTAGCAGGAAACTATGCTACGCTGTTTAACAATTCCTCAAATTCTTCTGAAGATATTTTCGCCATCCAGGTAAGTGCGAATGATGGCGCAAATGACATGCATCTTTTCTGGTCAATTCCTGAATTCGGTGGTAGGGATGGCGACGTTGCCATTCTTTCAAAACATCTGAATCTGTACGACGAAGATGATAACCGTTTCAATTTGTTCTACGAAGATGATGCTGAAACAATCAGAAGTGGGAAATGGAAATTCCAGTATCGGAACCTGCCAATTATCCGTCTGTCTGAACTTTATCTGACAAGAGCTGAAGCAAATTTCAGGTTGGGTACAAGTGTTGGTGCTACTCCGGTTGCCGATATTACCCCCATTCGTACACGCGCAGGACTCACAACACCGGGTACCCTTACGCTTGATTTAATCCTGAGTGAAAGAAAACTCGAACTGGCGCATGAAGGTCATGGTTTACATGATTTAAAACGTCTGAAGCGTTCAGCTGACGGTTTTGCATTCAATGATCCCAAAATGGTATTGCCGATTCCCCAAAGGGAAGTGGATGCCGCTAAAGGAATCCTGGTACAGAACGAAGGGTACTAATCATACCTTCAATTGAAATAGAAAAAGGGTCACTCAGCAATGGGTGACCCTTTTAAATTATGTAGTAAAAAAAAATGGCAGCTTACAGCTTTATCTCTTCCTCATGATCATCGTAAAAATGAAACTCGGTAAGATGATAATTCGTGTTCTCGTGTAACTTGATGTTCTGTTTGAAGCGACGCTTCCATTTCCAGAATTTACTGAAGATCCAGCCCTTGGTAAGATAGGCATACATAATTGGATGTACTACCAGGGTAAGGTTGGAATGCTTATGCGTAATCAGGTAATTCAGGTTCTTTTCAATTTCATCTTCCAATACCAGTGAAGAGGAAATCTTGCCGGTACCATTACAACTGGGACAAACCTCCATTGTATTGATGTTCAGCTCCGGTTTCATCCGCTGACGGGTGATTTGCATCAACCCGAATTTGGAAATGGGTAACACGGCATGTTTGGCCCGGTCAGGCTTCATCATATTCTCCATGGCATCCATCAGCTTCTTCTTGTTCTCCGGAAGCTTCATGTCGATAAAATCAACTACGATGATACCACCCAGATCCCGCAATCTTAACTGACGCGCTATTTCCTCGGCAGCTTCCAGGTTGGTTTCCAGGGCATTCTGCTCCTGGTTATTGCTCACACTTTTATAACCACTGTTCACATCTATGACATGAAGGGCTTCCGTATGTTCAATAATCAGGTACGCACCACTTGGCAGGTTCACTGTCTTGCCGAAAGCCGCTTTAACCTGTTTGGTTACGCCATACTGGTCAAATATCGGGGAGCCATTATGATAAAAGGAAACGATATCTGCCTTATCCGGAGCAATGCGCTGGATATAAGTCTTGGTATCATTATACAGGTTCCTGTCATTTACCACGATGCGGTTGAAGTCCTCATTGAGGAGGTCCCGCAGCATACTGGTGGTTTTGGTTTGCTCACTCAGGATTTTGGCCGGAGCTACAGCAGCTTTCAAATTCTGCTGAATGGCCTTCCAGGTTTCCACCAATGCCAGTAAATCTTCATGCAGTTCCGCCGTGTTTTTGCCTTCTGCCGCAGTTCGTACAATCACCCCAAAATTTTTTGGTTTGATCGCTTCAATTATTTTTTGCAGACGCTTGCGTTCATCTGCAGAATGAATCTTGCGGGAAACTGCCACCACATCATTGAAGGGGGTAATGACAACAAACCGTCCGGGAAGGGAAATCTCACAGCTTAAGCGGGGGCCTTTCGCAGCGATTGGTTCTTTCAGGATCTGCACCAACACATTGGGTTTGCCACCCAATACTTCATTGATCTTACCTGTTTTGACAATCTCGGCCTCCACTTCAAACTTGCCGAAATCGAAACTGCCGGTTGTATCTGCAATGGATTGCTGGGTGAATTTCAGGAGAGACTTGGCATAGGGACTCAGATCCGTATAATGCAAAAAAGCATCCTTTTCGAACCCTACATCCACAAATGCAGCATTCAAACCAGGTATCAGTTTACGTACCTTCCCTAAATATAAATCTCCGACAGCAAAACTGGCGTCTGCTTTTTCATTGTGCAGTTCCACCAGCTTTTTGTCTTCCAGGAGAGCTATCTCAACACCCTGTGGTGCCGAGTTAATAATTAATTCCTTGTTCAAGCGAGTAATCTTTTAACATCAGTCCAATCTCACCAAAAGGAACTCAGCTGTGTTTGATAGGAACGATGGTTTTGAGTTATTTGCAATAATCACCTACAACCACGTAAAACGATCAGCTGAAAGGGAATAAAGCCGGAATAAGTTAATTCATTCCGGCTTTACATAGAGGCGTTGAAAGAAGGAAATTATTTCTTCTTCTTATGACGATTCTTTCTCAATCTTTTTTTCCGCTTGTGCGTCGCAATCTTATGACGCTTTCTTTTTTTACCACAAGGCATCTTCAGTTCTATTTACAATGTTAACAATTCAAATCATTTCAGTTGTTTGATGCGTTTGTCCAGCTCTGCTTTCAATACAGGATTCTGAATATGCTCGGCGGCGTGTTCGTACCATTCAACGGCTTTGGCTTTATCACCTTTCCGCTCATATCCTTCCGCCAGCATCAACAATACTTCGAGGTCATGAGGTTCTGCAAGTGCCACTTTTTCCAGCCGTTCAACAGCCTTATCGTACTGGCCTGATACAATCCCCCCGATTCCAAGCATTTTCTGCGCATACAAATTGGTTGAATCTTTCCTGCTTACTTCCAGAATTTTCTGGATGCCCTGCATCACAGCCTGCGGATTTTCGGCAGAAGCCCCGAATATATAGGTGCTTCCCAATCCAACAAGCAGAGAATCATTCGTGGGATTCAACACAATTGCTTTTTCAAATAACTCCTTCGACTCACCGGCCAGCCAGGTTTTTACCCCTGGGTCCTCCACTGCGCGGAGGTTATCCAACAAGATTCGGGCTGCAAAGGTGAGACTTTTTTCAGAAT
>CAZJNY010000197.1:0-7224 GCA_964547405.1 uncultured Flavihumibacter sp. | reverse complement strand
GATTACCAGATTTCACCGGCTGACCTGGAGGATAAAACCCTCTGGCGAGTGGAGGCGATTGCCCTTAAACTGGTTAAAGCACTTTCTTCACCCGGACTATTTGCGATTGAACTCTTTATCGATAAAACCGGGGAAGTACTGGTGAATGAAACCGCACCAAGAGTACATAACAGCGGCCACCATACAATTGAAGCACATTCTTCTTCTCAATATGATATGCTCTGGCGGATATTGCTCGGATATCCCCTGGGCGCTACCACTGCACTACTCCCCTCCTCCCTGGTCAACCTGATCGGTGATCCCGGTTACTCGGGTGATGTTCACTATGAAGGACTGGAAGAAGTGCTGGGAATGGAGGATGTATTCGTGCATTTATATGGTAAAAAACAAACCAAACCGGGTAGAAAAATGGGACATGTAACGGTGTTGGGTAAAGACCGGCACGACCTGGTGCGAAAAGCCCACCAAATCAAACGAATCCTTAAGGTCAGGAGTTAATAAAGAATTTAATTTGAATTTTCCAGTTATCCCTGAATATTACCGCTCATCCAAAGAAAACAGGAATGGGTGGTGATTAAACGACTTCTGAAAGGTTCGTCAACATTAGGCAGATTTTATCTGTTAATTTTACCATTGACCTACTTCAAAATCAGGGAAATTTCATGCGATTCAACTCCAACCTGCTCTCTATCGTTTTTGTTGGCTGCCTCTTTGGAGGAATGAGTGCCTGTAAATCAGATGACAAGAAAAAAATTGCACCACCTGCAGCAGGTACCTCATCAAGGCCGTCACAGGTCATTAATGTGGAAGCCTTTGTGCTTAAACCCGGTACCGTAAGTGAAAAACTGGAGGTTCCTGGCACATTGATGCCCTATGAGGCCACCGAACTGCGACCAGAAGTGTCTGGCAGGGTAACCCAATTGAATCTCCGGGAAGGTCAACAGGTTGCTAAGGGAACACTCCTGGTCAAATTGTATGATAATGATTTGCAGGCGCAGCTAAAAAAACTGCAGGTACAATTGAATATTTATGAGCAAACTGCGAGTCGCCAGTCGGAACTTCTCAAAATTGACGGAATCAGTAAACAGGAATATGACCTCAGTGTACTTCAGGTAAACAATATCAAGGCAGATATGGAGTTGATCCGTACATCCATTGAAAAGACGGAAATCCGGGCCCCCTTTTCCGGCCGGCTAGGATTACGGAATGTAAGCATCGGAGCCTATGTTACCCCGGCCACCCTGATCACCAATATCCGCCAGGAAAATGAACTCAAACTGGAATTTACCGTACCGGAGAAATACAGCAGTCGCATCCGGTCGGGTTCGATGGTAAAATTCACTATTGAGGGACTTGATAAAACCATCCCCGCAAAAGTCCTGGCTACCGAAGAAGCTGTAATGGAAGACAGCCGGAGTTTGCGTATCCGGGCTGTTGTGCAGGGCAAGGCGCCACAATTGATACCCGGTGCATTTGCCAAAGTGCAACTGGATTTCGGAAAAGACAACAATGCACTCCTGATACCTACCCAGGCCGTAATTCCCCAGGCGCGCTTTAAAAAAGTTATTGTATACCGGGGCGGAACAGCAGTGTTTGAAACCGTCACAACCGGAGTCCGCGACAGTACTTATGTGCAGATAATTGACGGACTGAAAGCGGGAGATACGGTAGTTACAACCGGACTGCTGTCCATTAAACCGGAAGCGAAAATTGCCATTTCCAAAATTAATTAAAGAGCCATGAATATATCCGAACTGAGTTTACGGAGGCCGGTACTGGCCATCGTAATGAATGTGGTGATCATCGTATTCGGATTGATCGGTTATAAATTCCTGGGGGTACGCGATTACCCGGCGATTGATCCCCCGGTTGTAAACGTTCGAACCTCCTACCCCGGTGCCAATGCGGATATCATTGAATCCCAGATTACCGAACCACTTGAAAAAGCAGTGAATGGAATCGCCGGTGTTAAAAATATTACCTCCAGCAGCAGCCAGGGCACTTCCAACATTACCGTTGAATTTGATCTGTCAATCGATCTGGAAGCGGCCGCCAATGATGTACGCGATAAGGTATCACAGGCTGTACGCTCGCTACCGGATGACCTCGATGCACCACCTGTTGTTTCCAAAGCAGATGCCAGTTCGGATGTGATCATTTCCATGACGGTGCAGAGCAATACCCGCAACCAGTTGCAGGTAACAGAATATGCCACCAACAACCTGCTGGAACGGCTGCAAACCATTCCCGGCGTCAGTGGTATCCAGATCTGGGGCGAGAAACGCTATGCGATGCGGATCTGGTTTGATCCGGCGAAATTATCCGCCTACGGACTAACGCCGTCTGATGTACAAACGGCACTCAGAACCCAGAACATAGAATTGCCATCCGGTAAAATTTCCGGGAATGCCACAGAACTTTCCGTGCGCACTTTCGGACTATTAAATACCGAAGAAGAATTCAATAATATCATCGTAAAAAATGTGAACGGCGCCGATATCAAATTAAAGGATATCGGGGAAGCCGTGCTGGGGCCTGAGAATGAAGAAACCGTTCTGAAAGAAAGCACTATTCCGATGATCGCGCTGGCCCTGGTACCACAGCCCGGCTCCAATTATGTGGCCATCAGTGATGAGTTCTACAAACGTTATGAACAGATAAAGAAAGATGTACCGGAAGATATTTCCCTGGACATAGCACTGGACCAGACCAAGTTCATCAAACGATCCATACTTGAAGTAGAAGAAACCCTGCTCATTGCATTTGTGCTGGTGGTATTGATTATCTACTTTTTCTTCCGCGACTGGATCATTGCCATTCGGCCATTGATTGATATTCCGGTATCCCTGATTGGTGCGTTTTTCATCATGTACCTGTTTGGATTTACCATCAATGTACTGACCCTGCTGGCCATCGTGCTGGCAACGGGACTGGTAGTAGATGATGGAATTGTGGTAACAGAGAACATCTTCAAGAAGATGGAAAAGGGAATGGATAAATGGCAGGCAGCAAAAGAAGGCTCCAAGGAAATTTATTTTGCAGTAATCGCCACTTCCATTACGCTGGCTGTTGTATTCCTCCCCATTGTTTTCCTGGAAGGATTTGTAGGTCGGCTATTTCGTGAATTTGGAATAGTGGTTGCGGGCGCTGTACTGATATCGGCATTTGTATCACTAACACTGACACCGGTACTAAACGTAAAGCTTACCCGAAAATCACAGAAACCATCCTGGTTCTACCGTAAAACAGAACCATTTTTTGAAGGAATGGAATCGATGTACCGCCGCACCCTCTCTGGTTTTATGCGGGTTCGCTGGATAGCTTTTGTTATCATCGCAATATGTTTTGCAGCCATTTATTTCATTGGTACCAATATGCAGTCGGAACTGGCTCCCATGGAAGACCGAAGTCAGTTTCGCCTGTCTATCACCGCTCCGGAAGGAACTTCCTTTGATTATATGGATGACTATATCGACCGTATCGGAACCTTTATGCTGGATTCCGTTCCGGAAAAGCGGGTAATGATCACCGTTACTGCTCCCGGATTTTCAGGAACAGGTTCCGTAAACACCGGATTCCTGCGTATGACACTGGTGGATCCTGATGAGCGGGTTCGAAGTCAGCAACAGATTGTAGATATGGTGAACCGAAATATGGGCAGGTTCAATGAAGGCCGCGCTTTCGCTATCCAGGAGCAGACCATCCAGGTGAACAGAAGAGGCGGATTGCCGGTTCAGTTTGTAATCCAGAATGTAAACTTTGATAAGATACGGGAAGTACTTCCAAAATTCCTGGAAGAAGCCAACCGTAGTGCTGTATTCCAGGGGGTAGATGCTGATCTGAAATTCAACAAACCTGAACTGCGCCTGAATATTGATCGCCTTAAAGCAAGTCAGCTTGGTATATCCGTTGAAGACATTTCTTCCACCCTGCAACTTGCATTGAGTAACCGTCGCCTGGGTTATTTCACCAAGGATGGCAAACAATACCAGGTGATCGGCCAGTTGGCTAGAAATGATCGGGATGAACCTACCGATTTGAAAACAGTGTATGTACGCAGCTCAACAGGACAGGTTGTATCACTCGATAATATCGTGAGCTTCGAAGAAGAGACCACTCCTCCTACTATCTATCACTTTAACCGATATAAATCAGCAACAGTTTCAGCCGGACTCGCACCTGGTAAAACCATCGGTGACGGTATCAAGGAAATGGAACGCATAGCAGATGGATTGCTGGATGAAACCTTCTCAACATCATTGTCCGGATCATCCAGGGATTTCCAGGAAAGTTCAAGCAATACCAGCTTTGCATTCCTGCTGGCACTGGGACTTATCTTCCTGATCCTGGCAGCGCAATTTGAAAGCTTTATTGATCCGTTTATAATCATGTTTACGGTTCCACTGGCAATTGCGGGAGCGCTGATTGCTTTATGGATTTTTGATCAGACGCTGAATATCTTTTCACAAATCGGTATGATCATGCTGATCGGCCTGGTTACGAAAAACGGAATCCTGATTGTGGAATTCGCGAATCATAAACGCATGGAAGGCATGGCTAAAGCTCCGGCGGTAATTGATGCGGCCGTAAGCAGGCTACGTCCCATTCTGATGACCAGTCTGGCGATGGCACTGGGCGCCTTGCCATTGGCACTTTCCCTTGGAGCCGCCTCCACCAGCCGGATTCCACTGGGGATCGTAATTACAGGAGGTATCATGTTTTCACTGATACTGACCCTTTATGTTATCCCGGCCATGTACTCTTATTTATCTTCCAAGAAAAAAACGCATAGTGAACTCGATGAGGTCGTAACCATTCCGGTTTCTGCCTGATCTATCGAACAGTTTTTATGATACGCACCATACTCCTTCTTGTTACGGCCATGGTATCGCTGACCAACAGTCAGGCACAGCAGGTGCTGACAGTAGAAGCAGCAGTTGACCTGGCATTACGAAACAACTATGATATCCGGCTCGCCAAAAACGATTCCAGTTCCTTTGCCCTGGATAATGATTATGCCTGGGCTGCTTTTCTTCCCAGACTAAATGGTACCGCTACCAAAATCTGGAATACCAATGCACAAAAGCAGGAACTGGCCAATGGCTCCAAAAGGGATACATCGGGATTACGTTCCAGTACCCTGCAGGCATCCCTGAATTTAAGTCTGACCTTATTTGATGGATTTAAAATGTTTGCCACACGGGAACGGGTAGCCGAAATTGAACAACTTGGGATCCTTGGTGTTCGTAACCAGGTCGTAAATACAACAGCGGCTGTCATCAGCAATTACTACAATATCGTTCGTCAGAAACAACTGCTCAAAGCCATCCTTGAACAAAAAAGCATCAGTGAGGAAAGAGTTAAGCTGGCCGATAAAAAATTAAGTGTGGGCCTGGGCGCCAAACCTGAATTATTACAGGCTAAAGTTGACCTGAATGCGTTTACGGCTTCCCAATATCAGCAGAACACCCTTATTGAACAGTTGAAAGAACAACTTAACCAATTGATCGGTTTTGAATCTAATGCCGTATACGAAGTGCTTGATACCATACCCATCCGCAAAGACATGACGCTGGATGAAATTCGCACTGACCTGGAAAACCAGAGCCCGCAACTGCTGATAGCACGCAAGAATATTGATATCGCAAAACTGGTGTACCGGGAGCGTGTCGGAGACCGGTATCCCGTTCTCAATTTTAACTCCGCCTATAACCTGAACCGACTCACCAACCAGGCGGTTATCAATAACTTCACCCCCCTGTTTAACAGAAACCTCGGCTTCAACTACGGGTTGAGTCTGACGCTCCCAATCTTAAACGGGCTATCGGCGAAACGCCTGCAGCAACAGGCCCGGATCAGTATCCTGCAACAGGAATTACTACTGGACAATACCCGCACCCTGCTGGACGTGCAGATCAACAATGCCTTCCGCGATTATGAATTGCAGAAGAAAAACCTGGCGCTGGAAGAAGACAATATTCTACTGGCCAAAGAAAATGTGTTCATTGCGCTGGAACGTTTCAAACAGGGAGTAAGTACCTATCTTGAATTACGGGAAGCACAGATTAGCCTGGCAGATGGATATGACCGGTTGATTGCTGCCCGTTACAATGCCAAACTTGCAGAAATAGAATTAATGCGCTTAAAAGGCGTTTCGGAATACTAGAAATTCCGGTTCTTTGCCGAAATAATCAAGCTGCTATTTTTATGTCAACATCCATAGCTCCCCAGGTAGGTATCATCATGGGATCCGACTCGGATCTTCCCATTATGCAGGCTGCTGCCGATCTGTTAACTGAATTTGGAATTGCCTTTGAACTGACCGTCGTGTCTGCCCATCGGACGCCCTTAAGAATGGTGAACTATGCGCAGTCTGCCAGGGAAAGAGGTCTGAAAATTATTATTGCAGGAGCCGGTGGTGCCGCACATCTTCCGGGAATGGTTGCTTCCATCACCTCCTTACCCGTTATTGGTGTTCCGATAAAGTCTTCCAACTCCATCGATGGCTGGGATTCTGTTTTATCCATTCTGCAAATGCCAAATGGTATTCCGGTTGCAACGGTTGCCCTCAATGCAGCTAAAAATGCAGGAATCCTCGCTGCCACCATAATTGGCGCATTTGACAGCGCTATCGGTGATAAAGTAAGCGCCTACAAACAACAACTCGAAGCCGAAGTACTGGCAAAAGTGGAAAAACTAAGGGAGAAAGGAAACCCGAACCAGTTTGATTTATGAATTATGAATTGAGAATTATGAATTGAGAATCAGGAATTTCGCGCTAGGTTAAAATTCATAATTCATAAATCATAATTCTAAATTCATGATCCTAAACTCCTGCTCCAGCGCAGGACTTGCAGCATATAGTAAATCAATAAAAGCGGGACCGTACTGAGCATAGTAGGGCAGAACGTTTTCAAACCGTTCCTGTAAGGAGTTATTGGGAAATAGTGCCGTTCGGATCGCTTGAAGTTGCCGCGCTTCATCACTGAACTTTCTTTTTTCTGCCCGGATCATTTTCTTTTCCAGTTCTTTCAAGCGGTGCACCAGCTGTTTTTCCAGGGCCTGAACATGGGGTACTAAAGTGGCATCAATCTTTCCAGCAAGGGTTTGCAGGTGCTGGTAAAAGGCAGCGGAATCCCTGAGTTCCGAACTTAAGTGAACCTGCACCGAACTGTCGCGTTTAACCAGCTGATTCATCAAATCATCTGTCGACTGAAAAAAATC
>CAZJNY010000196.1:0-7253 GCA_964547405.1 uncultured Flavihumibacter sp. | reverse complement strand
TAAAAATGGCAAAAAAGAAATTCGTAGTTGGATGCTTTGATGACGAAAAAGTCCTGTTTCCAGCAGTGAAGAAGGTTCGCAAGGCCGGCTATAAAATTCACGATGTATATACGCCTTTTCCCATTCACGGGTTAGACCAGGCGATGGGCTTGCGGGATACCAGTTTGCATACTGCAGGTTTCATTTATGGCATCACCGGCACCACTACCGCCCTGACTTTTATGAGCTGGGTGTTCAATAAAGACTGGCCGCTGAACATTGGTGGTAAGCCACATTTTCCGCTTCCGGCCTTTATACCGATTACATTCGAATTAACCGTATTGTTTTCAGCAGTGGGCATGGTACTGACCTTTTGTTATCTCTGTCAGTTAGCACCCTTCGTTAAAAAGCATCATTTTCATTTACGCGCAACCGATGATCTTTTTGTGATGGTATTGGAATGTACCTCCAGAACCAATGAAGCTGATGCGAAAGCTTTTCTGGAGAGTGTGGGAGCGAAAGAAATCAATGTGCAGGAAGCCGAAGAAGGCTGGTGGCTGGGCAGGTATGCTAAGGATCAGAAGTTGTACAGCACACCATCAGAAAATAGTTTAGCATAACCTTAGAAGAAGACAAGAAGCATGAATAAGATATCCATCATAGCGGTAGTTCTCGGTGCGGTTGCATTCAGCAGTTGCAGCGATGTAAAGCGTACACCAGGAAAGGTTTACATGCCAGATATGGCGTATAGCCGGGCTGTTGAGACCTACAATGATAACCGTGAATTGCAGGCAGAGGGCATTAATTACAATGCTGAACCGGTGGCTGGCACAGTTGCCCGTGGGGAAGAAGTGATTTACAGAATGTTGAAAGATACTACAGGCACTTATGTTACGTCTGCCGCGCTGAAAAATCCGCTTACTGCGAAATTGGATGAGGAAGCCTATACCGAGACAGAAAGATTGTACCTGATTAACTGTGGTATCTGTCACGGTTCCAAACTCGATGGTAACGGACCCTTGTACAACGATGGCAAAGGACCTTATCCACTGGCACCCAAAAACCTGGTTTCTGATGAGATCAAAAACATGGCAGATGGAACCATCTTTCATTCCATTACTTATGGAAAAAACCTGATGGGATCCTATGCTTCCCATCTTACACCCAAGCAGCGCTGGATCATGGTGCAGTATATCCGGATGAAGCAGAGGGGTGAAACTCCAGGTGCTGCTGCAGCAACCGATAGTACTGCTACTGTAAAGGCTGACAGTACGGCAACTGCAATGAAATAGAAAACCAATTTGACCAAACGATAAATTTTTGAGAATGTCTTTCAGAGAGCAATTTGAAATACCTGCCAAGTACAAGATGTGGTCGTTGATTCTGATGGCGGTGGGATTGGTTTCCATCCTTGTTGGATATTTTATGTATGGCCAGGGTGATGAGCACGCTGTTGCGCGGTTCTGGGCAGTACTATTGTATAACAGTGTTTATTTCCTGTTGATAGTAAACGCCTCGATGTTTTTCATCTGTGCCACTACACTTGCAATGGGTGGCTGGCAGATGAGTTTCCGCCGGGTTGCAGAAGCCATCTCCACAGCAGTAATTCCAATCGGGATCATTACCGGGGTGATTTTGGTGGCCCTGATTGTTGGTCATCAGCACCATATTTACCACTGGATTTCACCAGACCCGAATGATCATATCCTGATGGGAAAAATCGGGTTTTTGAATCCGACTTTCTTTATTGTCTGGACCAGCCTTACGTTACTGGGATGGATCTTTCTGGGAGCTAAAATGCGTTCAATCAGCCGGGAGCTTGACAATAGCGGACCTTTAAGTCCGGAGGAAGGAAAGAAATATATTTTCAAGAATACCATCTGGGGTTCACTCTACCTGGTTTGGTTCGGACTTACGGTAGCATCTACTGTTCCCTGGTTATGGTTTATGAGTATTGATGCACACTGGTACAGTACCATGTACAGCTGGTATACTTTTGCCTCTTCCTTTGTGGCGGGTATGGCACTTATTACCTTGTTCGTTATTTATCTGAAGAATCAGGGATACCTGGAACTGGTAAACCAGGAGCACCTGCATGACCTGGGTAAGTTCATGTTTGCCTTCTCTGTATTCTGGACCTACCTCTGGTTCAGCCAGTACATGCTGATCTGGTATGCCAATATTCCGGAAGAAGTTGTTTATTTCAAACACCGGGTACAGGGGCCTTATCGCGGAATTTTCTTCCTGAACCTGATCATCAACTTTATTGCGCCGTTGCTGATTCTGATGAGAAGAAGCTCCAAGCGGAATTATACATTACTGGTATTTATGTCCGTTCTGATCATATTCGGGCACTGGATAGATTTTTACCAGATGGTTATTGCATCCGTATCCAAGGAGCATGTGGAACTCGGATTGTTTGATTTTGGTGTTGCAGCAGGATTTATCGGATTGATTATGTGGGCAACCGGAAATGCATTGAGCAAACACTCATTGATCAACCGGAACCATCCATTCCTTAAAGAGAGTATCATTCACCATACCTGATAAAGGAAGATTAAACAAAAGCGTAGCATATAAGCTTTCATTCAAAACTTTGTATAAACACGGAATAAGACATGTCTACATTATTAATCATTGCGATCCTGTTGTTGGGTTTTATCGTGGTCTTCCAGATCGCAAAAGCCAGCGAATATGTATCTGTGTTGAAAGGTGAACAGAAAACCTTTGAGCAGAATAACAAGATTAATGGGTTTCTGCTCCTTGCGTTCATGATCCTTGGATTGATCGGAGTGTACTGGTGCAATGAGTTATTCAAGGGTAAAATCCTTGGTGAAGCTGCATCTGACCATGGTGAGAAGATTGACACGATGTTGTATATCACCATCGCCATCACCGGTATCGTATTTGTTATTACCCAGATTGCACTTTTCTGGTTCTCTTTTAAATATCAGTACAAAGAGGGTCGTAAAGCATTTTACTACCCACATAACAATAAGCTGGAAGTAATCTGGACTGTAATTCCTGCCATCGCCCTGACGGTGCTGGTTGGTTTCGGATTGTATTACTGGTTTAAGATCACCGGTGATGCTCCCAAAGAAGCGAATGTGGTGGAGATTACCGGTAAGCAGTTTGGCTGGATTTACCGGTATCCGGGTAAAGACAAGGTATTTGGTAAAAAGTATTATAAGAATATCGACGAAGGAAAATTGAATCAGCTTGGATTGATCTGGGATGACAAAGCTGCTCATGATGATGTGGTAACCAATGAGGCGATGTACCTCGTGGTTGGTAAACCTGTGAAGCTGATCATCAACAGCCGTGATGTGGTACATGACGTAGGTCTGGCGCATTTCCGGATGAAGATGGATGCGGTTCCGGGTACTCCTACTACCATGTGGTTTACTCCAAAGTACACGACTGCCCAGATGAAGGAAAAAACAGGTAACCCTGATTTCGAATACGAAATTTCCTGTGATCAGATGTGTGGTAAAGGGCATTATTCCATGAAGGGAATCGTAAAAGTGGTAGAGCCGGCTGAATACCTGTTATGGCTTGCCAAGCAGAAATCAAATTATGTAATGTCCAATCCGGAGCTTGAATCAAAACCAGCTACACCGGCAGCAGCTCCGGCTGACAGTACGGTTACTGCTGCAGCAGGCGTTACAGGATCCAATTCAAACTAAGGTCGTACCGAAAAACAAATAGATTTTTATGAGCCAAGAAGTGAATTTGAACGAGCAGGTGGGAGCGATGACCACACATGAGGTTCATCATGATGAGCACCATGGCCATCACCACAAAGAAACCTTCATTACGAAGTATGTGTTCAGCCAGGATCACAAGATGATTGCCAAGCAGTTCCTTATTACAGGTATTATCTGGGCAATTATCGGCGGTCTTTTTTCGGTACTGTTCCGGCTTCAGCTGGGTTTTCCCAATGAAACCTTCCCCTTCCTGGAATCAATTCTGGGAAAATGGGCAGCAGGTGGAAAAATTCAACCTGAGTTTTATTATGCATTGACAACCATGCACGGTACCGTACTGGTATTCTTTGTATTGACGGCCGGCCTGAGCGGAACCTTCTCCAACTTCCTTATTCCTTTGCAGGTAGGTGCCCGTGATATGGCATCCCCTTTCATGAATATGCTGAGCTACTGGTTTTTCTTCGCAGCCAGTATCATCATGATCAGCTCTTTGTTTGTACAAACTGGTCCGGCCAGTGGCGGATGGACCGTTTATCCTCCACTGAGTGCCCTGGGTGATGCATCTGAGGGTTCTAAAATCGGTATGGATTTGTGGTTAATTGCGATGGCGCTCTTTGTGGTGAACTCCTTACTGGGAAGCCTGAACTATATTTCCACGATTCTGAATATGCGGACCAAGGGTATGAGCATGACCCGTATGCCATTGACTATCTGGGCGCTGTTCTTTACAGCTGTACTGGGAGTATTGTCGTTCCCTGTATTATTGTCCGGGTTTATTCTTCTGTTATTCGACCGGCATGCAGGAACCAGCTTCTATCTCTCTGATATTTTCCTTGCTTCCACCCAGAAGGCGCTGCCGAATGAGGGAGGAAGTGCGATCCTGTACCAACACCTTTTCTGGTTCCTGGGTCACCCGGAAGTATATATTATCATTCTTCCAACGATGGGACTGGTATCGGATGTTATGTCTGCCAATGCCCGTAAGCCCATCTTTGGTTATATGGCGATGGTTGGGTCCATGTTTGCAATTGCAGTATTGGCCTTCCTGGTTTGGGCGCACCACATGTTTGTAACCGGATTGAATCCGTTCCTGGGTGCCTTCTTTGTATTGCTGACACTATTGATTGCGGTGCCATCAGCGATCAAGGTATTCAACTGGATTACGACACTCTGGCGCGGTAACCTCCGGTTTACGCCGGGTATGCTGTTCTCCATCGGATTTGTGAGCCTCTTCATTTCCGGTGGTTTAACGGGTATCTTCCTGGGTAACTCAACATTGGATATTCACCTGCACGATACCTATTTCGTAATTGCGCACTTCCATATTGTAATGGGTGTATCTGCCTTCTTCGGCATGTTTGCAGGTCTGTACCATTGGTTCCCCAAGATGTATGGTCGTTATATGAATAACACGCTGGCATATATCCACTTCTGGATTACGCTGGTGGGTGCATACCTGATTTTCTGGCCAATGCACTACCAGGGATTGGCAGGTGTTCCCCGCCGTTACCTGGATTTCAGTGGCTGGGCTTCATTCAATCAGTTTGATGGCCTGAACCGCTTTATTTCTATCGTAACCATTATGGTATTTGCGGTGCAGTTATTATTTGTATTCAACTTTTTCTATAGCATATTTAAAGGTCGCCGTGTAACAACCCAGAACCCATGGGGTGCTACAACACTGGAATGGACCACTCCGATCAATCCGGGTCATGGTAACTGGGAAGGTGAAATTCCTGAAGTACATCGCTGGGCGTATGATTACGGTAAAGACGGACGTGATTTCATTGGTCAGACGGAGCCGATATCTCCCAATGAGAGTCCGGAAAGCAAGCATTGATTCGGGGGTTAATTTGCTATACAACTAAATCGACATAAAATGCCCTGATCAGCAATCGGGGCGTTTTTTTAGACTGAACGATTTTTGTTTAATAATGATGAATGCAGCAGAGTGAATCAGTTCAACCAGGGAAAGAATATGGAGTAGTGGCGCGGATGCGTGATTACCTGCTGCTGATAAAGTTCTCTTTGACAACAATGGTGGTGTTTTCGGCGGTAATAAGTTACCTCCTTGCACCAAAAATTGTGGAGTATGACTGGGTCATGATCTCATTGCTGTTTCTGGCTGGAATGCTGGTAACCGGCAGTGCCAATACCATTAACCAGGTAGTGGAAAAAGATACGGATGCCCTGATGAAGCGCACAGCGAACCGGCCGATTGCATCGGGTCGGATGTCTGTGACGGAAGGTTGGATATTTGCTGTGATTAGTGGATTGGGGGGCGTTTTCCTCCTCTGGTATTTTTTTAACGGACTATCCGCTGGTCTGGCAGCTTTCAGCCTGTTCCTCTACGCTTTTATTTATACACCACTAAAAAAAGTGAATTCCATCTCCGTGCTGGTAGGTGCGTTTCCTGGTGGTTTGCCCTGTCTGATCGGGTTTGCTGCGGGAAATGATACCATTTTTTTTGGCGAGCATGGGTGGCGTGATCTGGGCGGCTGGGCTTTGTTTGCGATCCAGTTTTTTTGGCAGTTCCCACATTTCTGGGCGATTGCCTGGCTGGCACACAAGGATTATGAGGCGGCGGGGTTTCGGTTGCTGCCGTCAGAAAAAGGTCCGACCAAATATTCGGCCATACAGTCGATCATTTATTCGGTATTGCTGATACCGGTGGGATTGGCGCCTTATTTCACGGGTATAACCGGGTGGGTAAGTTTGTTAATCACCCTGGTTTGCAATCTGCTGATGATTGGGTTGAGTGTACGGTTGTACAGGAAAATGGAAAGATCAGCGGCAAGGGGTGTAATGTTTGGGAGTTATTTGTACCTGCTGATTGTTTTTTTCGCCCTGGTGGCGGATAAGGTGTAAGGAAGAGGAAACAAGGGAGACGGGGGACAAAGGAGACGGGAGGAATGGAGGAGGAGTAATTAAAATTTAATGTATGAGGGTAGAAGCTATGGAGCAGCGAAAGAGAATACATCCGAATAAATTCACGATGTGGGTGGCCATTGCGAGTATCACCATGATGTTTGCGGGGTTGACCAGTGCCTATATCGTTAAGAGGAGTCAGCCTAGTTGGACCAGCTTTGAAATGCCTGTCATTTTCTGGTATTCAACGGCGGTGATGTTGGCGAGCAGTGTTACGATCTATCTTGCACTGAAAGCCTTTCGTGAGCGGGAGCGGGTAAAGTACCGGCAGCTGATCACGCTGACGGCCATACTGGGACTGGTATTTGTGGTTATGCAATACCTGGGGTTTAAAGAGATCTGGGCATCCGGGATCAGTTTTTCCGGAGCAGGTGGGGGACAGTTTTTGTATATCATAGCCGGACTGCACGGGTTGCACGTGATTGGTGGGGTAATTGCGCTGATTATTCTTTTTGGGAAGGCATTCAGCACAAAATTCCGGAATTACAACCCGGTACCAGTAGAAGTGATGAGTACCTACTGGCATTTCGTAGACCTGTTGTGGCTTTATCTGATGGTATTTTTTATGTTATTACAATAGTATTTTCCGTATATCCAATTAAATTTGCGAACCAATCTTAAACACTGAACATGGCACAA
>CAZJNY010000195.1:0-7285 GCA_964547405.1 uncultured Flavihumibacter sp. | reverse complement strand
GGGGATGATTTATTAAATGGTTGTGAGAATGTAAAGAGGGGAGGACTCTTCCAGCAAACTGGCGGACTCCTCCGGGACAAGGTTTAATGGTGCTGCCTGGCAGGCGGTTTGCTGAATCGGTTTGACAAGGCAATTTTCTCCGCTCATCAATGTGTCTGAACTGGAAATCGCAAGTACCAGCAGCAGGAATAATTTGATTAGTATGGAAGACATTATGATTTAAGATTTAAGATTTATGAATTAAGATTTGGCATGGCGGTTCACTTCTTACTTTAATAGTAGTTCCACGTTTTCTCCGAAATTTTCATAGCTGGAAGTGATGACTTTATCGCCGGGTTGCAGGCCTTCGAGTACTTCATAGGTATCCGGACTCTGCATGCCCAGCTTCACCTGTACTTTATACGCCATATTACCGGCTTCGTTTAGTTTGTACACCCAGTTACCACCTGTTTTCTGGTAAAATCCACCCTTTGGCAACAGGATGGCCTGCTTTTGATCCGATAAAGCCAGGCGGATCTGCAGTGTTTGTCCGCGTCGGATACCCTGCGGTACTTCCTTTTCAAATTCCATATCCACCTGGAAACGACCTGCAGTAACCTGTGTGTAAATCTTTTTGATCACCAGCGCATATTCTTTTCCGGCAAAGCTGAACGTACCGCGAAGTCCGGTGAAAATACGGGAGATATAATGCTCGTCTACATCCACCCGTATTTTATATCCACTCATGACATCCAGTTGTCCGAGTCGCTCGCCTTTGTTTTTGGATTGACCGATTTCTGCATCCAGGGAAGTCAACTGCCCATCAACGGGTGCCCGTACAATCAGGTCGCCCACTTTTTTCCGCATCAGCTGAAGGGCATTCTGCATGCGCTCAAAACTTTGCTGCATCTGGGAAAGCTGCTGCCGGTTGGAAACAGAATCTTTATTTAAGATGTCTACGGTTAATGCTTTTCTGCGTACCTGGTAATCATAGAGGTTTTGGCTCGACTGATATTCCTGCTTGCCGATCGCTTTCTGATTGTACAGGCGCTCATTCACTTTGTACAAACGTTCAGCTTCTTTTAAGGCATTATCAACCTCAGCCATCTGGTTAAGACGGGTAATGGTATTCTGGTCGGCATTATTCTTGGAAATCTGCATCTGGGTTAATACATTAAAAACCTGTGTCTCCTGATTGGATAAACTCAGCTCAAGGTCTGTATTGCTCAGTCGGAGAATCGGTTGCCCCTTGGTCATCATCGCTCCATCTTCCACATATTTTTCTTCCACGCGACCACCTTCTGTTGCATCCAGGTAAATGGTTGTTACCGGAAGTACAATTCCATTTACCGGAATCGTTTCCTGGAAAATTCCTTTGGTGATTTCACTGATGGTAATGCGATCGGGATCTATGTTCAGCCGGCTGGCACCCTGGGTGAAATAATAGCTGCCGGCCAGCAAGGCTACCAGCGCAACCACACCGCCGATTGTAAGCAGCTTTTTGGATGACCATTTCTTTTTTTCAATAACTCTATCCACTTTCTGAAATTTTTCTTGTTAGGCTCATACAGCTAGTGTAAACCCTGTGCCAAAATATAAATCATTGAATAACAATAATATACAAACCTGTCAAGCGAATCTGGTGTTCGCTTTTGATACAATTACTGTCCGCAATTGAGATATACGTGCAGTGCAAATAAATCCTATACTTGTGTCCTTGAATTATGACACTTAAAAACGCTTCCATACTGGTAATTGACGATGATACGGATGTATTAACCGCAGTTCGGTTATTGCTCAAATCAGAAGTCAAAGAAGTAGTAACGGAAAAAAATCCGCAGGAAATCAATCACCTGGTACCAGGCAATCGCTTTGATGTGATTTTGCTGGATATGAATTTCAACAGTTCGCTGCATACAGGGAATGAAGGACTTTTCTGGCTGCGGCGTATCAAGGAATTGAAAAGTGATGCAGGGGTAATCATGATAACCGCTTATGGCGATGTGGATCTCGCTGTTCGATCCCTCAAAGAGGGAGCATCTGATTTTGTTGTGAAACCCTGGCATAATGACCGCCTGATCGCTACGATTAAAGAAGTGTTGAAAAAGCGTGCCGGTAAAAATGCCGGAGAGCCGGTGGAAACCAAACCCCTGATCGGTTCCGAACTGCTGGGAGAATCGGAGCAGATGGAAGCCATTTTTTATAAGATTGAAAAGATTGCTCCAACCGATGCGAATATCCTGGTACTGGGTGAAAATGGTACGGGAAAGGACCTGATCGCCAGGGCCATTCACCAGCATTCCCTGCGCGCGGCAGGCCCATTTATAAAAGTGGATGTTGGAGCACTGACAGAATCCCTGTTTGAAAGCGAGTTGTTCGGTCATGTAAAGGGAGCGTTTACAGATGCCCGTGAGGACAGGATGGGGCGCTTTGAAGCCGCTAATGGAGGCACCATATTCCTGGATGAAATCGGGAATATCAGTTTGCAGCAGCAGGCGAAATTACTATCGGTATTGCAGAACCGAACTGTTACCAGGCTGGGTTCCAATAAAGCGACTCCCATTGATGTACGACTGGTTTGCGCAACCAATTTGCCGATCCAGGAACTGGCTAATGAAAACCGGTTCAGGAAGGATCTGATCTACCGGATTAATACGGTGGAAATTGTTGTGCCACCACTTCGTAAAAGGGGTAAGGACATCTTGTTGCTGGCTGATCATTTTAATGAATTGTACAGCCAGAAATACATGAAACCACAATTGCCCTTTGATAAAACAGCCCGTGAAAAATTACTGAGTTATCCGTTTCCGGGTAATGTAAGGGAGTTGCAGTATACCATTGAAAGAGCTGTGATAATGGCAGAGACGGAAGAACTGAAAGCTGCAGATCTCCTTTTTTCACCTATTGAATTTGCAGCGGAAGAAGGCGAGGAGCCGAAAGAAACAAATTTGAGTACAGTGGAAAAAAATACGATACTCAAAGTGATTGAAAAACATAATGGCAATATAACCAAGGCGGCCAAAGAACTGGGACTTACCAGAACCGCTTTGTATCGCCGCCTGAGTAAATATGATATCTGATTTCTGGGAAAAAAATAAACTCTTCATCAAGATAACACTGCTGTTCGCCGTGTTGTGCCTGCTCGCCTGGACTATTGTGGCCGGCTATTTCCGGTTTCTGCTACTGGTAATACCGCTATCCCTCTACCTGGTATATGATCTTTATCGGTATCAGAAAAAGGCAGAAGTGGAATTAAAGCAGTTTGTGGAGAGTGTGCATTACCGCGACTTTACCCGGTATTTTGATGTAAAACATGCCCCCACTGAATTGCAACCACTTCGCAAGGGTTTCAATGAAATCAATACGGCATTCAAAGTAATCAGTAAAGAGAAGGAAACACAGTATCAATATTTGCAACGCATTCTGGAGTTGGTGGATACCGGGATACTTTCCTATGAACTCGCAACCGGAAATGTGGTATGGATGAATGAAGCCTTGAAACGCATGTTGCAGATTCCCTACCTCAAATCAATTGATTCGCTAACCCGCAGAGATGCTGAACTGGGAGAAGTGGTTCGCAGTATCAAACCAGGTGAGGTAAAAATTGCAACGGCACATCTGGAAAAAGATGCTTTTAAAATTCTGGTTAGCTGTTCCGCCTTTCAAACGGAATCACAGACCTATAAACTAATCGCCTTTCAAAACGTAAATGAGGCATTGGATGAAACGGAAAGCAAAGCCTGGCAGCGGCTGCTGAGTGTGATGACCCACGAAATCATGAATTCAGTAGCGCCCATTTCTTCACTTGCTGATACCCTTAAAAAAAGCCTTCAAAAGGCTTCGGCTGAAACTACCAGCAATTCCGTGTACGAGGATCTGGAAGTAGGCATTGAAACCATAAAACGAAGAAGTGAAGGGTTGCTGCGATTTGCGGAAACCTATAGGAATCTGAATAAGATCACGAAACTGAACCTGGAAACAGTGCAGGTACTGGATCTTTTTGTTAATCTTCAGCAGTTGATGCAGCCCAAACTGGAACAACTGAATATAGAACTGGAGATTATTCTGAAAGAACCGGGAATCACCATAGAAGCGGATACCAATCTGGTAGATCAGGTGCTGATCAATCTCCTGGTAAATGCGATGGATGCCGTAAGGGATCGTCCGCAACCCAGAATTGTGCTCTCTGCCAGTAAAGGAGCCAATAACCGGACATTGCTAAAAGTAGCAGATAATGGCATTGGAATGCCGGCAGAAATCATGGATAAAATCTTCATTCCCTTTTTCAGTACCAAAAAAAGCGGCAGTGGTATTGGTCTGAGTTTGTGTAAACAGATCATGATGTTACACAAAGGCAATATAACTGTACAGAGCGTGGAGAATGAAGGAACGGCCTTTATCCTGCAGTTTTAATCAGGTTGAAACTACCGGCAATTTATTTTTCAGCCAGCTATCTTTTACCGGTATCAGCCAGTTGTTTTCCAATGCTTCTTTGGTAGCCACCAGGTTGTTGAAATAAAGGGTTTCACCCGAAACAAAACCACCTTCCACCGCAGCCTTCAACTGGGAGAGGGGAATCAGCTGTACTTTGTCTTTCACAACAAAAGCCAGCAACTGCCGGTCAAACAGGCTTACGCCAAAACCTTCTTCAACAGCTTTAATCATCCGTACAGAACTGTCGGTGGAGCAGCCGCTTACTCCGGTTTGGGATTCATCTGCCATCAGTACAATAAACTGACCAAAAAACAGGGAAGCAAAGCCTTTGACGGGAGCACCGTGCGCCTGCCATTGATCAGTAAAAGCGTTTAATACTTTTTCCAGTTCCAGCGCTTCCATCATGCCGAAGAGGCGGTTGCTCTGGTAAATCCATACGCGGGAATCTGCTGCAAAATCTGCCGGTAGTAAATTTCTGTATTCGAGGTTCATGCCACAAAGTTAGGGACTTGCCCATAAACGAGCAGGATGTAAACATTCAGGTACCTAAAAGTAATCAAAGCATACCCCCCAGAAAGGAGCTGCAGGGCTAGTTTTACAAGAAATTGAGAACACATGTATAAAACATGGATTGCACTGGTTTTCCTGTTATCATCTTTCCTGGTTCATCAATCGGTAGTTGCCGGCATTCCCTATCAGCGAACGGACAAGGGGGTGATTGTATATACTGATTCGGTGCTTACCGGAATCGGAGGGGCTGTCAAACTGGAGCTGTTGTCGGATAAAATTGTGCGGGTGGTTTCAGTACCGGATAGGCAGTTTGCTGCGGACCAAAGTCTGATAGCAGTGGCACAGGATCAGGCGTTCAGAGACTGGCAGCTGGAAGAAAACGAAACCCAACTCATCCTAAAGACGAGATCGCTGAAAGTAGTGGTGGATGCCGGAACGGGAGCAGTCAGTTTTTATGATTCTGCCGGTGCGCTCCTGATAACAGAAAAAAAGGCAGGTGGGAGAATCTTTGAACCTGCCGTTCATGAAGGACAGGCATCCTGGAAGCTGACGCAGCATTTCCAGGGTCAATCCGGGGAAGCCTGGTATGGACTAGGTCAGCACCAGGATGGGGTGTATAATTATCGCGGTAGGCAGGTTTATTTTTTTCAGAATAATACAGAGGTCGCCATCCCTTTCCTTGTTTCCACCAATCAATATGGAATTCTCTGGGATAACTATTCCCTGACAACGGCCGGTGATATACGCCCCTTCCGGCCTTTATCGGCACTGCAACTGGTCGACGAAAAAGGGGAGAAGGGCTGGCTCACCGCTTCGTATTATAATAACACTGATGCAACAACTCCGGTATTGAGTCGGGCTGAATCCACCATCAATATGGAATACCTCGGAGAATCGGTACAGCAATTGCCGGCTGAATTTAAACCCCAGTCGGGCAAGGTTGTCTGGACTGGAAGCATTTCATCAGGCTTTAGTGGCATTCATCAATTCCGGCTTACCTATGGTGGAACCATCCGCTTATGGATCGATGGGAAAAAAATACTGGATCGCTGGCGCAAAGCCTGGAATCCGGCGCCCGCACTGCTGGATATACCAATGATCAAAGGAAAAGCAGTATCCATCCAACTGGAATGGATACCCGAAGGTGCCGAATCCTACTGTTCCTTCAAATGGCAGGAACCGGCGCCTCCCGAACAGCAGGAGCAGTTCAGTTTTAGTTCAGAGGCGGGCAATCAGGCTGACTATTATTTTATTCATGGAACTACCATGGATGAGATCATTGCAGGTTATCGGAGGGTTACCGGAAAAGCGCCGATAGTGCCGAAATGGGCAATGGGATTCTGGCAGAGCCGGGAACGTTATAAAACGCAGGAAGAACTCCTGGATGTGGTGAAAGAATTTCGTAAACGAAGAATTCCACTGGATAATATAGTGCTCGACTGGAGTTACTGGAAAGAAGACCAGTGGGGCAGCCAGGAATTTGATGAAAAACGATTCCCTTCGCCCGATGCGATGATCCGGCAATTGCATAACCAATACCATACCCGGATTATGATTTCGGTATGGCCTAAATTCTATGAAGGAATTGAAGCCTATAAGAACTTTGAAAAACAGGGTTGGCTCTATCCCAGAAATGTGGCAGATCGCCAGCGCGACTGGATCGGCAAAGGCTATGTTTCCACTTTTTATGATGCTTTCAATGAAGCTGCGAGAACTGGATTCTGGAAGCTGATTCATGAAAAAATCTATTCGAAAGGATTTGATGCCTGGTGGATGGATGCCAGTGAACCGGATATTCTTTCCAATGTTTCACCTGAAAAAAGAAAGCTGCAGATGAGTGGAACCCAACCCGGACCAGCAGCGGCCTGGCTGAATGCGTATCCACTGCAAAATGCGAAAGGGATTTATGAAGGGCAGCGATCGGTAGATTCCAATAAGCGGGTCTTTCTGTTAACCCGTTCCGGATTTGCAGGTTCGCAAAGGTATGGTGCTACCATCTGGAGCGGTGATATCGGATCTACCTGGTGGGATATGAAAGCACAAATTGCTGCCGGTATGAATTTCTCCATGTCCGGTTTACCCTACTGGACAATGGATATAGGTGGGTTTGTGGTACCGCGCAAATTCGAGCAACCCAACGCGGAAGACCTGGAAGAGTGGCGTGAACTGCAAAGCCGCTGGTTTCAATTCGGCGCTTTTGTACCCTTGTTCCGCGCTCATGGGCAATATCCCTTCAGGGAATTTTACCATATTGCTCCGGAAACTCATCCGGCTTATAAAACCATGGAAAGCTATATCCGGTTGCGTTATCGCCTGCTGCCTTATATCTATACCCTGGCGGGAAAAGCCTATCACGAAAATT
>CAZJNY010000194.1:0-7290 GCA_964547405.1 uncultured Flavihumibacter sp. | reverse complement strand
GAAAAAGAAAGAATAAACTGCCCGGCTTTAACTCCAACTTCCGCCCAATTAATTGCTAAAAATATCATATAAATCAGTCAGGTACTATGTATGAATGTTGACAAATATCAGGGAAAAAACCCTATTGGAACCATAAATTTTTTGTTCGTACAACGGATATTCAGGCATCTTTGTCATGATCACTAAACATCGATACATGAAGAAATTAGTTTTTTCCGCTGCTGTGGTGCTGAGCCTGAGTGCCTGTTTGAAAACCAAGGACTTACCACCGGACGAGCGGGTCCTGGTAACCATCGCTTTTGCCAATGTGAATACCCCGGATACTGCCAAAGTAGGTGATACTGTAAAAACACAAATCCGGGTTACTGCGCCGGATCAGTGTTATAAATTCGAAGGTGTGGATGCCCGTAATTCGGGTGCCAGCCAGTTCGATTTACAGGCCATCGGTTCCAAACCCAATCCCGCTTTGCCTCAACCCTCCTGTTTGCCGAACACCTACGTAAAGGATACAATTTTCACATTCCGACTGATGACGCCGGGAAAATATGTAATGCGTTATTATAATGGTACTACTTTATTGCAGGCAGACACCCTGAATATTATTCCCTAATTAAAGAATTACAAATGAATCAGTGTGGCGGCAAATTCACGGGCCGCCGCATCTGTTTCAAAGTATTGTTCCAGGGTGGGTTCCGCAATAAACTCCAGTTTATTCATGGTCCGTTCAATCACATCGGTCATGTCCAGGAAACCCACCCTGTTTCTTAAGAAGGCATAGACCGCAATTTCATTGGCGGCGTTTAAGATACAGGGGAGATTGCCTCCTTTATGCAAGGCCTCTGTAGCCAGGGCCAGGTTTCTGAAGGTTTTTACATCCGGCTCTTCAAATGTGAGCGTATTGGGCTTGCGGAAATCATATCGGGGAAACTGGTTCAGGATCCGTTGCGGAAATGCCATCGCATACTGAATCGGCAATTTCATATCCGGCAAACCCATCTGGGCTTTGATGGAACCATCCTCAAACTGCACCATGCTATGAATGATGCTCTGTGGATGCACCAATACCTGCACCTGCTCCGGCTTCAGGTTAAATAACCATTTCGCCTCAATCATTTCCAATCCCTTATTCATCAGCGTGGCTGAATCAATGGTGATCTTCGCACCCATGCTCCAGTTCGGGTGCTGCAGGGCATGGTCCCGCTTCACATTCACCAGAAAATTGGGTTTTTTACCCAGGAACGGGCCACCAGAGGCTGTTAAGATGATTTTATCAATGGGATTCAGGTTCTCTCCTACCAGGCATTGAAAAATAGCACTGTGTTCGCTGTCTACCGGAATGATGGGCACCCGCTTTTCAATCGCTTTCTGCATCACGATATCACCCGCCACTACCAGGGTTTCCTTATTGGCAAGGGCCACTGGCTTGCCTTGTTCCACCGCCTGTAATGTTGGTTTTAATCCCGCGAAGCCTACGATACCGGCCAGCATCAGGTCATAACAATCCATGGCAGCCACTTCTTCCAGTGCTTTTTCTCCCGCGAATACCTTGGTATCAGTGCCTGCCAGCGCCTGTTTCACTTTCTGATAGCGGCTTTCATCACCAATCACAACGATATTGGGCTGGAATTGCAGTGCCTGTTTGATAAGTAACTCATCATTCTGCTGGGCGGTCAGCACTTCAGCAGTAAACAATTGTGGATTGGCTTCAATGACAGCCAATGCCTGGGTTCCTATGGAGCCGGTGGATCCGAATAGTGCGATACGTTTTTGCATGTAGTGGTTCAATTAAGCACCTTTCTGGCGCAACGAATGGGCAAATTAACGTAATAATTGCTCCACCACGGTATTTACTCCGCTAAAATTGAACCGGCCGAGTACCGCCTGCATAGATTCCTTTATCTGGTCGTTGCACAAATTCCCGATACTGCCTTCGTGGGTATGGTCGAGGTGGGTATTGTACTGGTAGTTTCCGCTTTCGATGGCCAGTCCCAATTGTTTATAGGCATCCCGGAATGGCATGCCCTGCAAGACCAGTTTATTGACTTCCTCTACACTAAAAAGGTATTTGTATTTTTCATCCTCCAGTAATCCATCCCGGATTTCGATCTGGGAAAGCATGAGTCCCGCCATGTTGAAACAATCCTTCAGCGTACTGAATGCCGGAAACAAATGTTCTTTCAGCAATTGAAGATCCCGGTGATACCCCGATGGCAGGTTAGTGGTCATCAACATGATTTCATTCGGAAGCGCCTTTATCCGGTTACCATGAGAGCGGATCAGCTCGAATACATCCGGATTTTTTTTGTGCGGCATGATACTGCTGCCGGTTGTCAGTTCCGGAGGAAAACTGATGAAGCCGAAATTCTGGTTCAGGTAAAGACAGGCATCCATCGATAATTTCGCCAGGGTATCTGCCAGATTCGCCAGGGCCATTGCCACGATGCGCTCGGCCTTGCCTCTTCCCATCTGTGCATATACTACATTGTAGTTCAGTTGGGAAAAGCCCAGCAATTCGGTTGTACGTTGCCGTTTGACCGGAAAAGAGGACCCGTATCCCGCAGCCGATCCCAGCGGATTTTTATTAACCACTTCATATGCCGCCTGCAGGGTAAGCAGGTCATCTACCAGGCTTTCCGCATATGCCCCGAACCAGAGTCCGAAGGACGACGGCATGGCCAGTTGCAGGTGGGTGTAGCCGGGTAATAAATGCGCTTTGTATTTTTCACTTTGTGTCTGCAGCAATTCAAAAAAAGGCATTACCACTTCAACGAGGGATTGTATTTCATCCCGAAGAAATAATTTCAGATCAACCAGCACCTGGTCGTTGCGGCTTCTTGCGCTGTGGATTTTTTTTCCGGTGTCGCCCAATGCCTGGGTGAGCAGGTATTCGACCTGGGAATGAATATCTTCTATGCCTTCGGCGATAAGCAGCTCACCGCTGGCTGCCAGCTGATAGATTTTTTTCAACTCCGCCAGTAGCTGGTCTTTTTCCGCTGTTGTCAACAGGCCGATTTCTTCCAGCATAATTGCATGTGCCATATTACCCAACACATCCTGGCGGGCCATCTGCTGATCAAACTCACGATCACGCCCAACCGTAAACTGTTCCACTTCCTTTAGCGATGCTGTATTTTTTTGCCAGAGTTTCATGTTACTGTTTTATTTGAGGGTGCTGCTTTCGAAATAAGGAAGCGCTGTTTCAATCATTTCTATATAGGTTTGGATGCCATCATGGATTTCCTGCAGGTAGATGAATTCATCTGCCGTATGACTTCTGCCGCTGAAACCCGGACCGCATTTCAGGGCCGGAAAAGGCAACAATGCTTTATCTGAACAGGTTGGCGATCCATAGGAAGTTTTGCCCAGTTTTTTACCTGCCAGTACCAGCGGGTGTGCATCACCGATAGCTGTAGCCCGCATCCGCATACTCCGGGGTTGAATGTCAGCTTCTATTTCCTTTTTTATGATGGATACAATTTCTTCGTGTGTATAGGCATCTGTTACCCGTATATCCACTGTAAACTGGCAGGTTCCGGGAACAACGTTATGCGCTTTGTTTTCCGTTTGTATAACGGTTACGTTCATGTGCACTGGTCCCAGCGTAGGGGAAATTTTGGGAAACTGATAGGTTCTGAACCAGTTGATCGCATCTACCGCTTTATAAAGGGCATTGATACCTTCCTGCCTGGCCGCATGGCCGGTTTTTCCGGTTACTGTGCAATCCAGTACCAGCAGGCCTTTTTCTGATACGGCCAGTTCCATTTCGGTTGGTTCACCAACGATGGCCGACCAGTTTTGGAAGCCTTGCACACCAGTAGGATGCGTTGTTTGCAAAAAAACGGGATCCTTCAACAGGGCTTCCACGCCATTTCTGCCCGACACTTCTTCCTCTGCTGTTGCAGCCAGCACCAGGTTGACCGGAAGGTCGGTACGGTTGTAAAAATGAAGAAAACAGGCGATCAGTGATACCAGTGCACCACCTGCATCATTGCTGCCGAGACCATAAAGTTTGTCCGCTTCGATGGCCGGCTCAAAGGGATCTCTTGTATACTGCGGATTGGGTTTTACGGTATCATGATGAGAATTCAGTACCACCGTTGGTTTGCCAGGTTGAAAATACCTGTTTACTGCCCATACATTATGAAGCTGCTGCTGCGCCTCCACGCCCTTTGATTCCAGGAAGGCGCGAATCAGCTCCGCCGTTCCCTGCTCCTCGCGACTCAGGGAAGGTGTACTGATCAACTGCTGTAACAGCCCAACTGCTTCCTTATATAATTGCTCCATACATTTTCTTTTCCCCACCCGTCGGTTACCCGACGGGTAAATCAGGCTGAAATTAAGGTCCCGGTTGTTTCCGAACCGGTATTCTGCACCAGGTCGGCAGCATGACCAATCAGTACCTGCTGCACTCCTTTTCCAATCGCCTCAAAGGCATTGTCCAGTTTTGGCAAAATACCTGCAAACAATTTCTGCTCTGCTTTTAGTGTTGCATACAAATCCGGATTGATAAACCGGATCACTGAATTTTCGTCCTCCACCTGCTCCAGTATTCCTTTCTTCTCAAAACAATAAATCAGTCGCACGGGATAATGGGCCGACAAAGCAATTGCAATGGTTGCCGCCATTGTATCTGCATTGGTATTCAGCATATGTCCGGCGCCATCATGTGTAAGCGGTGCAAGAACAGGTACCAGTCCGTTGTCGAGTAACAATTGCCAGCTTTCCAGTGGCAGGGCATCGGCTTTCACATCTCCTACCCATCCATAATCAATGGTTTTAACCGGACGTTTTACTGCCGGCAAGAGGTTCCCATCTGCACCGGTTATGCCGATCGCATTACATTGCTTCGCCTGTAACTGGGCCACCAGTTGTTTGTTCACCAATCCTCCGTAAACCATGGTCACGAGGTCAATGGTGGCATCGTCTGTGATCCGTCTGCCGTCTATATAGTGTGATGTGATACCCAACTGATCTCCCAGGCGGGTTGCGATTTTACCTCCGCCATGAACCAGTATTTTAGGTCCGCTGATGGATGCAAAATCATGCAGAAACTGTTCTAATGCCGCCGGATCATCCAGCACATTTCCTCCTATCTTGATAACAAAAACCATTCTTATTGTTTTGCGCGAAGGATCGATGCCAATACAGCCTGTGCCGCCCAAACCCGGTTACCCGCCTGCGTGGTTACCAGGCTATTCGGACCATCGAGAATTTCATCGCTCAGTTCAACATTTCTACGCACAGGCAGGCAATGCATTACCCTGGCTTCATTGGTTAGTGCCAGTTTTTCGTTCGTCAGCATCCACTCGGGATCATTGGTATAAATTTTTCCGTAATCCGTAAAGGTGCTCCAGTTTTTCACATACACGAAATCTGCGTTCTTCAGTGCCTCGTCCTGGTTGTATTCTATCGTTGCGCCTCTGGTAAATGTTTCCGATAATTCATAATCTTCCGGATGGGTGATTACAAAATCCGCTTCTCCCCAGGCATTCACCCATTGTGCAAAGCTATTTGCCACACATTGCGGCAATGGTTTTACATGGGGTGCCCAGGTGAGTACTACCCGGGGTTTACGTCCCGCAAATCTGGCAGCCTGAGCGGGCAACTTCATGTATTCCTGCATGGTGATAATATCCGTGAGGCTTTGCAGCGGATGCAGGGTGGCACTTTCCAGGCTCACAATCGGGATACCTGCATATTTTATAAACTGCCGTATATACAATTCGGAATAATCGTCTTCTTTATTTTTCAGCGAGGGAAATGTGCGGATACAGAGAATATCAAAATATTTTCCCATGATCGGAGCGGCATCTTTGACATGCTCCACGGTGGTGCCACTCATGATGGCTTCTTCTTCGAACTCAAGTGCCCATCCTTCACTGCCCACATTAAAAACCACCGCTTCCATTCCCAGTTGCTGTGCCGCCACCTGGGTGCTTAAACGTGTCCGCATACTTGGATTCAGGAACAACATCCCGATCCGTTTCCGTTTTCCGAGATTGTGGTCCTTATACGGATTCGCTTTGTAGGCTAAAGCAGCATCCACTAATTGCTGAAGATCCGGAACATCCTGAACAGAAGTAAAATGCATCATGAAAAATCAAAATTTATGAGGTTAACCAACAGGAACAGCGATTTCTTTTCGAACAGCCTCCAGGAATTCATCAGCTTCCTCCCTGGTCAGTGCGAGGGAAGGCAAGAGCCGGATTACATTTGGTTTGGCTTCACCAGTAAAAATAAAATGGTCTGTCAATAGTTTCTTACGGAGATCGGTATGCGAATCAGGCAAATCAAAGCCGATCATCAAACCTTGGCCCCGAACATTTTTCAATTCCGGAATTTCCCGCAGGGATTGCATCAGGTATTCTCCGATAGCAGCAGCGTTCGCCAGCAGCCCTTCTTCTTCAATCACTTCCAGTACTGCAATGGCCGCAGCGCAGGCCAGTTGATTGCCACCAAAAGTTGTTCCAAGCATACCGTGTTTGGGATGCAGGTGTGGTGCGATTGAAATGGCACCGATTGGAAATCCATTGCCCATGCCTTTTGCCATGGAATAAATATCTGCGTTTACTCCCGCGAAATCATGGGAATAAAATTTGCCAGATCTTCCATATCCGCACTGCACGGAATCAGCTATATAAACAGCTCCATAACTATCACACAGAGTGCGAATACTCTGTAAAAATTCATTGCTGGCTACATTGATTCCACCCACTCCCTGGATGCCTTCCACAATAACAGCAGCGATATCATTACCCTGTGCGGAAAATACTGCATTCAGGGCATCAACATCATTGAATGGAAGGAAGATTACCGCATCGGTCTGGTTGACCGGCGCTACTATTGCCGGATTATCCGTTGCTGCAACAGCGAGGGATGTACGGCCGTGAAATGCTTTTTTAAACGCGATAATTTTACGGCGTCCGGTATGAAAAGAAGCCAGCTTGAGGGCATTTTCATTGGCTTCTGCGCCGGAATTACAAAGGAATAACTGGTAATTTTCTTTTCCGGAAATCCTTCCCAGTAATTCAGCCAATTGTTTTTGCTGGGGAATTACTACCGAATTGGAATAGAAGGCAATTTTTTCCAATTGCGCTTCAATCGACTCCACCCAATGCGGGTGTGTATGGCCAATGGAAATAACAGCATGCCCTCCATACATATCGAGATAGGACTTGCCCTGCTCATCCCATACCCGGGCACCTTTGGCCTGGGTAATGGTGATATTGTTTAATGGATATACATCAAAAAGTTTCATGTTCGTTGTTTTTAGTTTTTTCTCCCTCCTCC
>CAZJNY010000193.1:0-7340 GCA_964547405.1 uncultured Flavihumibacter sp. | reverse complement strand
TGATCGCATCACCGCCTGTTAATTCATTCAGTGTATTGATCACTTCACCCATGGTAAGGATTTCTCCGGTTGGATGCAGCTCCGGCTCAATACATTGCTCCTGCTCCTGCTGCGCATAGTCGCGGAACCGCTGCAGCCATTGTGGATAGACCTTCTGTTCAATGAGTTCGGTAAGTAAAGGAAGCGTATCCTTGCAATCGCCCCATACCGGAACCGTCGTCTTTACATTCTTATCGATTTCTGCCGGGTCAATATCGAGGTGGATTACTTTCGCCTGCTTGGCATATTTATCCAAACGACCTGTTACCCGATCATCAAAGCGCATACCCACGGCTATCAGCACATCACATTCATTGGTTAATACATTCGGCCCATAATTGCCATGCATGCCCAGCATTCCTACTGCCAGGGGATGATCTGTTGGGATCGCACTCATACCCATGATGGTCCAGGCAGATGGAATACCCGCTTTCTCAATAAAAGCAAGAAACTCTTTTTCTGCTTTTCCAAGAATTACACCCTGCCCAAAGATTACAAAGGGTTGCTTTGCTTCATTGATCAAGGCAGCAGCCTGCTCCACATATTCCTTGCGCACATTGGGTTTCGGACGATAGCTGCGGATATGTTCACATTTTTTATAGCCTTCGTAATCGAATAATTGCAACTGGGCATTCTTGGTGATATCAATCAATACCGGACCAGGCCTCCCCGTTCTTGCTATATAAAAGGCTTTGGCCATTACTGCAGGAATCTCTGCTGCATCCGTAACCTGGTAATTCCATTTGGTTACCGGTGTGGTTATATTGATTACATCCGTTTCCTGAAAGGCATCTGTTCCCAGCAGGTGTGCAAATACCTGTCCGGTTATTGCTACTACAGGTGTGGAATCTATCATTGCATCAGCCAATCCGGTTACCAGGTTGGTGGCACCCGGACCGCTGGTCGCAAATACCACCCCTACATCTCCGGATGTACGAGCATAGCCCTGGGCAGCATGTATACCTCCCTGCTCATGACGAACCAGGATATGTTCAAGTTTTTCGCTATAATCATAGAGCGCATCATAAATGGGCATGATGGCACCACCGGGATAGCCAAAAATAGTTTTTACTCCTTCAGCAATCAATGCTTCCAGTACGGCTTTCGATCCACTGATGGACTCAGTCTTCGTCGGTAACGCAGCCTTCTGCGGCTGACTTAACGTGCTTTGCATATTTATAAAGAATTCCTTTTGTTACTTTTAATGAGGGTTGTTTCCAGTTTGCTTTCCGCTGATCAATCACGCCCTGATCTACTTTCAGATTGATGGTGTTGGTGGTGGCATCCAGTTCGATGATATCATCATCCTGAACCAGTCCGATTAATCCACCTTCAAATGCTTCAGGGGTGACGTGTCCGACGACAAATCCATGGGTACCACCACTGAATCTTCCATCGGTAACAAGCGCTACTGATTTTCCAAGTCCGGCTCCGATAATCGCAGATGTTGGTTTCAGCATTTCAGGCATACCGGGTGCTCCTTTTGGTCCAACATTTCTTATCACTACCACATCTCCGGATTTCACACGGCCACTGCTGATGCCATTGATCAATTCAAACTCGCCATCAAAAACTCTTGCCGGTCCCACAAATTTTTCGCCTTCTTTTCCACTGATCTTGGCAACACTTCCACCTTCAGCGAGATTGCCATACAGGATCTGCAGATGTCCGGTTGCTTTCAATGGTGCTTCGAGTGGATAAATTATCTTTTGAGTGTCAAAATCCAGATCAGGAACCTCTTGGAGATTTTCTGCAATTGTTTTACCTGTTACTGTCAGACAATCACCATGTAACATGCCTTTGCTCAACAGGTATTTCATTACTGCAGGTACACCTCCATACTGGTGTAAGTCCTGCATCAGGTATTTGCCACTGGGTTTGAAATCCGCCAGTACCGGTGTTTTATCACTGATTGCCTGGATATCATCCTGGGTAAGGGAAACATCTACACTTTTTGCCATCGCAATCAAATGCAGCACGGCATTGGTGGAACCGCCCAACACCATGATTACCGTAATCGCATTTTCAAATGCATTGCGTGTCATGATATCGCTGGGTTTAATATCTTTTTCCAACAGTAACCGGATGGCTTTTCCGGCTGCTTTACATTCATCCTGTTTTTCCTGGCTCAGGGCAGGGTTGGAAGAAGAATAGGGGAGGCTCATGCCCAGTGCTTCAATCGCGGATGCCATTGTGTTGGCGGTATACATACCACCGCAGGCCCCGGCACCCGGACAGCTATGCTGTACAATTCCTTTGAAATCCGCTTCGGATAACTGGCCGGCGATTTTTTGTCCCAACGCTTCAAATGCAGAAACAATATTCAGGTCCTGTCCTTTATAATGCCCCGGTGCAATTGTACCACCATATACCATTATCGACGGGCGATTCAAACGACCCATCGCAATTATAGAACCAGGCATGTTTTTATCACAACCTGGAACCGTGATCAGTCCGTCATAATACTGTGCACCACAAACGGCTTCAATGGAGTCGGCAATAATATCTCTGCTTACCAGGGAATACCGCATGCCGTCTGTTCCGTTACTCATGCCATCACTTACTCCGATGGTATTGAAAATTAATCCCACCAGGTTTTCCTGCCAGATACTTTCCTTGATAATCTTCGATAAATCATTCAGGTGCATGTTGCAGGTATTTCCATCGTATCCCATACTGGCTACGCCCACCTGTGCTTTTGCGAGATCTTCATCTGTTAGTCCGATTCCATACAACATAGCCTGAGCGGCAGGTTGTGTCGGGTCCTGTGTGATTGTTCTGGAGTACTTGTTTAACACGTGCGACATGAGCAAAATAGTTATTTAAATATGTTGGTTGTTTCAGGGTAATCTTTGAGGATTATTTTTTAAATAATCGTTGACTTCCGCAATTCAATGTTTTCCGGGTGCAGTTCTGTTGGGATCTTGTCCTGTATCAGATCTGCTACCAGTTCACCAATGGTGGAAGTGAAATAAAAATTCATCGGATCAATGTCCTTGGTAACAAAACCATTGTCCAGTGTCCACTGCACTGCCAGCCTCACTTTGTTGGCTTCTTCCTTCAATCCAAAATGGTCCAGCATCATCGCTGCCGACAGAATGGAGCCAAGCGGATTGGCAATATCTTTTCCGGCTGCAGCAGGATAAGAACCATGAATAGGTTCAAACAGGGCACCACCATTTCCAATGGAAGCAGAAGGTAACAGTCCCAGTGAACCGGTTAATACACTGGCCTCATCACTCAGGATATCTCCAAACATATTCTCAGTAAGGATCACATCAAACTGAGCGGGATTCAGAATGAGCTGCATGGCAGCATTGTCTACAAATAGAAAATCGACGGATACATCCGGGTACTGAATCTGCATTTCACGCACCAGCTTTCTCCAGAGTCTGGAGGTTTCCAATACATTGGCTTTATCGACCAGGGTTAATTTCTTTTTCCGCTGGCGGGCTGCCTGAAATGCGAGATGGGCGATCCGTTCGATTTCATTCTTCGTATAGGCGCAATCATCAGAGGCCATATTGCCATCAGCTGACAATGTCTTGTTTCCAAAATAAATACCGCCGGTTAACTCACGGTAAATGATAAAATCTACGCCCTCCAGAATTTTTGCTTTGACAGGTGTCAGATGCTGGAGCGCGGTATAGGTTGTAACCGGACGTATATTGGCGAATAGTTGTAAAGATTTGCGCAGTTTCAGTAAGCCTTGTTCGGGACGTACTTTGGCCGAAGGGTCATTGTCAAATTTAGGATGGCCGATAGCGCCGAATAAAATGGCATCGCTGTTCAGGCATAATTCGATGGTGGCATCCGGGAGCGGGTTGCCTGTTTTATCGATTGCATCCGCACCCATCAAACCATATTCATAATGAAAATGATGATGAAATTGTGTAGCAACGGCATTCAGAACATGAATAGCCTGCCGGGTTACTTCCGGACCAATTCCATCACCTGATATAACCGCTATCTTTTTTTCCATTTTGGGTTACTGCTTAAGAAACGGCCAGTGCATGCGCTTTTGCCAAAGTATTCAGGTCCTCATCGCTTACTTCTTTTTTCGTATCGGCGATTTCCAGGAATTTTGCATAGAGTTCATCGATATCATTGCGGTTAAACTGATGCCCTAATTTCTGGAAACGATAGGCCAGTGCACTTCGGCCGCTGCGGGCAGTCAGTACGATTTTGGAACTATCAGCGCCCACTTCTTCGGGAGCAATGATTTCATAGGTAGAAGTGTCTTTCAGGAAACCATCCTGGTGAATGCCGGAAGAATGAGAAAAGGCATTGGCCCCAACGATTGCCTTGTTAGGCTGCACCGGCATACGCATGGTGTCAGCTACTTTGCGGCTCATCGGGTTTAACTGGGTGGCATTAATACCGGTATAGAAACCTAAACTGCTGTGTTGTTTAATGACCATCACCACCTCTTCCAGGGACGTGTTGCCAGCTCTTTCGCCCAGTCCGTTGATGGTACACTCGATCTGGCGGGCACCTGCAATAATACCTGCAATCGAATTGGCAGTAGCCAGTCCGAGGTCATTATGGCAATGACAGCTCAAAACGGCTTTATCCACGTTTGGAACATTATTAATCAGATAGGCGATTTTTTCACCATACTGGTGAGGCAGGCAATAACCGGTGGTATCCGGAATATTTACGGTGGTTGCACCTGCTGCGATTACGGCTTCTACTACCCGGGCCAGGTATTCATTATCGGTTCGGCCCGCATCTTCTGCATAAAATTCAACATCATCCGTGAAATTGCGGGCCCATTTCACACACTGAATGGCGCGCTGTAAAATTTCTTCACGGGTACTGTTGAACTTGGATTTAATGTGGAAATCGGATGTTCCGATGCCGGTATGGATACGTTTGCGGGCAGCGGGTTTCAGCGCCTCGGCAGCAACTTCGATATCTTTCTGCACAGCGCGACTCAATCCGCAAACCACTGTTTTTTTCAGTAATCTGGCGATTTCCTGAACGGCTTCAAAATCACCCGGAGAAGAGATTGGGAAGCCTGCTTCCAGGATATCCACACCCATAGCTTCCAGTTCCAGGGCGAGCTCAATTTTTTCTGTTTTATTGAGTTTGCAACCGGGAACCTGTTCGCCGTCTCTCAGGGTAGTATCGAAAATGAATATTTTTTGATCCATAAAACGCTGTGTGTTTAGGTAAAAATGGCAGGCACCGTAAGCTGGTTTTGCTTGCTATAAAAATGTCTTACGGCCACCTGCTTCCCGAAAGTACCGATAGCCCTATGCGAAAAGAAATCAAAATGCCTCGTATATTACAGCGCTTAATCTCTAATAAATCGGCTGAAACCCACGCCAGATAAGGATTTAAAATTAGATTAATTACGATGCCCAACAGATCCATAGACCCTCTGTTTCAACTGATCAAAACCTTGGAAAAGTCCGAAAAACGGAATTTTAAGCTCTATGTGACCCGTAATACCTCATCCGACAATTTGAAAATCATAGAGTTATTCGACACGCTGGACAAGCTGACGGAGTACGATGAAGCGGTTTTGCTCAAAAAAACACCAGGGATCAAAAAACAGCAGCTAAGCAATCTGAAAGCGCACCTGTATAAATCGATTTTATCCAGTTTGCGCCTGATAAAGGATGATCAAAACATTGATATTCAATTACATGAGCAAATGGGGTATGCCAGGGTGCTCTACAATAAGGGCTTGTATCACCAGAGCCTGAAGATTTTAGATAAAATGAAGGACCTGGCGCGGCAGCACCACCAGGTGAGTTTCCTGGTCCAGGCCCTGTTTTTTGAGAAAAAGATCGAGGCCCTGCATATTACCCGAAGCAGTGAGCACCGGGCGCAAAGCCTGGTAAAGGAATCGGAGGAGGTGGTGAGCCGGATCAAGGCCATCAACGACAGTTCGAACCTGTCCCTTTTACTGTACGACTGGTATATCCGGCATGGTCATGCCCGGAACAAACAGGATGCAGAAGAGTTAAATGCGTTTTTTGAACAGCACATGCCCGAGCGGGTTCGGCAGTTCAGGGGATTTTATGAAGAGTTGTATGTGAACCAGAGTTATTGCTGGTACGCCTTCATCCGGCAGGATTTCCTGCAGTATTACCGCTATACCTCCAAATGGGTAGAATTATTTCAGCGGCATCCGGACATGATCAAGGTGGAAACGCTGCAATACATCAAGGGATTGCATAACCTGCTGAGTGCCCATTTTGACCTAAAGAATGAGGAAGGATTTACAAAGTCATTGGCACAATTTGAAGAGTTGGAACAGAGCGAATGGGTGCAGCAAAATGACAATAACCGGATCCAGGCCTTCGTGTACCTGCAACAGGGAAAGATCAACCAGTATTTCATGACGGGCCGGTTTACGGATGGATTAGCCATTGTGCCGCACCTGGAAGAAAAACTGCAGGAATACCAGTTGCAGCTGGACAGGCACCGGATCCTGGTTTTTTACTATAAAATTGCCTGTCTGTATTTCGGTAGCGGCGATAATGAAAAGGCGATCGACTACCTGCAGAAAATCATCAACTGGAAACTGGATCTGCGTACCGATTTGCAATGTTACGCGCGACTCCTGCATTTGATTGCACATTACGAATTGGGTAACTTTGATTTGCTGGAATACCTGGTAAAATCGGTATACCGGTTTATGGCGAAGATGGGTAGTCTGAGTATTGTGGAAGAAGAGATGTTCAGTTTTCTTAAGAAATCTTTCCAGTTTGCTGCAGGCGATGAACGTCCAGCCTTTCAGCAATTGCTGGATCGCATCAAACCCTACGAAAATGATCCCCGCGAAACAAGAACCTTTTCTTACCTGGATGTAATCTCCTGGCTGGAAAGTAAAATTGAAGGCGTGCCGGTTCAGGAAGTAATCCGACGAAAATACCTGGCAAGTAAGCGGAAGAAATGAGTAGTTAAGTTAGATAGGCTAGTTGTTTAAGCAGACTGGACTAACCTTTGCTTGCGGTGCTAAAATCGGTTACGTATTAAGTTCTTCCCTTAAGCCGGAGTGTTTCTTGTTTGTGATTTGTCAATTCCTGGTAATGAAAGTGGCTATATAATATTTAGGGTGGAATTATCTACTCTCGGTAGTACCCATTATTTAAGAAAGAATGTCCGGATAAAAACTGCAGGTTTTGCATATACGAAAATTATTTCAAATAAAAATCAGTGAAAAAACGGGTTGTCTGCAATTCAGGAATTATTTACTTTGTACCAGTAAATATGAAATACTACTAAGTGGTAACTGTAAGAATGTTTGAATAGTAATAATTTCATTAACGTTTGCGACCACCCTA
>CAZJNY010000192.1:0-7363 GCA_964547405.1 uncultured Flavihumibacter sp. | reverse complement strand
CCAAATACAACGGCTTCAAAAAATCCGATATTCAGCCAGCGGGTAGCCTGCCAGCTAAGGTGATGCATGGTTAGGTATTTTTTATCCAGCAGGTTATCCCCTCTTCGTATATGCGAGGGGTTTAGTTCCATGAACAGGTTCTGGTAGTTCAGCTTCCAAATTCTGGTATTGATCTTCAGGAAGAGATTGCTGTTTCCGAAATCGCTCAGGTACATACTCCGGTATCCATTACCAATGAAATTCCGGTCGTATCCGAACTGAATATTGATATAATCGGTAACATTAAAAAAAATGGATCCGCGGGCATCAAAATAATCATAGGCGGTACCTTTAAACGACTTGTAATATCCGGCTCCGGGTACTGCCCGGTTCGCAGATACAAAATCCTTCACGAAGGAGGGTGGCCTTTCCTGGTTATCGGTCATATAAAAATCAAATCCGATCCGGTTGGCAATCATACCCCTGCCCCGGGCTCCCTTGGTATTCTGAAACAGTGATTCCTCATTGTCTGATTCTTTCATTACCGTAAACTGCAGCACCGGATTAATGCTCAGAAAAAAATCTTTCGTATCCACAAGGGCAAAATCTGCCGGATACTGATAAAAACTTTTAAGTATCGGCTTTTTGCTGAGGAATCCGGATTTGTCGCCGCTTACCCACTCAAGATTGTTGATCAGTGCACTGCGACGGTTATACGCATCCACACGGCTCAATTCTTCTTCCGGAACAGTTTCCAGAAATTTTACCCAACCCTTACGGTCGTAGGGCTTGATATGCTGAAGGGAAAGGGCGCTATCGCGGTACATGATTTCCAACCGGTCCATCAGGGGCTGGTGCTTATAACCCTGTGGCAAAAGGGTTGACTGGGTAAAACCCACTACGGGAAAACTTAAGCAGGCAGTGTAAAGCAGTCTTTTTATAACTTGCATTCAATGGTTTTTAAACAGGAATGAACAACTAATATGCAAAAATATCTCATAAAGAACGCGCAAATTGTCAACGAAGGAACTGTTTACGCAGCAGATGTTTTGATTTCAGGGGGCCGGATTGAAAAAATTAATAGCCAAATCAGTGCCACAAACGGCGTTATCGAAATAAACGCAGAAGGTAAACATTTAGTACCCGGTGTAATCGACGACCAGGTACATTTCCGCGAACCGGGACTGACGCATAAAGCTACCATTTATACCGAATCAAAGGCAGCCGTGGCGGGTGGCGTAACCAGTTTCATGGAAATGCCCAATACGCAACCACCGGTTTTTACCCAGGAATTACTGGAAGACAAATATGCAATCGGTGCGGCCAGTTCTTTGGCCAACTACTCTTTCTTCATGGGAACCTCCAACGATAACCTGGAAGAAATCTTACGAACCAATGATAAAAAAGACAAAGTCTGCGGGGTTAAAATATTTATGGGTTCCTCTACCGGCGGATTGCTGGTTGATAACCCGCTTTCCCTGGAACATATCTTCGAGGGCACAGAACTGTTGATTGCCACCCATTGTGAGGATGAACGGATCATCCGCAGAAACCTAGAAGCTGCCAAAGCCAGTGGCAAGCCCCTTACCGCAGCAGACCATCCAGTCATCCGAAACGAAGAAGCCTGTTTTGAATCGTCTTTTTATGCCATTCAACTGGCAAAAAAATTCAATACCCGGCTGCATATACTGCATATTTCAACAGAACGGGAATTATCCCTCTTTGGCAATATGTTACCACTGAAAGAAAAACGGATCACTGCCGAAGTTTGTGTACATCACCTTCATTTTACCAGTGATGATTATGCGCGGCTCGGTAACCAGATCAAATGCAATCCGGCCATCAAAGCGCCAAACAACCGGACGGCCCTATGGAAAGCGCTGCTGGACGACCGGCTGGATATCATTGCTACCGATCATGCTCCACATACCTGGGCGGAAAAACAGGAAGATTACCTGCATGCGCATGCCGGACTTCCACTGGTTCAGCATTCGCTGCCCCTCATGTTACAGTATGTGAAAGAAGGGGTTATCCGGCTGGAAAAAGTAGTGGAGAAGATGAGCCATGCACCGGCAGATTGCTTTCAGATTCGCGAGCGGGGGTATATCCGGGAAGGTTATTATGCCGACCTGGTACTGGTGGATCTGAACCGGCCGACAACGGTATCCAAAGACAATATCTACTATAAATGCGGATGGAGCCCCCTGGAAGGAACAAGCTTCCCCGCTTCGGTTACTCACACTTTCGTAAATGGCCACCTGGTTTATGGAAAAGAGGGGTTTGATGAATCACAGAAAGGAGCACGCCTGGAATTTGATCGCTGATTGATCCGGATTTGCTAAATTGACAGCCTATGGATATAGATAAAACCTCGTTACTGGACCTTAATATATTTCATCCGGAAGAGGAATTTTCTATTTTTCACCGGCTTAATTTCACCCGTACCGTAGAAGGAAAGGAATGGCTGCGGCTGCGATTTCAACAACCTTTTCATGACTTCAAACAAATTACGCAGACACAGCAGATCCTTCAATTGATACTTGAAGAAATCGACAATTGGCCAGAGGACATCACCAATGGTACGCTGATGGTGATGGAAAAATTTTTTGGCAGCCAGCTAGACAGTATTCCCGTTGATAGCAACTGGATAAATGCACAATTCTATAAATTATTCCATGGCCCGGATTACGCCATCATCCGCTTCAGCCTTCAGCATTTTGGAGATTTTGTGAGAGGAATAAAAAAACTGATTCAACTTTTCGAAGGAAAAAAATGTCCCCCGAACCTGGCCCATATCCTGGACAGGGCTAACCGGCTGATCGCTGACATTCATCTTCAAACGCTGGCAGACAAGAACAGGGCAGAACTACTGACACCCAAACAGGTACTTTATTTTGGTCACTATATTCGCTACAAATTCAGAAGCGCTACAACAGAACTGACAGAGATCTATGGACAGTTGGATGGATGGTATGGAATGGCAGCTGCTATGCGTCATTTCCACCTGAACTTCCCGGAATTTGTTGCTTCAGATCAACCCTTTATTGAGGCAACGGAATTATTCCATGTATTGCTTCCGAACCCGGTTAATTATTCGGTAAACCTCGACCAGCAACACAATTTTTTATTTCTCACTGGTGCGAATATGGCCGGGAAAAGCACTTTTATCAAATCGGTAGGGGCTGCTGTTTACCTGGCACACCTGGGAATGGGTGTACCGGCTAAACATTTACGGTTATCCTTATTCGAAGGCATCCTCAGCAATATCAATCTCACAGATAATATTTCAAAAGGAGAAAGTTATTTCTTCAACGAAGTACAACGCATCAAAAACACCATTCTAAAAATCAACGATGGCCGGAAATGGCTGGTACTGATCGATGAGTTGTTTAAGGGAACCAATGTACAGGACGCCATGAAATGTTCCTCAACAGTTATTGAAGGACTCATAAAAATCAATCACTCCTTATTTATTCTCTCCACCCATCTTTACGAGATCGGTGAAGGACTCAAAATTTTCCCCAATATTATTTTCCGGTATTTCGAAACGGAAGTAACTGACGACCAGCTGAAATTCAGTTATCAGCTAAAAGAAGGTATCAGTAATGACCGCCTTGGATACCTGATCCTGAAACGGGAAAAAGTGGTGGAATTACTGGAGCAAATCCCCCCGTCAAATGGGTTAAAGAACGGTTGACCTGCTTTTACTGCTACGCTACCTTGGTAGCATGTTAGTGAAAACATATGGATCAGCAGTAAACGGAGTGGAAGCCATCACCATCTCCATTGAAGTCAATATCACCAACGGAACACAAACCTTCCTGGTCGGGTTACCAGACAATGCTGTAAAAGAAAGTATGCTGCGGGTGGAAACCGCGATTAAAGCCATCGGCTACTTCATGCCCAGAACCCGGGTTGTGATCAATATGGCACCAGCAGACATTCGTAAAACCGGTACCGCCTTCGATTTACCGATTGCGATTGGCATACTTGCCGCAACAGAACAACTCATCAACCTGGAACCACTTCAAAAATGGGTATTCTGCGGAGAACTTGGCCTGGACGGCAGCCTGCAGCCCATCCGGGGAGCTCTTCCCATGGCACTGACAACGAGAAAAGAAAAGTTTAGCGGCATGGTAGTTCCTATTCAGAATGCGGCTGAAGCAGCAGTGGTTGACAGTCTACCGGTTATGGGCATACGTTCTTTAACGGAAGCCATTCAACTGGTTGAATCCCCCGGAAGAGCCAGGCCACAGGTTTCCGGAATTGAGGACTGGCTGAATCAGCCCGCGGAAATGCATACAGGCGATTTTTCCGATGTAAAAGGACAGGAAAATATAAAAAGAGCTATGGAAATCGCGGCGGCAGGCGGGCATAATCTATTATTGATTGGTCCGCCTGGTGCTGGCAAAACCATGCTGGCCCGACGATTACCAACAATACTTCCCCCACTAACGCTGGAGGAAGCGCTGGAAACAACCAGGATTCACAGTGTGGCCGGCAAATTGGGTACCGGAACAGCCCTGGTCCAGCAGCGGCCCTTTCGCCAGCCGCATCATACCATCTCCCATATGGCTATGGCCGGTGGTGGCAGCAATCCCCTGCCCGGAGAAATTTCCCTCGCACACAACGGTGTGCTTTTCCTGGACGAATTGCCGGAATTCAATCGTTCTGTTCTGGAAGTAATGCGGCAACCCATGGAAGAAAGAAAACTGACCATCTCCAGGGCCCGAACCAGCGTAGAATTTCCGGCTGCATTCATGCTCGTCGCTTCCATGAACCCTTGTCCCTGCGGCTTCTACAACCACCCTGAAAAAGAATGTAGCTGTCCGCCCGGTGCCGTTCAGAAATACCTGCAAAAAATATCCGGTCCCCTGCTGGACAGAATCGACCTGCAGATTGAAGTAACTCCGGTTCCCTTCCAGAACCTGAGCAGCCAGTCGCGGTCGGAAAGCTCCGCCGCCATTCGTAACCGCGTCATCCGGGCCAGACAAGTACAATCCAGCCGCTATACAAACCAGCAGGGGATCTATTGCAACGCGCAGATGGGAAGCCGGCAGCTGGAAATGAGTTGTGCCCTGGGTTCCTCTTCGCGGCAACTGCTGAAAACCGCCATGGAGCGACTCAAATTATCCGCCCGGGCTTATGACCGGATACTGAAAATGGCAAGAACGATTGCCGACCTGTCGCAAACCGAACAGATTTTACCGGAACATATCGCGGAAGCGATCCAGTACAGAAGCCTGGACCGGGATAATTGGGGCTGGAAATAGGGATTGTCTTAATTTAGTGTTCTACCATTATTTTATGCACTTACTTCTCCAGTATCTAAAGCCCTACAAATGGCTGGTCCTTCTCACTTTATTATTAGCTGGTATCAACAGTGGGTTTTCACTGATGGACCCGATAATTTTCGGTAAGATTACCAAGGCTGCCTTTACCTATAAAGAATATGAAAGCTGGACGAAGTTTGCCCAATCTATCGGCTGGCTTCTGCTTGCCTCCATCAGTGTGGCCATGGTGAGCCGGATTGCGAAAGCATTTCAGGATTATTTTTTCAATGTGATCACGCAGAAATTTGGGGCGAAAGTTTTTACAGACGGACTGAAGCATGCGATGAAGCTCCCCTACCACGAGTTTGAAGACCAGCGCAGCGGGGAAACCCTTAGCATCCTGCAGAAAGTGGAAACGGATACGGAAAAATTCATCTCCAATTTCATCAATGTGTTATTTGGTGTATTTGTCGGTATTCTTTTTGTTTCCATCTACGCGTTTCGCATCCACTGGTCCTTGCCACTCACCTATTTTGGTGGCATCGTATTGCTTACCCTGCTTACCAATGCCCTCAGCAAAAGGATCAAAACCATTCAGCGGACTATTGTGAGCCAAACCACTTCACTGGCGGGAAGCACCACAGAATCGTTGCGGAATATTGAATTGATTAAAAGTTTGGGATTAACCAATCAGGAAGTAAGCCGGCTGAATAAAAACACGTATAAAATACTCGGACTGGAACTAACCAAAGTGAAACGGATCCGGAGCCTCAGTTTTATTCAGGGTACCTTTGTTAATACCCTGCGACAGGCAATTCTGTTTATCCTGTTATGGCTGATTTACCGGGAATATATGGATCCCGAACAACTGGTAACCATGCAGTTTTTCTCCTTTTTCATTTTCGGCCCACTGCAGGATATCGGGAATATTATTCTCAGCTATCGCGAAGCGGAAGCTTCCCTGAACAATTTCAAAACACTGATGCAAAAACAACCGGAACCAAGACCTGAACACCCGGTGGTATTGCAGGCCATTGAACGACTACAGTTTCAGAACATTCATTTCAAGCATAAAACAGCACAGCAACACGCCTTACAGGGAATCAGTTTTGAAGTGAGCAAAGGACAAACGATCGCATTTGTTGGACCATCCGGCTCGGGAAAAACCACCCTGGTGAAATTACTGGTAGGATTGTACCGGCCCCAGGAAGGAAGCATCTCCTACAATGGAACCAATGAAAACGAAGTAGACTACGATGAACTGCGGAAACAGATCGGTTTTGTAACGCAGGATACGCAACTCTTCGCCGGTACCATCCGTGAAAATCTGTTGTTTGTTAAACCGGATGCAACCGATGAAGACTTATTGGATGCACTTCACAAAGCAAGCTGCCAGACACTTCTGCAAAAAGCAGATAAAGGACTTGATACCCTGATCGGCGAAAGCGGCCTGAAACTAAGTGGTGGTGAAAAACAGCGATTGTCCATAGCACGTGCGCTGCTGCGTCAACCCAAACTGTTGATTTTTGATGAAGCAACTTCCGCACTTGATTCACTGACGGAAGAAGAAATCACTTCCACCATTCGAAAGATATCCGCATTGCGTTCGCAAATCACGGTGTTGATCGCACACCGCCTGAGCACCATCATGCATGCAGACAAAATATATGTGCTGGAGAAGGGAGAAATAGCAGAGACCGGTACCCACCAGCAATTGCTGGAAGACAAAGGTCTCTACTATGCCATGTGGAGGCAGCAGATTGGCGAAAGAAAAGCACCGGCTGCCGCTTCACTTACTGAACCTTTGTCGTAAAATTCAGATCAATATCCGTTTCCCCTTTGGTAACGGGATCATTCGCCGCTTTGGTACCGGGTTTGTGTTTCAATACCACCCGAACCGTTCCGGTAGAAGCTGCTCCTGTTTGCCAGGTGGAACTCAACCCTACAGGCAGACTTTTACTATCGAGATCAATTTTTGTAACGGTGATATTGGCTCCGGCCGGAATGAAATAGAGTTCATGATCATCTGCTTCTTCCTGTACTTCATCGGTTATGTCTTCCGCAGGTGATACACTTTCATTCAGAAGCTCTACGGAACAGGAATAATTCGC
>CAZJNY010000191.1:0-7366 GCA_964547405.1 uncultured Flavihumibacter sp. | reverse complement strand
ATCATTTTCAATCATTTTTTGATAAAAATATACCAGTAATTTTCTTCGACCGGGTTGAAGAAAAGGCGGATAATACCAAGGTTATCATTGATAACTTCAAAGCAGGATACCAGGCTACCAAACACCTGATTGAGCAGGGATGCAAGCGGATTGTGATAGTAACAGCGAATCTGAACCGAAATGTGTATGCACAACGTTTGCGAGGTTATAAGGAAGCCCTTAAAGAGAATCAGCTAAAATTTGATGAAAAGCTGGTACTGATTAAAGACCTCAGTGAAAAATGCGGACGGGAAGCCGCCCTACAGATCCTTCAAATGAAACCCAGACCCGACGCGGCTTTTATCACCAACGATTTCTCAGCGGCCATCTGCATGCAAACCCTGAAGGAAAAAAATATCCGCATTCCGCAGGACATTGCCATTGTAGGATTTAATAATGATGCCATTTGCAAGATTATTGAGCCGCAACTAACCACGATTAATTATCCGGGTATGGATATCGGTGAAATGGCAGCCAGAAACCTGATCGCACACCTTAAAGGCGAAACAGATATCCGGCAAACCAATACCATCATCGCGAAATCAGAACTAATTATTCGACAATCTTCTCTTAAAAAAGGGAAAAAATAACGATCGCTGCCATGAGAGTACAATTGCTTGTCCTGTTTTTATTCCTCTCTGCCGCCGTTCAGGCGGAAGACGGTTACCGGCTTTGGTTACGATATGATCTTATAAAAAAAGAAGCCCTTCGAACCAGCTATTCAAAAAGAATAGGCGTCATTTCACTGCCTGGCCAAAGTCCGACACTGCAGGTAGCCCGAAAAGAATTACAAGCGGCACTGAATGGATTACTTGGCAGCGTTGTTTCCATTCCGGAAACCAGGAATCCCCAGGCCGGCTTAATTATTGAAAAAGCTTCCGGGAAAATCAGTGCAACGGAACTCGCAACGCTGGGCGAGGAAGGATTCCTGATCCGCTCCTCCGGAAACAAGGATCCCCTGCTGATCACCGCCAATACAGATATCGGTTTGCTGTATGGTGTATTTCATTTTATCCGGCTGCTTCAAACGGAACAGGCGCTTGAAAAACTGAACATCACAGAAATACCAAAACTTCCGTTACGCATGCTCAATCACTGGGACAATCTGGACCGTACCGTTGAGCGCGGATATGCGGGCTTTTCCATCTGGAACTGGCACACACTGCCAACGTTTATAGATCAGCGTTATATTGATTATGCCAGGGCCAACGCATCCATTGGAATCAATGCAATATCACTAACCAATGTAAATGCCAATGCCACCATACTCACCCAGCCTTATCTGATGAAGGTGAAAGCGCTGGCAGATCTATTTCGTCCGTATGGCATTAAAGTGTACCTGACAGCAAGATTCAGCGCACCGGTGGAAATCGGCAAACTCAAAACTGCAGACCCGCTTGACCCGCTGGTACAGCAATGGTGGAAGGACAAATCGCAGGAAATCTATGGTATCATCCCCGATTTCGGAGGATTCCTGGTAAAGGCTAACAGTGAGGGACAACCGGGTCCGCAGGATTATAAACGCACCCATGCCGATGGCGCCAATATGCTGGCAGACGCAGTAGCCCCGTTTAAAGGCAAGGTAATCTGGCGGGCTTTTGTATACAGCGCTGAAGTTCCCGACGACCGGCACAAACAAGCCTATTCGGAATTCCTGCCACTCGATGGAAAATTTCGTTCTAACGTGCTCGTTCAGGTGAAAAACGGAGCGATTGACTTTATGCCCCGCGAGCCATTTCATCCCCTGTTTGGCGCACTTCCAAAAACACCGGTCTTGATGGAATTTCAGATTACCCAGGAATACCTTGGCCAGGGTACGCATTTGGTTTACCTGGCACCTTTATTCAAAGAATGCCTCGAAAGTGATACCTATCAAAAAGGCAAAGGCAGTACGGTTGCCTCTACCTTGAGTGGAATGGCGGGGGTATCCAATATCGGCACAGACATAAACTGGACAGGCCATTTGTTTGGCCAGGCCAACTGGTATGCATTGGGAAGACTTGCCTGGAATCATGAATTAAGCTCCGAAGGCATCGCCAGCGAATGGATACGCATGAGCTTCTCGAACGATCCGGCGCTGGTAACAGACCTGTCAAAAATGATGCTTTCATCCCGTGAAATACTGGTGAATTACATGACTCCTGTCGGACTTCACCATATCATGGCTACCGGTCATCATTATGGGCCGGGGCCCTGGGTTTCCAATCTGAATCGTCCCGAATGGAATCCGACTTATTACCATCGGGCAGATAGCATGGGAATTGGTTTTAACAGAACCGCAACAGGCTCTGATGCCCTTTCCCAATACCACCCGGAAGTAGCGAAACAATGGAAGTATCCTGCTACCTGTCCGGAGAAAGACCTGCTCTGGTTTCATCACCTGCCCTGGACTTATACCATGAAAAGTGGCCGGACATTATGGAATGAACTCTGTTACCGGTACAATCTCGGCGTAGACAGCGTAGGCTGGATGCAAAGCGTATGGAATCGCCAGCAATCCAAACTGGATGCAACAAGATTTGAGCAGGTAAAGATGCTATTGGCAATTCAACACCAGGAAGCCAAATGGTGGCGCGATGCCTGTCTGCTTTATTTTCAATCTATTTCCGGGTTACCCATACCCGCGTCCTATGAACAACCGGCGAAACCGCTCGACTATTATAAATCCCTTCGCTTTCCATATGCGCCAGGACATTAATGAAAGATCTATAACCATGCAAACAGAAAAGAAATTGGCAATTGTAACTGGCGGAGGTTCCGGACTGGGATTCGCAATCGCAAAAGCATTTACCCAGGATGGAATTACCACTGTAATTGCCGGACGAGACGAGCAGAAACTCAAAAAAGCACAGAAACAGTTAGGTCCGCTTTGTTTTTATAAAGTACTGGATGTAACGGATTTCAACGCGGTACCCGCTTTTGTAGAAGAGATCGAATCCAGTTATGGGCCCATTGATATTCTTGTAAACAATGCCGGCATCAATCAGAAAAAAGAGTTTATTGATGTAAGCGATACTGATTTCACAAATATGCTGAACACCAATGTTACAGCGGTTTTTGTGTTAAGCAGGGAAGTTGTTAAGCAGATGCTGAAACGAAAAAAAGGATCCATCCTCAATATCAGCTCCATGGCGGCCCAGTATGGGCTTCCCAAAGTGATAGCCTATACCGCCAGCAAAACAGCTATAGAAGGTATGACCCGCGCCATGGCAGTAGAACTATCGCCAATGGGTATACGCGTGAACGCCATAGCGCCAGGATTTATTTATAGCGATATGACTGCCAAAGCACTGGACGCTGACCCGGAACGCAAGGGACGTGTGATGGCACGCACCCCAATGGGACGTATGGGTGAGCCGGAAGACATTGGTACTGCCGCCCTGTATTTATCGGGTGACGGTGCCCGTTATGTAACCGGTGTAGTACTACCGGTTGATGGCGGTAACAGTATTAGTTATTAATTATTGGCCATGTCTTATAAACGATTGCTTCTTTCCTCTATTCTTTTTGCTGCATTGGTATCCAATGCACAATTACCCGTTTCGCCTGTTGCCATTGGCAATTACGATCTGGCCGGAGCCGGAATCGTAGTTGATTCAACGGATCATGAAGTCGTAAAAAAGGCGGCCTTTTTTTTAGCCTCCGATTTGCAATCGGTTACAAACAAACCAAGTCAGCTCCGGTTTCAGCCTGAAACGGCACCGGAGATTACAATTGTAATCGGTAGCCTGGACCGGTCTGACCTGCTGAAAAAAATAATACGTCAGTACCGGATTCCTACGGATGATATCAGGGGCAAGTGGGAAGCCTATAAAATTCTTACTGTTCAGAAAGCAAACCGCACCCAGTTGCTGATCATCGGTAGTGACCGGCGCGGTGCCGCTTATGGTGCCATGGAAATCAGCAGGCGTATGGGTGTATCGCCCTGGAAGTGGTGGGCAGATGTACCGGTTCGCAAACAGCCACAGGTAGTAATCGCCCGTGATTCTATCATAAGTGATGCACCCAAAGTAAAATACCGTGGAATCTTTATCAACGATGAAGCACCTGCATTAAGCAATTGGAGTAAAGAGAAATTCGGTGGTTTCAACGCAGCCTTTTATACGCAGGTATTTGAACTGATGCTTCGGCTCCGGTCCAATTATATCTGGCCAGCCATGTGGGGCAATGCGTTCTACGACGACGACTCGCTGAATATCAAGGTAGCTGACGATTATGCGATTGTTATCGGCACCTCTCACCATGAACCATTGATGCGCGCACACGATGAATGGAGGCGATATGGCAATAAACAGCCCTGGAATTATGACAGTAACAAAGCAGGCTTGCAGGCATTCTGGACCTCCGGCATGAAGCGGGCCTGGAATGAAAAAATCGTCAGCGTAGGAATGCGGGGAGATGGCGATGAACCCATGAGCAGGGAAACAGCCACTGCCCTGCTGGAACGAATCGTAAAGGATCAGCGTACCATCATTTCCAAAACCACCGGCAAGCCGGCATCACAAACGCCTCAACTCTGGGCCCTGTACAAAGAAGTACAGGACTACTACCGGAAAGGAATGCGCGTACCCGACGACGTTACCCTCCTGCTATGTGACGACAATTGGGGCAATCTTCGCATGTTACCAAAGCCGGATGAACCGGCACGTAAAGGAGGCTATGGAATTTATTATCATTTTGATTATGTGGGTGGTCCGCGAAATTATAAATGGATCAACACAAACCCATTGCCCCGGATCTGGGAACAAATGAACCTCGCCTGGCAACACGATGTAAAACAAATCTGGATCGTTAATGTCGGGGATATCAAACTGATGGAGTTTCCCATTTCATTTTTCCTCGATTATGCCTGGAATCCGGATCGCATCAGCGCGGATACTCTTTCCGACTATACCAGGCAATGGGCTGCCCAACAATTTGGAGATGCTCATGCATATGAAATTGCACAATTATTGGCCGCTTATGGGAAATTGAACAGTCGCCGTAAACCAGAACTGCTCGATCAGAAAACCTATAGCTTTCATTACAATGAATGGCAGAGAGTGGTTGATGAGTATACTGCATTAAAAGAAAAAGCAGAACAAATTCAACTGGCACTTGCGCCCGAATTCCAGGACGCTTACTTTCAATTGGTACTGCATCCGGTGCTGGCAGGTTCCAACCTGTACCAGCTTTACCACCAGGTAGCTTTGAATCACAAAGCCTTTGCAGAAAAATTACTGGCCACTAATTATCATGCAGAAAAAGCGCGAACATTTTATGAGCAGGATTCGCTGATCACCCTTTCTTATCATCAGATTAACAAGGGAAAATGGAATCATATGATGAGCCAGACCCATATCGGGTACACCTATTGGCAACAACCCCCGGTTAACAAAATGCCCGCTGTAAAAACCTTTCCGCCTGGCACCCGTTATGAGGAAGAGAAGGACACCCTGATACAAATCAGGAAAGCTCCTTATCCAAAAAATATAAGTTATCCTGCATTTTTTGAATACAACGGAATCGTGTCGATCGATGCTGCCAGTTTCTCCCGGAAACAGGAAGAAGCAGGCATTCAATGGAAGGTTTTACCGGATCACGGCAGAACAGGCAATGCAATTAGTTCTTATCCTGCAACTGCAAAAGAGTCTACAGTCAATCCACATTCCTCTTATCTAGAATATGAGTTTTACAGCTACAGCAAGGACAGTGTAACCCTTCATACCTATTTCTCTCCCAGTCTTAATTTTTATGGAACGGAGAACGGCCTGGAGTACGCGGTATCTATTGATGAAGAACAACCACAGCTAATCAGTCTGAATAAAGAAGATAAAACCAGTATCAGCGGCATCTGGAACAAATGGGTGGCTGAAAACTGCATCGTGAAAACAAGTCGCCATTTTCTTTCTCAGCCTGGTAAACACCGGGTTCGTTTCTGGAGAGTCAGCAATGGAGTAGTACTTCAAAAACTGGTACTGGATCTGGGTGGTTTAAAACCTTCCTATCTAGGTCCGCCTGAAACGCGCATACTTTCATCACCAACACCAATTGCCAAATAAAAAATCATGAAAAAAATCGTACACATTAGTTTGGCCGCAACAGTCCTTTGGATGGGAATAAACGGCTGCCAGTCTTCTAAATCGAATGCAAGCATCAACACTGGATTAAAAGATGCCTATCGCTCTGACTTTCTGATTGGCACTGCCTTAAATACCGGACAGATTGAAGAAAGAAATGCGAAAAGCAACGCTTTGATTCTTTCTCAGTTCAATGCAGTAACGCCTGAAAATTGTATGAAAGCCGAACATATACACCCGGCCTGGGATCAATATGATTTCAGTCTGCCTGATAAGCTGGTGGCTTACAGTCAAAAAAATAAGCTGGCACTGAATGGGCACACACTTATCTGGCATAGCCAGCTGCCTGCATTCGCCCGACGGATACAGAGCGTTGACTCCTTTAAAACATTTTTTCAAAACCATATCACTACTGTTGCCTCCCGATACAGCGGCAAACTCTTTTCATGGGATGTTGTCAATGAAGCCTTAAATGAAGATGGCAGTTTGCGGAACTCTGTTTTTCTTCAGAAACTGGGTCCTGATTATATAGCGGAAGCTTTTCGCCTGGCGGCCCAGGCATCTCCCAATACGGAACTCTATTATAATGATTACAACAATGAACAGCCGCAAAAACGGGCTGGTTGTATTGAACTTATAAAAAAAGTGCAGGCATCCGGTGCCCGCATAGATGGCGTAGGCATTCAGGGGCATTGGCACCTCGGCAAAGTTCCTTTTAAGGACATTGAGGAAAGTATTCTGGCCTACCACGCACTGGGACTTAAAGTAATGATTACGGAGCTGGACATTGAGGTACTGCCCCGCAATTTCCAGGGGGCTGATGTGGGGCAACGTATGGCAGCCAATCCTGCGCTGAATCCGTATGCCAATGGAATTCCCGATAGTATTTTACAACAGCAGGCAAGCGATTATGAAAACCTGTTCAAACTTTTTCTGAAACATAAAGACAAAATCACCAGAGTAACATTTTGGGGAGTGGATGATGGTCAAAGCTGGTTAAATGGCTGGCCGGTTCCGGGAAGAACCAATTATCCGCTGCTGTTTGATCGCCAGTTAGCACCCAAAGCGGCCTATTACAAACTGATGGGGTTAAAAAAATAAATCGTGCTCATGAACAGTACCAACCAACGACTATCAATAACCGAAAAGCTGGGATATAGCCTCGGCGACCTGGCCGCCAATCTGGTGTTTCAGACCCTCATGACGTATCTCGCCTATTTTTATACAGACATTTATGGACTGGAAACACAGCATGCATCTGCCATCAT
>CAZJNY010000190.1:0-7392 GCA_964547405.1 uncultured Flavihumibacter sp. | reverse complement strand
TTATAATTTGTAGTGAATATAGGATTCGCAATTGGGGTTGGGCAATCTGTGCAATTCAATTTTTCACCAGGTGTCCAGGTATACTGAGTTATATTCTCACTATAAGTAATTGGAAGTGTTGTTTCGAATCCAAGTGGGATCACAATTTCAGGTACGTTCTGAATGCGGGGTAATGGCCAGATGGTAACATCTTTGCTCACCGTTGATGTGCATCCAAAAGGAACAGAAGCGGTTAAGCTTATAGTAGCCTGTCCACTGTTGGTATATCGTACCGTAGCCTGCTGCGTGCTTGCATTCTGACCATTTCCAAAATTCCATCTGTAGCTTATCACACTATCCGGAACAACAGTTGATCCTAATTGGCCCAGCAGTTCAAAGAGACAGATTTCATCAGGCCCGGTTATAACAGGTTGCGGCGTTCTGTAAACACGTACAGTATCAGTGAAACTGTTTTCACAACCCGTTTCTGTTGTTACAAATTGTGTAACCGCATATTGACCAGGCCCTGAGAAAGAGTGCCTTGGATTTAATTCATTAAATACATTCGGAGTTCCGTCGCCAAAATCCCAGCGACGTACAGTTACGCTGTCATTTCCAATACTGAAATCACTCAGGTTAACAAATCCTGTATCACAGAACTCTCTTTTATCAGTATTGAAGGCCGGGATAACTCCCTTAACCATAATAGTTGGTCTTCCTCCAACGGCTACCTCACAATTCAGACTGTCTGTGATTCTGATAAAAGGACGATAAAAGTTCGGGAACCGATACGTGTGTGTAACAAGATTGGCCTGAGAAGAGTCAGCAGTTCCATCTTCAAAAAAGAGATAATACTTTGTATTGGGTGGGGGAACAATATTAAAGTTTACAGTTATCTGGTTGCATTCTTCAAGAGGGTTATAATCAAAAATCAGATCTCTGTTCGGATTGTAAATGTTTACAGTTCCTAATGCAGTATCCCGACACCCGCCATTGCCAATAGCAATTTGACGAACAGTATATCTTCCATACGTGTTGAAGAAGTTATTGGTATTAATCAGCGTACTGGTATTTCCATCACCAAAATCCCAATAAAGAGAATCAAAATCACTGGCATTAGAAGTGAATTTCGTTTCCAGCGGCGGACAGATGGCTGATGTATCAAGCATTGTGAAATCAGCCTTGGGGGTAACAATTCTGATATAATTCTCACGAATCAGTGAGTCTTCACAACCCTGTGCATCACGGATGAATAATTTGACTGTATAAACAGAATCGGGACCAGCATACTGATGTTGAGGATTTCTAACGGCTGATGTGCTACCGTCTCCAAATTCCCAACGATGGATGAGGTTATTCCCAACTGAGGAGTCCCGGAATGCCAGATTTATTCCTGGACAAAAACTCGTATCGCTTGCAGAAAATCTTGCAAAAGGTTTTGTGATATTGGCTGCTGCGGTTCTTGTAATAGTGTCTTTACAACCGATATTATCAGTAGCTGTTAACTTAATTGAATAAGTACCCGGATTGCGGTAAATATGATTAATTGGAGTAGCTGTGAAATTTCCTGTTTCACCATCACCAAAATCAAATTGCCAGTTTACGATTGATCCTGCAGGAGTTGATTGATCCGAAATACTGATTTCACTATTTACACAACCACCATTATTTACAACTGAAAAATTAGGAGTGGCACCAACAACAGTAACCATATCAGTAATGGTTCTTGTAATGATACAGCCATTAACGTCCTCCATTATCAGCGTAATATCAAATACGCCATTTACCGGAACCCTGGTTTGTATGGACCTTGCACCTGTTACAGGAGGTTGTCCTTCGATTGACCAGGTATAAGACCTGATATTTGCAGCATCCGTACCAGTTGCGGTGAGCGTAAAAAGTTCATTACGGCAAACAGAAGCTTTGCTTATTGTAAAATTATTCTCCAGATCAAATACTGTTACTCTGGCTGTTCTTGTAAAGGAACAAACAGGGTCTGTAATCGTAAGCGAAACATTGTAAGTTCCAAAGCTCGCATAGGTTACAGTTGGATTAATCTGGGTGGATGTTTGCCCGTTTCCAAAATCCCAGACATAAGTGGAAGTGCCGTGCGTGGGATCCAGTATCGAGTTGTCTTCAAAAGTTACTGTCAGCCTGTTCGAACAATTGAACCTGGGCGTAAAGCGGGCAACAGGTGCCATTACACTCACCAGGTTAGCTTTAGTGATAGTATCCGGACATCCATTATTGAAGGCAATTAAGCGCACGCTGAAAGTGCCGGTATCCTGATACTGGTAAGAGGGGTTTTCAAGACCTGAACTACCCCTGTCGCCAAAATCCCAGCGCCACTGATCCGCACTTATGGAGGTTGATGTGAACTGGAAGGGAAGTCCCGCACATGAACTGTTTCTGTCCACTGTAAAGTCTGCAGTTGGCTTAGTGCCTACTTTAATGGCATTCGGGATATTTATGGATTGGGTGCAACCGCCTTTTGTTACAACGGTCAGAGTCAGATTATAAGTGCCTACAGCATTGTACGTGTGACTGGGGGTGGGAGAAGTACTGGTAGCCCCATCGCCAAAATTCCATTGGTAGGTAGCAATATCTGCGATAGTGCCGGGATCCAGTTGTGGCGTATACGTAAATGGTACACAGCCACCTGCTGTTCCATTCAATAGCTGAGGTGGAATTGCCGGAGCAATTTTTACATAGGCCGGTTTGGTTATAGTGGACGTACAACTATCGGCAGTTGTTATAGTTAATTTTACATCATACTCACCAAAACTGGTGTAGGTATGTGTCGGGTTTTGTTGTGTGGATGTATTGCCGTCTCCAAAATCCCATAACCAGTTGCTGGCTCCCGATGCCGTGCTCTGGAAGCGAACCTCGTGTGGCACCTGGCACCCGCTCGTATCTTCCGATACAAAATCTACCCCAGGCGGATTGGTTATAGTAATGGTTCTGGTGGCGGTGCCATCACAATCTGTGTATCGATTGGTCAGACGCACTGTATACGTACCGGGCGTTGTATACAACTTAACCGGATTTGTTTCAAATGAAAAAGTACCGTCACCGAAATCCCATTCTGAACTATTCGGGAGGGGATTACTGGTATTGGTAAAATTCAATGGTTTGTTTGGACAGGCACTGGCCGGCGCACTGAAGCTGGTTTGATTCCCTGTTATTGCAATGGATCGGGTAATACTGTCAGAACATCCATAACTACTGTTTACCACCAGTTTGACATTGTAATTACCCATCGAGGTATAACTGGTAGAAGGGTCCTTATCAGTTGAATTGTCGGAATTTCCAAACGACCATTGATACGACAATGTACCAGGTCCTGTTGTCTGGTTGATAAAGTTTATACCAATAGGAGTTGTACAGGCATCCAGCCGGTTGAAATTAAAATTGGGTGTTACTCCTCCAATGATTCGTATAAACCGGGTCCGGTTGGATGTAACCGTACACCCATTATTGGTCGTAACCACGAGCTTTACTGTGAAAAAACCAAGCGAAGTATAGGTTTTTACAGGATTGGCTTCGGTTGAAGTGGTACCGTCACCAAAATCCCAATTATAAGAAGTAATTTCTCCAGGCCCTTGCAGTGTAACTCCATTTTGAAAACTGATGACTGCCGGTATACAGGACACGGTAGTGCTGGCTGTAAAATTTATCCTGGCTGAAGGAAATACAGTGATATAATTCGTTTTCACAATACCATCAACCCCTCTTGAATTTCTGACCGTTAGGCGGACCGTATAAGTGCCAGGCTGGGAGTAGACAACTGTCGGATTTTGCTGGTTGGAAAGTGTTCCGTTTCCAAAATCCCATGCCCAGGAATCAGGTGAATTAGTTGATTGATCAGTAAAACGGACTCCTAAACTTGCGCAACCCTCCGTAACATTTGAGGTAAAATTGGCAACAGGAGTTTGCGACTGGGCATACAGGGGTCCTATAGCCAGTAGCAACAGACAGAATAAAAGGTTACGTATCAACAAGCTGTTTTTTGTTTTTTCAGAAAGCAACTTGTTTCCAAAGGGATTCGGAATAGCGATGGATACTGGATTTTTCATGGTTCTACTTCTTCTTCAGATGCAACAGATGTTTTGTTCCCTGGACCGTTGTCTCTGCTTTCACATAGTCCCATGTATTATTGGTAATCTTCCAGACTGCATTCAGCTTCGAAACCGGCTCGGATGCGGTTGGAAAATTAGCTGTTATTGATAGGGTATTGACATCTCCCACCCAGGTTCCTTTTTCCTCTGTGTCGGTGGTTAAACCGCTTACTTTCCCATCGCGGTAAAACTGAAAGGTATACGGAGCAAATGAACTGGAAATGTCGGTGCTTCCTTCTACAAACGAATATATGTACCACTGGCCATTCGTCATAGCATCGAGTATGACATCTTCTTTCTTTTCCTCGATGGCTTTTTTGCATGCCACTGACAGGCATACCATGATGCTTATCCAGACCAGTTTTTTCATAGTATTATACCCTCTTGTTTATATGCATAGATCAAACGGTATTTCTCCCTGGCATATTGCATAAATTCCTCGGAATCCAGCCCTTTTCCAGTTATACGCCGACATAGTTCTTCACTTGTATACTTTCTTCCATGAATGTATACAGTGTCTGATAACCAATCTTTTACTTTACTGAACCTGCCCTCTTGTAGAAATTTTTCGAATTTGCCTTTCTCTTTTTCCAGGCTATTGTAGAACTGTGCGGCGTACAGGCTTCCCAGGCTGTAGGTGGGGAAATAGCCAAAACTGCCATGGCTCCAGTGTACATCCTGCAAACATCCCCTGGCATCGTCCGGTACTTCTATGCCCAGATACCGGGCATATTTTTCCTTCCAGATGGCCGGAACATCTTCCGCTTCCAGACTTCCTTCCAGCAGGGCTTTTTCTATTTCGTACCGGATCAGAATATGAAAATGATAGGTGAGTTCGTCGGCTTCGGTTCGGATCAGCGATGGCTGTACTTTATTGATCGCCCGGTAGAGTTCCTGGGCTGTATGCTTGTTAAACTGGTTGGGGAAATAGGTTTGCAGGATGGGTAAAAAATGCTGGCACCAGGCAAGGCTTCGGCCCACATTGTTTTCCCATAACCGGCTCTGGGATTCATGAATACCAAGGGAAGCGGCTTCACCCAGTGGAAGACCGTATTGTTCTTTTGGCAGGCCCTGTTCATACAAGGCATGTCCAAGTTCATGGATGGTACTCCAGGTCATATAACTGATATCCTCTTCCCGGATGCGCGTAGTGATGCGTACATCTTCCGCACTGAAATTGACAGTAAACGGATGCGCTGCCTTATCCTGTCTGCCATGGTGCAGATCATATCCCATTCTGCTCAGCAGATCCATACTGAAATTCCACTGCTCCTGCTCCGGAAAATGCTGGAACAGGAGGCTGTCATCTACCTGCGGTTGCTCTTTGATTTGTGTAAGCAATTCAGTCAGTGCAGGCGTCAGCACACTGAACAACTGATCCAGTTTGGCACTGGTGCAGCCCCGTTCATACTGGTTCAGCAATGCATCGTAGGGATGCTCCGCGTAGCCCAGAAAATCAGCTTCCTTTTTTTTCAGGTCCACCAGTTTTTTCAACCAGGGACTAAAAACAGAAAACCTGTTCTGCTCTTTTGCTTCCGCCCAAAAATTAAAGGCCTGCGAAACGGTTTCACTTAATTCCCGTACAAAGCTGGCCGGAAGCCTGACTTGCTGGTGATAATCATAGTTACTCAACTCCAGGTTCGAACGCTGTTCTTCCGTAAGATCTGTGCGCTCAAGCAATGCCTGGATCAACTCTCCGGTTGCGGGGTCTGTAAATTTGGTATGAGCCAATTCAGAAAGGGTAGCTATTTGCCGGGAACGCGTTGGGAGACTACCAGCCGGCATATAAGTTTCCTGGTCCCATTGAAGTAATGCAGTAGCATACCGGATATCGGCAATTTCCTGCAGGCAGGATCTGTACTTATCGTACATGGATGAGGTAGTCAACAGTTGGTCCATAGGCAGGAATTCTGATGCAATCTAATGAAAAACCGCCAGCCGGTTGGTGGGGCAGCGGTTTGAATCTAGAGAAGGACAAAAAGCTGATCTTTTTCATGGTAGGATTTGTAACAAATATTGAGCCACTCGGACTATTATCTTTGGCAAATGAAAATTGCTACCATTCTGGATCTGCTCGAAAAAATCGCACCACTCTCCCTGCAGGAGTCTTATGACAATGCGGGACTGATAACCGGAAATCGCAACTGGGATTGTTCAGGTATTACGGTAGCGCTGGATGCTACTGAGGAGGTAGTCCTTGAGGCTGCTACCAGGGGCCATAACCTTGTAGTTGCGCATCATCCGATTGTGTTTTCAGGCTTGAAAAAAATAACCGGCAATGGGTATGTAGAGCAAACCATTATTACAGCTATCAAAAAGGATATAGCGATTTATGCCATCCATACCAACCTGGATAATGTAATGGATGGTGTCAATGGAAAAATTGCGGACCTGCTGAAGCTGCATAACCGGAAGATCCTGCAGCCGAAAAAGGACCTGCTCAAAAAACTGGTCACTTTTGTGCCGGTAGCAGAAGCTGAAAAGCTGACTACGGCTCTGTTTGAGGCAGGTGCCGGAACCATCGGGCAGTACTCGGAATGCAGTTTTCAGGTGGAAGGTTCGGGTAGCTTCAGAGCCGGGCAGGCCGCGAATCCATATGTTGGAGAGCGGGGAGTCCGGCACTATGAAAAAGAGTCGAGGGTGGAGGTGATTTATCCTCTTATGCAGGAGGGCAGGGTATTGGAGGCATTGAAGGCGAATCACCCCTATGAGGAAGTGGCCTATGACCTGTATGCGATCAGCAATCCCCACCCGGGTATTGGCTCGGGATTGGTCGGAGAACTGGAAACGGCAATGCCTGTCAGACAATTTCTGGAGGAGCTGAAAGCGATTTTCAAGGTTCCGGTAATAAGGCACAGTCCGCTTGTGAAAGATCTTATAAAGCGGGTGGCTATCTGTGGTGGTGCCGGTAGTTTTTTGATTAGCAATGCATTACGCAGTAATTCGGATATTTATATTACAGGAGATCTGAAATATCACGAATTTTTTGAAGCAAATGGCCGGCTGGTACTGGCTGATATCGGGCATTTTGAATCGGAGCAGTTTACGGTTGATCTGCTCTATGATATTTTGGCCGAAAAATTTCCTACCTTTGCCGTCTTCAAAACGGGGGTGAAAACCAACCCGGTGAATTATTATAGTTAATTCTAAACACTTATATGGCAACTGTCAAAGACTTTTCGGTTGAAGAAAAACTGGTTTCTCTCATAAGCTTGCAGAAGATTGAATCCAAGATCGATGAATTTCAGATCCTGAAAGGGGAATTGCCGATTGAGGTGAGTGATCTGGAAGATGA
>CAZJNY010000189.1:0-7439 GCA_964547405.1 uncultured Flavihumibacter sp. | reverse complement strand
TTTACAGCTGTTAGGTAGCCCCTCCGTTCACTGAGGGGCTTTTTTCATTTCTCACATCTCACATTTCACGTCTCACATCTCCCCTGGCATAGTTTTTTTTCATGTCTCCCCAAAACAACAGAACATGAAAAAAATCATCCGCATTACCCTTGCTGCTCTTACTATCAGTGGCAGCGTGATGGCACAAGACAATCTTTCCTTCGGCGGAACAGCCGGTTTCGGTCACGCATGGCTTTCCAATGCTACCAACAGTACCTATCAGCCCGCCGGAAATCTCGGACTTAGCCTCACCTATAGTACTGAAACAAACTGGGGCTTTGGTGCCGATCTCAAATGGTCCATCGAAGGGGGAAAAACTTCCACATCCAATTTTACCAATACAACCCGACTTGATTACGTACGCGTACCAGTTAAAGTAATGTACTTCTTCGGTGAACGCGGTAATGCCTTCCGTCCTAAACTGACAGTTGGACCATCCGTTGGTTTCCTGATCGGTGGAAACAATAAAGCCACAACCATTTCAGGGGATACCAAAACCACAGTAGAAACCAAAGCAGGAGATTTTGCCAAATCAGTTGATTTTGGTGTAAATGCTAGTGCAGGCTTTAACTACCGGCTGGTAGACCGTACCTGGTTGAATGTTGATCTGAATTATTACCACGGTTTAACAGATATTATCGAAGCCGCTGCTATTGATCAGAAAAACAGAAATATCGGAATTAATGTCGGCGTAAGCTTTGGAATCGGAAAAGTCCAGTAATCGCTTAATCATTTACGTTATACTATACCATATGAACAACATAAAACAAAAAATAAGACAGGCTGCCTGGGCAGCTGCGGCCTTTAGCCTGGTGAGCATTACTACCGTTGGTTGTAAATCCATGAATAAAACCCAGAAGGGAGTGGCCATCGGAGCCGCCGGCGGAGCCGTTCTGGGAGCCGGAGTTGGAAAAGCTGCTGGTAACACTGCCGTTGGAGCTATTATCGGAGCCGCTGTTGGTGGCGTTACAGGTGGCGTTATCGGTCGTAAGATGGATAAGCAGGCAGAAGAAATAGATAAAATTCCGGGTGCTGAAGTGAAGCGGGTTGGAGAGGGCATAAATGTAACCTTTGATTCAGGAGTACTTTTCGGGTTTGATCAGGCTGATCTTACTTCCGTTGCTTCCGAAAGAATCGCTGAACTCTCAACCATTCTGAAAAAATATCCCGATACCTATATTCTGATCGAAGGGCATACCGACGACAAAGGAACACATGCTTATAATGAACGTCTGTCAAAACAAAGAGCCCGTTCCGTTGCTACTTATTTGCAACAAAAGGATATAACCGGTAAACGCATTCGCACAGCCTGGTACGGAGAAGATCAGCCAAAATTCGAGAATACGTCAGATGAGAACAGAGCCAAAAACAGAAGGGTTGAATTCGCCATCTATGCGAATGAAAAAATGGTGGAAGATGCCAAAAAAGAAACCTCAAAATAAACTCGTATGCCAGTTTCCAATTGTCGTAAAATACTGAACCTGCTGAAAAATTGCAGATTAGGTACGCTCAAAGAAGCTGTTACAAACTACCCTGATCCAGTTCTGCGTACTACTATCAGAGAGTTTAACCTGCAGGACACCAATTTCCTTCAGGCAGAAGTACAGGACGATCAGTTCATATATAAAAATGAGCAGAGACCAATGGAGGTCTTTGCTCATTTCCTCACGCCCGATTCCAGTATGCTGGTAGTTATAAACGGGCTTTCTACCATTCATTCCAGAAATGGTAATGCGGCACAGGTTACCATAGAAATTCAATCCGTAAACAGCCTGATACGCTGATTATTTTTCCCAAATTTCTTTTAGTTCTGGCGCTATGGGATGAGCCGCCGTATACCGCTGACCCAAAAATTTCGCCAGGGTCTGCGCAACCTGCTGCTGATATAATTGCATGGGGGTCTTTACCTCTCCTTTTGCTACTATGCCTGGCGCCAATACCGCAACCCATATTTCATCCGCACCAACGATTTTACTTCCGTGATGTTTCCACTCTTCTTTGACTTTATCCCCTCTTCCATGATCGGTGGTGATGATAATGGCTGTTTTATTTTTATACTGCGGATCTGACTGAACAAAGTTCCAGATATCTGCAATCCACTTGTCTACCATATGCGCCGCATTCAGATAGTTTTTATACATGCCGGCATGTGCCCACTCATCAGTTTCGCCATAGGAGATCTGCATCACTTTTGGCTTACGTACCTTCAGATTTTCCATCGCCGCATAATGCGTAAACACATCCAGACACTCATGATTATCCCATGGCTTAAATACATCTTGCTGCAATTGATTGATCAGCTTCTCTGCAGCTGTTGGTTTATTTCCTCCAACCGGATCAAAGGCGCTTATAACAGGTATGCCTGAACGCTGTTCATTCACAATTCTGTCAAACGCATCCCAGGCACCAAATACGGCAATTTTATTTTTAAATGCCGGTTGTTTGTGCAGAAACTCCAATACCGTTACATGAGGATTGGGAGGAAACTCGTTGGAATTGATTTTCTCATCGCCATAACCTGTCAGAATCTCGCTATAACCGGGGTAAGAAAACCAATGCGGATTCGCATTATTTACATTGTTCCCATAGGCGCGATTCCCGTATAACTGTCCGCTACCAGCAATGGTTGACCAGAAAAATGGCATGAGTTTAGTCCGCCTGGTTATTGCATCTTCCGCCCAGAATGCCTTGTAGATATCGGCACTATCTCCCTGATTGAAGGCCCGGTCATTGGCCAGCACCGGATCCATTCCCTGGAATACTTCCTGCCATCTGAGGCCATCCGTAGTTATCAGGATAACATTTTCAATTTTTGATTGTGCATGCAGATTGCCAAGCAATACCATTACCAGGCAAACCAATAATCCGGCCTTTTTCATTAACTACCTGCTTTAGTGTAACCAAATGTACGGAATGCCGTCCTTCACCTCTGCTCAAATCACGCGTCACCAACTTCATTTCACGAAAACTTAATCACCCCCCCCTTCTTCCATTCCTCCTTTCTTCCATTCCCCCTTTCCTCCATTCTTCCTTTCCTCCTTTCCCTACCTTTGCCGCCATGGGACAAAAAAAACTCATTCGCTTTGAAGCCATCAAAGGATTCTCCAATGTATTTCAATACCCGGAAGGCATGGCCGGTAACTGGAAAGACCATTTCGGCAACTCCAACCCTGTTGTGCTGGAGCTGGCTTGTGGCAAGGGAGAATATACGGTGGGACTTTCCGCACTGCATCCGGAACAGAATTTTATTGGCATTGATGTAAAAGGAAACAGAATATATATCGGGGCTAAAAAATGTCTTGAAAACAAACAAACCAATGCGGCCTTTCTCCGAACCAAGATTGACCAGATTAATAACTATTTCGCACCCTCCGAAGTGGATGCCATCTGGATCACTTTTCCAGACCCGCAGCTCAGAAGATCAAGGCATACCAAGCGACTTACCCATCCGAAATTCCTTCGCAAATACCAGCAATTGCTGAAACCCGGCGGCATTATTCATCTCAAAACAGACTCACCCGTACTGTTTCAATTTACTTTATGGGTGATCGAACTCTATGGGCTTGAGCTTGTTAACAAAACAGACGATCTCTATGCCCAACCGGAAATTAGTCCGGAATTGAAAATCAAAACGCATTACGAAGGACTGGATATCGCTCAGAGCAACCGCATTCATTACCTTGCTTTCCGTCTGCCAGCCGGTCCTTTACCGGAGGTTGACGAAAAGCTACACGACCTGGTTTTTGAACATGAAAAAGCAACTGACTGAGGGAGAAGATTTTTATTATAACGAATCCGGATTCGTTGTACTGACGGCAAAATACCACCTGGAAAAGGGTTTCTGCTGCGGCAATGGTTGCCTTCATTGCCCTTTTGACTATATTAACGTACCGGAACCACAGCAATCAATCGCCCGGTTAAAAAGGGAATCCAGCCATGGCCCATCCAAAAAAGAACAATAAATCACTCCGCGCTAAACCACCTGTCCGGTCAGCTTTAAAACAGGTCGACCCCTCCGGAAAAACAGCTGCTTCCTTTTTTGAGCAGGTCTATGATATTGTAGAGCAAATCCCGAAAGGCCGGGTTACTACTTACGGCGCTATTGCCCGCTGCCTTGGAACCGGACTTTCCGCAAGAATGGTAGGGTGGGCACTCAATGGTTCCTTTTCGTCTGAAAGAAACATTCCGGCGCAACGGGTAGTGAACCGAAACGGACAACTTTCCGGGAAAGCTCATTTCCCAACCCCCACCCGTATGCAGGAATTATTGGAGCAGGAGGGCATCACAATTGAAAACGATACCATTCAACAGTTCAACGAAGTATTCTGGGATCCGGGAGAAGAAGGCTAACCCATTTACAGGCCTGCTACCTCCTGTTCACTGAGGCGTAACTGTATCATGACTTTGTGCTTGAATGGATTCAGTCCGCCGAATATGACCAGTAGCGTAAAAGCCAATGCCAGAAACGCCCAGTTGCCGGTCAACAGGTAACAAAGTGTACTGAAGATGGCCGCTGATTCCATTAACCCCCATTGCAGGATAGAAGCAGATTTAAAACGATTTAATTTTTCCCTGGCGGTATCCTCACTTTTTTTAATCTCGTCCAGTTTTCTGCGAAATAGTTGCAGCCCCACAAACACTGCCGCAAAACAATACAAAACGGCAACCACCTGCAACAGGCGATCTGTTGGAATATCAACCACCGGTTTGATGATGTTAAACTGAACCAGTAAAAAGGCAAGAAGCATGGTAATTACCAGCACATACAAAAGTATCCTGTAAAGATGTTGAAGGTCGCGAAAAACAGATGGTGCGGTGGCTTTACTCATGTCACAAGATACAGGTTTTGAATCACGCGTAATAGGGACTTATCATCAGGTATACAACAACTCCGGATACGGCCACATAAAACCAGATTGGCCAGGTGATCCGGGCAATTTTTTTATGGGCCGGCCATTCAGCAATCATGGCCCGGTAGGCAGTAAACAGAATAAAAGGAAGTATGATCGCTGCCAGGAATATATGTGTGATCAGGATGATCAGATAAACAGTATGTACCCAGCCGGTACCTCCATGAGGGGTACTGTCTGCCAGCAGGTGATGTGCGATATAGGAAATCAGAAACAGGGCAGATAACAGAATCGCCAGAAACATCAGGCGTTTGTGCCATTCATAGGATTGCTGCTTCACAGCAACCAGGGCTGCTACCAATAGTATCGCAACAGCACTGTTTAGTACAGCATTGATCCGGGCAAATACATGCACATCAAATCCGGTCTGTACATCCAGTTTCACTCTTGATAAAATTACCACCGCAACAAAAACAACGAAGGAAACCAACCCGATCAACCACTTTGCAGTGGAATCATTCTTTTTGATAATTGCTGATAACATATTTTATTTTCTAAAGAGATTTCGTTTTTTCTTTTTATCCTTTTCGATAAAAATTTTCACAATATCACCTGCAAGGTCTGCCATAGCCATACTATCCAGCCCATTGTAATATCCGCGTACTACTCTTTCGCGATCCATCAGCACAAATTTCTCAGTATGGATAAAATTGGAATCCACTCCTTCCCCGTCAATGGCAGATAGCTTCACTTCATTCAACGCAAAATCATAAATTGTTTTTTTGTCACCGGTCAGCATCCACCACACATCATGGTTGACACCATAGCGATCTGCAAATTTTTTCAGCTGGGTCGCTGAATCCCGAACAGGGTCAACACTGAAAGAAAGAAACTGAACAAAACTGGTATCGATTTTTCGGGTCACATCCTGCAGTTTCAGCGCACTCTGCAGTCTTTTCATATTCACGGTTAAGGTGGGACAAATAGAAGGGCAGCGGGTAAAGAAAAAATTCGCTACAATTACTTTTCCCCTGACATCATCCAGGCTTACTTCTTCGCCTAATTGATTCGTAAGCCGGATATTGGCTACTTTATGCCAAACGGTATCAGTTATCTCTTTCCCGCCTTCGATTTTTGTCAGCACGGTATCTACATAGTAGCGCCGGGGCATATCCACGGCATCTACGCTATAGTGGTCCACAATAAAATAGCAGATCACGGGTACTACCACTGCCAGAAAAATCCCTGCTAAAGCTGTTTTATTCAAATCAGAATGTATTAATACTAAAAACCATCCGCCATGGCGGATGGTTCAGATTATTGATAAAGTTGTTACCAGTTGCTCTACTGTCCGCTCCCTCCAACCTTAATGGCCAACCTTGTGATCTGTCTCTTTACTTCCCTGCTCTTTCTTTTCAACCTTTGTTTCGCTCTGTTCCTTATGATAAGGATCATACGTGTTCTTCAGGTTTTTGTAGGAATTGCCTTCATACAAAAAGGCAATGATAAACCAAACAAAAAGCAGAAGGGGAACCACAATGGTCATGATCATGTTCTTAAGTTCATGCTTTAAGTGCATGAAATAAGCAACGATATAAAATGCTTTGGCCAGCATGAGGATCAGGATCACCCCTTTAACGAGACTAACCATGAAAGAACTCATTCCGGGTGACTTATACAACCAGAAACCAAGTGCCAACTCAACCAGCGTAATCACAGACAGGATTACCGTTATTTTTACAACTTCTTTTCTGCTGGCCTCCCGATCATATTCATGGTGGAAGGTAATTTCTGTGTTATTATCTTGATGCATAATTGCGGTTCTTAAATGGTTAAACGAGATAAAATACGGTAAATACGAATACCCAAACCAGGTCTACAAAGTGCCAGTACAAACCGGCTTTTTCGATCATCAGGTAATGTCCCTTACGTTCAAACACATTGTTAAGTGTCATGATCAGCATGATGATATTGATTACCACCCCGCTAAATACGTGGAACCCATGGAAACCGGTAATGGTGAAAAAGAAATTACTGAAATTGGTAGACGCTTTGGTACCATCCGCATTCAGGAAGGGATTGCTACCCCACCAGGCGCCTTCATGATGCAGGTGCGCCCATTCCCAGGCCTGGCAACTTAAGAAAGCGATACCGCCTATGATTGTCAGTACCAGGTTGCGAACAACCGCTTTTTTATCCATTGCATGTCCGGCCTGTACAGCCAGTACCATCGTAACGGAACTGATGATCAGGATAAATGTCATCAAACTCACAAACATGAGCGGGAGACCACTTCCCAAACCGGGAAATGACTGGAATACTTCGTTGGGGTCGGGCCAGGAGTTAGAGGCGAAACGGATGGTGCCATAAGAGATCAGAAACGCACCAAAGGTGAACGCATCACTCATCAGGAAATACCACATCATCAGTTTACCATACTCCACGTTGAAGGGACTTTTACCGCCACTCCACCATTTTTGTTCTGCAGGTACTGCTTGTGCCATGTTCAGTGTTTAAGATTGGTTCGCAAATTTAATTGGATATACGGAA
>CAZJNY010000188.1:0-7576 GCA_964547405.1 uncultured Flavihumibacter sp. | reverse complement strand
CGAAAGCAAGGTCAAGCAGGAAGAAGCCGATGCCGAGAATTATGCAATGAGTAAAGAAGTGGCCGCCGACCGGGTAGTTGTAAAAGGAAAAAAATCACTCTACTCCAACACGCAGTGGGATCTGGTAGATGCCCAGGAAGCCGATCCTCAGTTTTACAACAAGGTAGCACCTGCTGCACTTCCGGAAATCATCCGGAACAAATCCAAAGCGGAACTGAAACTCTATATCGAGTCACTCTCAAAAAACAGAAAGGAAATTCAAAAAGAGCTGGAAGCCATTCAGGATCAGCGCGAAAAGTTTATCCGTGCTGAAAAAGCTAAAAAAACCGGTACGGCAGAGCAGACCCTGGCTACTGAAATGGAAAAAATCCTTCGGGATCAGGCCCGCCGTACCGGCATCCAGATCCCATAATCTCCTCACCCGACCGGTGCCACCGGTCGGGTGGCACCGGTCGGGTGGAGAAAGCTGGGGAAAACACGCTTTCCGCATGGGGCCATTTCTATGTAAATTGCAGGCTTGTCGCTGGAGCTTCCGAACGCCTAAACCAGCGCCGCAAGAATTTGATGATGCAAGATTACCTGAACGGACTTAACGAACAACAGCGAGCTGCTGTATTACATAAAGATGGCCCCCTTATGATTGTAGCAGGTGCCGGTAGTGGGAAAACCAAAGTGCTGACCACCCGGATTGCGCACCTGATGTCCTTCCACCGGGTCGATGCGTTTAATATCCTGGCACTGACCTTTACCAACAAAGCGGCCCGGGAAATGAAAGAACGGATTGAAAAAATCCTGGGAAATTCGGATGCCCGGAATTTATACGTGGGAACCTTCCATTCCGTATTTGCCCGCATTTTACGAAGTGAAGCACACCATCTTGGTTATCCCAACTCCTTTACCATCTACGATACCGATGATGCAAAATCTGTATTGAAAACGGTTATCAACGAGCTGAACCTGGATGATAAACTCTACAAACCCAATGTTGTATACAACCGGATCAGCTCAGCCAAAAACGCATTGGTAGGTCCGGCTGAATACGCTCAGGATTATTATATTCAGCAGGAAGACAGCAGGGCCAACCGGCCGGCCATCGCTCAGATATATGCGGCCTATGCCAAGCGCTGTTTTAAAAACGGTGCTATGGATTTTGATGATCTTCTGATCAAAATGTATGAACTACTAAAACACTTCCCCGAATCCTTACACAAGTACCAGCATAAATTCAAATACATTCTGATTGATGAGTACCAGGATACCAACCCCGCTCAGTATGAGATTATCAAATTGCTTGGAGCGGCGTATGAAAATGTATGTGTGGTAGGAGATGATGCCCAATCCATTTATTCTTTCCGGGGCGCTACCATCCAGAATATTCTGCAATTTCAAAAAGATTATGATGATGTGCAGGTAATCAAGCTGGAACAGAATTATCGCAGCACCAAAAGCATCCTGAATGTTGCCAATGAGGTAATCAATAATAATAAGGGGCAGATCCCGAAAGAGCTGTGGACAGAAAATGCAGAAGGAGAAAAAATCCGTCTGGTAAGAACCATGACGGATAATGAAGAGGGTAAATATGTAGCAGACACCATCCAGGAGCAGAAACTCCGGAATCATTTCAGCAACCGTGATTTTGCGATTCTCTATCGCACCAATGCGCAAAGCCGGGCCTTTGAAGAAAGCCTCCGCAGAATGGGTATTGCCTATACGATGTACGGTGGAGTTAGTTTCTATGCCCGTAAGGAAATCAAGGATTTTGTCGCCTATCTGCGACTGATCGTGAACCCGCGTGATGAAGAAGCCTTAAAGAGAATTATTAATTACCCGGTGCGGGGTATCGGCAAAACATCCGTGGATAAAATTGTGCTGATTGCCAATACCAATAATATCACCATGTGGGAAGTATTGGAAAATGCATCGCTCGCCGGATTCAAAGCCGGAACCCTCGAATCAATAGAACAGTTTGTTACCATGATTAAAGGGAGCCAGAGCATGCTCGCTTCCAAAAATGCCTATGAAGTGGCTTTTCATGTAGGCAAGCAGACAAATATTGTGAAAGAACTCTTCAACGATAAAACCGTGGAAGGTTTGCAGCGATATGAAAACGTTCAGGAATTACTGAACTCTATCAAAGAGTTCACGGAAACGCCCAGCAATGATGAGGGCGAAGTGGGAGATAAAGGGCTGGGTGCCTATCTGCAGCAGATCACTTTATTGACCGATGCGGACGAAAAGGATCCGAATGCCGATACGGTTAAGCTGATGACCATTCATGCCGCTAAAGGGCTTGAATTTCCGGTTGTGTTTGCAGCGGGACTGGAAGAAATGCTGTTCCCGAATGCAATGAGCATTAATACCAGGGAAGAACTGGAAGAAGAACGACGGCTTTTTTATGTGGTTATCACCCGGGCCAAACAAAAGCTCTGGATCACTTATGCGAATACCCGTTATAAATTCGGGCAATTACAGCAGAACGAGCCCAGCAGATTTATTGATGAAATTCCAGCGCAATACCTGGATCGGACTTTTGCCGGGGGTGGCTCCAGAAACCAGGGCGCAGGGTATGCTCAGGGCTCGGCATTTGACCGGATGCGGGGATTTGGCGCTAGTGATCAGGCTGAAAAAGTATACGGACCACCACCTGCCAAAAGAAAGGATACGGTACCATCCTATATTCCTCCCAAAGCGGCACCCAAAGTAGTGGAGCATACGCCCTCTGCTAATTTTATTCCAAGTGATACCTCCAATTTGCAGGCCGGCCAAAAGGTGGAACACCAGAAATTTGGATTTGGTAAGGTGTTAAAAATGGAAGGAAGTTCGCACAATCCAATTGCAACTGTTCAGTTTGATACAAATGGAGAAAAGAAGATCATGCTGAATTATGCGAAACTCAGAATTGTGGAATAGTTAGTCAGATACATTTGGTGCAGCAGCGATTTTCCATTTTGCCCTGTACCCAGGATACTTGTGGCGACTGAACCTGCTTGTTATTAACCGGAACTACCGTAATTTTTGCAGCACCCGGAGGCTGAATCGGCTGAAGAATGACTTTTGCAGCTATGCCTGACAAAAGAATCAGCGCCACTGCGAATACATAAAAGAGTTTCATAAAAAAAGGTTTGATGCCGCAAACTTAGCACTGGATAAGCCTACTCGCAATTGAAATGTTAATGAACTGTTGTTTTTAGTGGATGAATGGTATGTTTTAGTACTCATAGGCGTACCGGATGGATGGTTTGTGTTCTCCATTTATTTCCAGGTGTTGGTGCTGAACAAGCGGGTATCCGTTTGAATCGTACTCATAGCTCATATGAATAATCAGACGAGCTGAACCGTCCGGCAGTAAATCCCTGATGCGTTTAGGGTTGTTCCGACTCACTATTAATCCGGGGAGATATTGACCCCATATATCTCCAGGAATGGGATGATATTTGTCATCGTATTCTTCCACCAACAGGGTTGATGTAGTCTCAAATACAGCAGCCCCTTTCTTTTTTTGCTGGTTTATTTTCTTTACCAGATTTCCTTTTGAATCATAGAATAATTGTGTTCGCACCTGGCTTACCTCAATCGGTTCAACAATTGTTTCAACGATTTCTGTTAACTGTTTATGGTTATTGAAAATGTATGAATGCTCTGCATACTTTTTACCATTCGGATAAAAAAATGCAGCCCTGTCAAGCTGATTGTTTTTATAGTAAAACAATTGTTTGTTATTTCCCGTAGTGATGGCTTCCTTTACTTTCCCATCCTCAAACTGGTAATTGACCTGATAGGTTTGAATGACGGGCCCCTCCGGTGAAAATGTCCATTTGGACGTGTAGGAGTTTACCTGTTTCTGGTCTGTGTAGGTATAAGCAAAATAATCAGTTGGTCCGGCTACTATTCGTTTAACCCATTTCATAGATATGGGAAGCGGTGTTGGGCCTGGAACGTCTTCCTCATTTTTGCGGCAATTGCTCATGGTAAGCCAAACGGTTGCCAGAACCAATAGGAGTTGCTTGTAATTTTTCATAAAAGAGGTTATTCCTGCTCTGACAGGAGCCACTGGCAAAAGCGAATCTCTTTGGGATGAGTGGTGATATATCCTGTACAACCGGAGACGAATGTGAGGGTTGCAGGCTGAATGCGATTTTCAGCGTACCTTGAGGCTGAAATCTAAACATGAATCGTAGCGAGAGAATTTTACTTTTTATACTCTATTTTTTTTCTTTCTCCCTGACTGCATCGGCTCAGGCAAATCTGGCCGAAGCTAATGCTTTACTGGATGCCGAACAGATACAATACCGGCAGTTCTTAAACCAGTTCAGGGGAGAAGAAGGGATCAGGATACGACTCCGGGAGTTTGCTTATTTTACTGTTGACAGTATGCAGGCTGTTTTTTCTGAACGGAAAGAAACTAAACCCAAAGAGCAGATTAATAGTATCACCAGTCTTCGGTATTTTTTGCAAACCTTAAGGGCCAGTATCCAGCAACAGCAGTACGATGTATACGATATACCCTACGCCCTTGAGAAATTTCCCGAGATCGCCCATGCTGTGGTGCATGAGCTTCCGCTACAGGAAATTATGGCGGGTTTCGGAGCAAAGCGAACCCAGTTGATGGCAGATGCATTTCGGTTATACCCTGTTGGCAAACGACTTCAGCAACTCGCCGATGTACGCCGTGTAGCGGTTGGTGTTGAAAACCTCTTACCTTTTCTTGAGCGCAGACCTGATTTCCCCTACAAAGACACTGCCCTGATTTTTATTGCAGAACGAATTCCTCTGAAGCTGGTGCAATATATCAATCAGCAACAGACACCACTGGCAACCTATATCCGGGCTTCAACCCATCCCCTGATTCAGGAACTGGTAACCCTTGCGGGTAATCGAAATGTGGGAGAGTTGGCTCATTTTGCTTCCGCCCTGGCAGATAAAAAATTTACTGCAGACAGCCTGCTATTGCTTCGGAGTTCCAATGTAAACGGATACTATCAAACACTCGTGGATCTTATTCAGGAAATGCGCCGGACAAGACATACCGGTTCTTCTGCGGGCATGCAGCCTGCATTGCGAACTGCGCTCCATGAAAAGGCAATGGCATTTTATATTAAACCAATCAATGATCTGCATGAAAACGGGCATGCAACAAGATTTGCCAGTATCCAGCCCCTGCGTGCCATTGATCTGTACTACCTGATAACAACCGGCGAAGACGAGTTGTATACCTCCAGCTTCCTCGGTATTTATAAACAGATGATGCTGCAGTTGCCGCCCGGCCGTTCAGATAGCCTGCTGGAAATGGTGGCATTCGATCAGTTTAGAAAGTTTATACGGGTCTGCTCACACTACAATGTGCTGGCAGATTTCCTGGCAAATATGCCGGAAGAAGAAAGAAAACTGCTGCTTACGCGATTTGTTTCTGGCATTGAAGCAGATCGGGAAAGCGGACTGGAAGAAGCCATGGATGTAGCGGATGCTTTTATCAGCCTGTCTTCTGATTCGCTTGCCAACACAATCGTTGGAGACCTGCTGCAGGAGAATCTCCAGCGATGCAGAAATTCTGATAATTTCTACGGAATTCGCCTCTATAAAATTCTGGGTCAGATTTATATGGTAGCCAATAATCCATCCTCCCGGCAAGAGCTTTTTGCCCGGCTGGGTGACTATGAAAAACTTTCCCTGAAGTCAATTATGGGGCCCGATCAGGTGATCCATCAACTTGTTCTTTTTTATGGAGATGAGGATGGAAAATCCAGCTATGCCAATTTCCTTCAATTATTCCGCGATACTTCGGTTTGGGAAATAGCGCGACTACCAAAGTGGATTGAAATCTGTTCGAAGAATTCCATTCAGCAGGTTACTATTTACGCCAATTTGCCGCTGGACCACACTTTTCGGGAGGATGAAAAAGCGCAGCTGCAATTACTGGAGTATTTGTCCCGGCAAGAAATAAAACCTGGAATAATCATACACCGCGGCCATAGTTATCACCTCCCTACAACCCTCGGATATCTGCAGCCATATATGAAACTGGCTATTCTTGGTTCCTGTGGGGGGTATAAAAATCTCTTAACGGTTGCCGGAAAAAGCCCGCAGGCACAAATCGTAGCCACCAAACAAATCGGTTCCAAACTTATCAATGACCCCATGATCCAGGAATTGAATACCCTGCTATTACAGGAACAGGATATTTACTGGCCCGACTTCTGGAACAGGCTAAACGAGCAATTCAACAAATCAGAAGCGACCCGCAATCTGTTTGCTGAATATGTTCCGCCTTACAGAAACCTTAGCTTGTTTGTAATCCGCCTTTTTAATGACGATGCGGCTATTTTATAGCGCATTCTTCAGGGCTTCAACAACCGCTTTGGTATTCCCGATAAATACCTGATTGCCTACCAGTGCAACGGGTCGTTTTAGAAAAGTATATTCTTCCAGGATTAGACGGCGGTAGTCCTTTTCAGTCAGCGTTTGTTCATGCAGGCCCATGCTCCGGAATTTAAGCGCACGCCTACTGAACAATGCCTCATAACTGCCCGCAAGTGCCTTCATCTGGTCAAGCTGTTCTTCGGTGATGGGTGCTGTTTTTATGTCCTGCAGTTCAACCTTTTTTTTATCTGCGCCAACTTCCTTTAGTATTTTCTGGCAGGTGTCGCAAGTTCCCAGGTGATAGATTTTTTTCATATTCATATTCCTGCCAAGATAACAGCAGTTGACCAATTTTGTTGATTCCGAACCGATCTCTATCTTTCCTTAAAATAGCGGATATGAGAATATTACTGAGTTTTCTTTTTGCCTGTTGCTCCATTGCCGCATTTTCGCAGCAGCCAGATGAAAAAGCTATCCGAACCGTATTGGCAGATCAGGAAGCTGCCTGGAACCGGGGCGACATTGATGCTTTTATGAAAGGGTACTGGAATTCTGATTCCCTCCTCTTCATCGGAGCTAAGGGAGTTACTTATGGGTATTCCAATACGCTTCGCCGCTATAAAACCAACTATGATTCACCGGCAAAAATGGGCAAACTGAAGTTTGATTTACTTCATTTCATACGCTTGTCTGCCGATTGCTGGATGATAGTCGGTAAATGGGATCTCACCCGGGATGCCGGTAATATTGGAGGGCATTACACCCTGCTGTTCAGAAAAATTAAAGGGGAGTGGGTCATCGTATCCGATCATACCAGTTGATTATCCTCCTGCCCGCACCCGGTTCTGTTCTTCACTGGAACTATTATTTCTTTTCCTGGCTTCACCCAATTGTTTTCCAAAACGCCAGTTAAAGCTGATAGTTGCCACCCTGGAATCCCTGCTCTGGTTAAAACGTTCCCGTACATTCTGGTAGCGGATATCTCCCTGGATCTGCTGGGTAAAAAAGATATCCCGAATGTTTAACCGGATGGTTCCCTTTCCTTTCAGGATTTGTTTCCCAACTCCGGCAGCCACCTGTCCGAAGCCGTAAATGGTAAACTGTGCATCCTGGCTTTTGGCATTGTAAAATCCGGATAATTCAGCCGACCAGCCTTTGTTGAATTTAAACTGATTGTTGATATTCCCGTTCCCGCTGACCATTTCACTGTTGAAATCAC
>CAZJNY010000187.1:0-7600 GCA_964547405.1 uncultured Flavihumibacter sp. | reverse complement strand
TTCATACCATTGGCCCGCGACTTCCTCATCAGTTGGCAGTTCTCCTTTTTTGAAACCTGACAGGAAGGTGAAGCTGATTAAGAGTCCGCCTCCGGCAAGTGCGGATGACTTCAGAAAAGTCCGCCGGTTCACGGAGTTATTGGATTGGCTCATGGTGATTTATTTTACTGTAAGTTACCTGAAATAGTTCTTTAAAGATCCTATTGTTTTCCTACCCCAATTATAGTTTTATCAGAGTAGTTCAATCTTTTAAGAATATAAAATATGTTGGATAATTACGACAATAAGAGTAAATTTGTTGAAAATATCCAACATGAAGAGCAAAAAAGCAGTTGTTTTCCCACAACACATAAAGTTGCTCCAGCAGATGGGAGAAAATATCAAACTTGCACGCAAGCGCCGCAAGCTGACAACTATTCAGGTTGCAGAGAGGGCAGCTGTCAATCGTTCTACATTGGTGGAAATTGAGAAAGGTAATCCAAGTGTTTCCATGGGAGCCTATTTCAATACATTAAGAGTGCTGGGACTTCAAAATGATGTACTTAAGCTGGCTGCAGATGATGAGTATGGAAGAAAGCTTCAGGATTTGGCATTGATTTCAAAGTAATGGCAGCAAAGAAAACAGATATTATTGTGTATGCTGACTGGCTGGGATTACCGGAACCTGCCCGGATTGGTATACTTTCTGCTCAACAGGTAAAGGGAAGAAAGGCATTTAGTTTTGCATATGAAATTAGCTGGATTCAAACCCATGCACAAAGATTATTAGACCCGGATATTCAATGGTTCAGAGGATCACAACACCCTAATGGAAAAGAGAACTTCGGTGTATTTATGGATTCAATGCCAGATACATGGGGACGAACATTAATGATTCGACGAGCTGCTCAACAGGCAGCAGAAGAAGGCCGACCGGCTCCTGCACTGTATGATACTGATTTCCTTTTAGGCGTATTTGATGAAACAAGAATGGGAGCATTGCGTTTTAAGCTTGACCCTGATGGTCCTTTTTTGGATAACAATTCAGGATATCCAACCCCACCATGGTCAACGATCCGGGAGTTGCAGCATGCTGCTTCTATTGTTGAATCCGACAAACCTGTAAAGGACTTAAAAAAATATCTGGCGTTACTAATTGCCCCTGGTTCCTCTTTGGGCGGAGCCAGACCGAAAGCAAATATTCTGGATGATCAGGGTGATTTTTGGATAGCAAAATTTCCTTCAAAATCAGATATGCTGGATAAGGCTGCCTGGGAATTTCTCACCTACAAACTTGCCATTAAAGCAGGCATTACAATGTCTGAGTGCAGAATTGCTCATGTAATCGGCTCCTTCAGAACTTTCTTTACCAAAAGATTTGACCGTCAAGGTAAACAACGTCTTCACTTTGCATCTGCAATGACAATGACTGGTAAGAATGAAGATCTGGTGAAAGATACACCCTCCAGCTATCTTGATATTGCTCTGTTCATTCAGACACATGGTTGTACAATTAAAGAAGATCTGCATCAGCTTTGGCGAAGGATAATATTCAATATTGCAATATCAAATACAGATGATCATTTAAGAAACCACGGATTTATTCTTACAGATGCAGGTTGGCGCCTATCACCTGCCTATGATTTGAATCCTTCTATCGATAAAGGTGGTTTGCACTTAAATATCGACATCACAAATAATGCGCTTGACTTTAAGCTGGCAAAATCAGTAGGGGAATATTTCCATTTAAAAAATGAAGAAATGAATCAGATCATTTCTGAAGTTAAAAAGGTGGTTGCTGATTGGAGAGATGTTGCGGCAGCTATTCAGATTCCCCGAAAGGAAATAGAAATAATGTCGGCAGCCTTTAAATATGTTTAATTAACCGTCTTCACCTGCACGCGTACTTTGGGAGAATAACTCACATTGCCGTTTTTATCCACCTGCTTGATCCGGATGAATACCTGCTTCTGAGGTGTGGTGGATACCGGTTCGGCAGTTTCCTTGCTGCAGGAACTGAACAATACAAGTGTAAAGGCTGCGAATAAAATTGATACTATAGAAGTTTTCATAACGTTCGGGGGTAGGGGTAGGGTAAAAATTAAAATCCAAGATTCACTTTCTGCTGGTAGCGTAGATCACCTTTTATTCCTTTCGCAGGAACAATTTCAATGGTTCGGAAATTGATATTATCCTCCGATACTTCAATCTCATAACTCTCGGTTTCCTCTGTTTCCGGAGCTGTCCACTCCAGCATGAAAGAATTATTGATTTGAGGAAATGCTTTAAATTTTTCAAAGGAAACAGGTAGTAAATCCAGACAGGGATTGGTAGAAGTTGGGCTCATATAAGCATTTCCCCAACTGGCATTACTTGCCGGACCTGTATAGTAAACGCCAATACCATTGCTATTGGTCAGCGGATGTCCGCTCCAGCCAGAATTTCTTCCATTTGTATAGGTCTGTGCTACCTGAACAAAACCATTTCCAGATACGGTATTTCCATTTTGAACCTGCAGGGTTCTTGTGCGCAATTCACCACAACCCGAAAAAGCAAGGTTGCCACCGTTGATCCGGGTTAGTTGACTGGCTTCCAGAAACCCGGCAATTGAATGATTCCCATTGAATATTAAATTGCTTGCAGCAATCCGGCCAGCATCCTGTACCGTTATACCGCCAGAACTGGAGGTTAGGGTTCCGTTTACTTCCAGTAAGCCATCACTGCCCACTTCAAGAGGACCAGATTGGGAAAGATTTCCTGAAACAGTTACTGTTCCTCCGTTGATGCGCATAATAGCTGCAGCATTATTGAGAGAAAGATTTCCATTTACAATCAGAGATGCTCCCTGTTCAAGGGTGATAGTTCCATTGGCCGATAATCCCTGCGATTGGATAGTTAATGTGGCATTTTGCCGGATTATCAGATGCCCTCCTGAAAAATTGGTAGATCCGGTAAATCTGACATCGCTGTTGGCGGCAATGGTAAGGGTCTGGCCCCAACCAACGTTCTGGTAATTTCCGCTTTGCAGGGTAGTATTACTGGAATACCAGGCAGCTACACCAACGGATAAAATTAAGAGAGCCAAAAGGGTTACGGACAGCTTTTTCATGAGTTTTCTAAGGGTTCTACTTACGATCAATAAGCAAAACTACCTACTACTAACGGTATCCACCTAGTGTTAGTATAAGTGTTTTATTTATTTTAGATAAATGGACTTTTTTTTCCGTTAATTGGTGCAGTTTTGATCCATGCTTAGCATTACCTGCAAAACCGGCATACGGGCCGTGCTCTTTCTGGCTACCCGCCTCCAGTCTGGCGAAAAATATTCCATCCAGGAAATCGCTTCCGGGGTCGAAGGCAATGAACATACCCTCGGCAAACTCCTGCAGATGCTGGTTAAAAAAGGGGTAATCAGCAGCAGCAAGGGACCTACCGGCGGATTCTTTATGACCCCCGATCAGGTGAAAGCGCCTGTGCTCAAGGTGGTGCTTGCCCTGGATGGGGATGAGCTGTTTACTGCCTGCGGACTCGGTTTGCCTCATTGTTCCGCCTCCAAGCCCTGTCCGCTGCATTATTCTTATGCGAAAGTCCGCGATCAGTTGGAACTTATCTTTACTACCAATTCCATTGAAGCCATCAGTAAAGACATTTCAAAGGGAGCCGCTTTTCTTTCTTAATTGTTAACCGGTAAAACCTCAGCCTTGGATTCTATCACACATTTTGCATTAGGTGCCTGTATCGGAGAAGCATTTCTGGATAAGAAAATCGGTAAGAAAGCCCTGCTCTGGGGCGGACTTGCACAAAGCATTCCCGACGCAGATTTTGTTGCCGGTTTCTGGATGCCACTCTCTGAAGAATTACTCGCGCATCGCGGCTTTACCCATTCGATTTTATTTCTGCTGCTGATTACTCCACTGATGGCGCTTGCAGGCAGATCACTCCATCGCGATCTTCCTATTTCGCTGAACAGATGGATGCTTTTTTTTGGCATTGAAATTCTCGTGCATATTTTTCTCGATGGCTTTAATAACTACGGTACCGGCTGGCTCGAACCCTTTCACCACTGCCGGTTTTCCTTCAATACTATGTATGTGGCCGATCCGTTCTTTTCTTTCTGGCCCGCACTGGCTGCCATCGCACTCTTATTGATTCCTGTTATGAGTCCCAGAAGAACATTCTGGATGAAGCTGGGCATAATCCTGCCCATTGTTTACCTGGCTTATGCCAGCGTGAATAAACTCAAAATTGATAAGGATACCAGAAACATCCTCGCAGAAAGAAAGATTCCCTATACCCGCTATTTTACTACCCCTGCGCCTTTAAATAACTGGCTATGGTATGTAGTAGCAGGAAATGATTCCGGTTATCATGTTGGATTCCGATCGCTTTTTGATCCGCCACATACCCTGCATTTTGAATATTTCCCCCGGCAGGATGAATTACTGGATACTTTGAAACATCATGATGATGTGAAGAACCTGATCCGGTTTTCCCAGGAATTTTATACGGTTGAAAAATATGGCGACAGTCTGGTGTTCAATGACCTGCGCTTCGGACAAATCATCGGCTGGAAAGATCCCCGGGAGAAATTTGTTTTTCACTATTTTTTACAACACCCGGAAAGCAATGAACTGGTCGTACAACGCGGACGATTTGCCAAGTGGGATAAAGAAATAGCCCTTGCTCTGTTGAGAAGGGCTATTGGAAAAGATGCGCTGGATTAATTTCAGCTGGCAAATTCTTCCACACGATCGCGTACGGAATTCCTCATTCCGGCCAGCTTTTCTTTACCCTGGTTCATTTTATCTTTAATGGAGTCGGAGAGTTTTTTGCCACCTTCAGCAATTTTGTGCCGGGTGTTCTCGCCTTTGTCTGGCGCAAACAGCACCCCTAATACGCCACCTACGATAACTCCTGTTGCCAATGCTGTCAAAATCTTGTTTGTGTTTGTCATAACGAAAGGTTGTAAGATGAGGTAATCTTGTTTCTCTTTAAAGTTACCAAATACAATGCCAGCATGAGCTGATCGGAGTTGTTAAAATATATGATTGTTATCAGTCGGATTGGCCAGTCCTGGCTTTTTTCTCCTTTTTGCGGAAGTAGCCACGGAACAGAAAATTATGCTGAAGAGCCGTCATGTTTTCATTAAACGCGGCGGTGCTTTTTTCAATATTAGTCAAGCTGCGATGCAGACTGCCGGTCATACTGGTGTCTGATAAGATGGCATTTGCCGGACCCTTTCCTTCTTTGATTTCCTGCTGCACTCCGCTGATCAGTGCATTTACGTTTTGGGTCATCGTAACCGTTTGCTGGCTGGTCAGTTCCAGTTGAGCCAGCGTTCTTTCCAATTGACCACTCATCGTTGTATCATATATCAGTTGATGCACCAGTCCCTCTTGCTGTTTCAAATCATGGATTACCTGGTTCAATTCACTGGTCAACTGACGCGTAGATACAGAGGATTGCTCAATATTTGCCAGGCTGGTTTTGATGGATATGGCCAGGCTGCTGTCTTCCAGTAATTTCCAAACTGCAGTACTGTTGTTAAAGCGGCTGATGGTTTCAACCAGTTCTGCTGAGAGCAGTGCGGCATTCCTGTTGGTCACCGCAAGTGTCTCCAGCATAACATCGGTATCGATGGTTTTTTTTGTTGCGATTTCATCTCCTTCCTGGATAGGTTCCGCAGCTCCTTCACCCGGAACCAGGTTCACTACCTTATTGCCAATCAGTCCCTCTGTGCCAATGGAAGCAAGTGAATTTTTCAGGATATGCTTCGAAGCTTCCTTGTCAATTAATAATTTAAACTCGATGGTGGTATCATTGATAAGCGTTACGGATTTTACAGTGCCTGCCTGTATGCCTGCATACCGCACATTATTTCCGGGCACAACACCTCCCGCATGCCTGAAATGTGTTTTTACCAGGATGGATGCACGAAACAATTGCTGATTTCTTCCAATCAGGTAAAGTGATACCACCAGGAAGAGCAATCCGCTTAGGATGAAGATGCCGAGTTTGACCAGGTTGGTTTTTTTCTGCTGCATGGGTGCTTGGCTTATTCAAAATACGGTAAAATAACCGGATCGCTGGTTGCTTTTAATTCGTCAAAACTACCTTCTGCATAAGCAATCCCATCCACCAGCAATATCATACGATCAGCAGTGCGCTGGATGCAATTCATATCGTGGGAGATAATGATGGAGGAGGTATTGTATTTTTTCTGTAATTCATTCATCAGGTCGCTAATCTCTTTGGACGTGATAGGATCCAATCCGGTTGTCGGTTCATCATAAAGTATGATTTCAGGTTTCAGAATCAGGGTACGCGCCAGCGCGATGCGTTTTCTCATCCCGCCCGATAATTCCACGGGCATCAGATCTACGGTATGTGCAAGGCCCACATTCTCCAGTGATTCCATCACCAGGTCTTCGGTTTCTTTGTTGCTGATTTCCATCCAGTGCCTCCTTAATGGAAACTCCAGGTTTTCACGAACGGTCATGGAATCATAGAGGGCATTCGACTGAAACAGAAATCCAATCTTTACCCGCAGATGATCCAGTTCATCCTGGTTGAGGGAAGCAATCGATTGGCCCAGTACCATAATTTCTCCTTCATCCGGTTGCATCAGTCCGATGATACATTTGATCAGCACCGATTTTCCACTGCCCGATTTACCCAGCACTGCCAGGTTTTCTCCTTTGCTTAATTGCAAGTTAAATCCCTTCAATACCTGGTTGCTGCCAAATCCTTTATAGAGTTCCTGAATCTGTATAACTGTTTCCTGCTGCACCTTGATTAATTGAGTCCGAGTATATCTGTTATCTGTACGGCAATCAAATCCAGTACAAATACCATCAGGCTGCCCAGCACTACTGCACTGTTGGCGCTTCTTCCAACACCTTCTGTTCCCTTGCTGGAATGAAATCCTTTGAAACATCCAATGATACCAATCGCAAACCCAAAGAAAAAGGATTTCACAAAAGCGGGAATCACATCGCCGAAGCTGAGGTTGTTAAAAACCTGCGTATAATACAGATTGAAACTGGTGGTGGCTTTGATATTGACACCAAGATAAGCACCGTATAAGGAGATGGCATCTCCCAGCAATACTAATATGGGTAACATCAGCGTGGTTGCCAGTACCCGTGTTACCACCAGGTATTTAAATGGATTGGTACCACTTACTTCCATTGCATCGATCTGCTCTGTCACTTTCATGCTGCCGAGTTCCGCGCCAATACTGCTGCCAATTTTACCGGCAAATATGAGGGCCGTTATAACCGGACCGATTTCCCGAATAATCGCGATGCCTACCATCGCCGGCAATTCACTTTCTACACCATAATCAATGAGAGATGGGCGTAACTGCATGGTGAGTACCAGTCCCATTATAAATCCGGTTAATCCAACCAGCGGTAATGATTTATATCCGATTACATAACATTGATGGATAAACGCAGTCCATTCGTACCGCGGACGAAAGACTTCTCTGAAGAACCGGCCGGTAAATTGAGCAATGGCGCCGGCTTCTTCCAGAAAACGTTGGGTGTTGGGAGGCAGGGTTATCATCAGGCTGAACAAAAAGTTACAAAACTTATCGGATAAAGCCGGGTAAATCGCG
>CAZJNY010000186.1:0-7629 GCA_964547405.1 uncultured Flavihumibacter sp. | reverse complement strand
ATGGGAAGAATTGAGGCGCAAAGTTAGGAAATTGCCTTTCTTTGTGCAAAAACAGAAATGGAAGTAAATGGTAAAGTTATACAACTGCTCGGTGTACAGACCGGCCAGGGCAAGAATGGAACCTGGAAAAAGCAGGAGTTTATATTGGAAACAGGTGATCAATACCCCAAAAAGATCTGTATTGCCGTATGGGGCGACAAAATCGATATGAGCCAGTTTCGGATCGGAGATCCTGTACAGGTATCCTTTGATGTAGAAAGCCGGGAATACAATGGCCGCTGGTACACCGATGTGAAAGCATGGAAAGTGGTAGCTCAGGGACAGGTAGGATCCGAACCTCCGCCATTTACAGGTCCCATTGATCCTGCTCATGAGGATGATCTTCCATTTTAATCAGTATAAAGCAATAATAAAAGGGTGAATTCTTTCCGGAATTCACCCTTTTGCTATTTGGTTTTACAGTAAATAAATACTTCACACTTTTACCGTAGTTGTGATTTTATCCGGTAATTCTTTCTCTTTCGAAGCGAGCTGGGCCACCTGTTCACCGCAATGATTCAAGGCTTCACGTACTGAATCTGCATAATCACCCGACCGTGAATGAGTGAATAGATTTTCACCATACATGGTTACCCTTATCTCACAAACTTTGTTCTCAACCGGACTGATTTTTGAATCCTCCCGAATGGTGCATTCAATTCGTGAAATTCCTTTGTAAACCTGAGTGAAACGGATGATCGATAATTTAACCAACCGCAGTACTGTTTCCTCAAGTCCTTTCTTTGGTGTATGTATCTCGATGCTCATATTTTAAAGTTACTACCATCCTTTTATTTTGTCCAGTTTTTATGGCATTAAATAAGCGTTTTTCTTTTGTATAAATTCAGTATCTTATGAGCAGTTATTAGTACAATAAAAAAACAACTACATGAGAACATTTGGAATCGTCCTTATCGTTATTGGTATTGCCATGTTTTTATTTCGCGGATTCAGTTTTACACAGAAAAAAGAAGTGGTGGATCTGGGTCCGGTAGAAATCAATAAAAAGGAAAAGAAAAATGTTTCCTGGCCAATTTATGCAGGTGCCGTAGTTACTGCAGTAGGGGCCTTCCTGGTTGTTAGTGGAAAGAAAAAATAAATTATCCGATATGAGAATAGTTTTTGCCGCCTCCCTTTTATCGCTGGTGCTCCTCACATCATTTACGATGATGCAAAGGAAAGCAATTGTTCCGGCGAATGAAGTGTTAACAGGTTCCTGGATGCTGGAAAAAGATGAGTTACATCACGTTCTGCTCTTCACCAACAAACATTATTCTTATACGATTTATGATTTAAAAGGAAAGAAATTTCATCATACAGAGGGAGGAACCTATTCACTCAACGGCTCCCAGCTTACAACCATACTGGAATTCAACAGTTCAGATGCTAAAGGAATGGGGAAGGAAGCAACACTTACAGCCAAACCATCTCCTAAAAAATTAGTAATCGACTGGCCCTTAACCGGCAGTACCTGGAAAAGAATTGACAATGGCGGGGGAGCATTGAATGCAACCTGGAGAATTACAGGCAGAGAGCAGGAGGGAAAAATGAATACTATTCAGCGTTCCCCCCGAAAAACAATTAAGATAATTACAGGAGACCGGTTTCAATGGGCTGCCATAAATACCTCCACCGGTGAGTTTTTCGGAACCGGCGGAGGCAGGTATTCGTTTAAGGATGGCCGTTATACGGAACAGATCGATTTTTTTTCCCGCGATTCAAGCAGAGTGGGTATGTCACTGAGCTTTGAAGGAAAAGTGGAGGGGAGCGATTGGCACCATCGCGGTAAAAGTTCAAAAGGCGATCCCATTTATGAGATCTGGTCAAAAGAAGATTAATCTTTTTTTGGTGCACCGGAGGATGAAAATACATCTTCAATAGCATGAGCCAGGGAGGAGATAGGACCCTCCATTTTATTCGTGCCATCATCCAGTGTATCGTCTTTCATAATATCTCCCAATCCTAATTCTGGTGGCAGGTGGCCAAGAATTGCCTGTCGCTGATTTCCAAAATAGCTTTGAACAGCGTTTGCACTTTTGTTGTTTTTGATTTCCTGGTGAACAAAGAACATGGCTTCCCGCACTACTGCAGATAACATCGTATTAGCCTGGATATCAGTCGATCCTGAATAGGCAGATAATTGCGAGATCAGTTGCTGGTGTTTCTGATTCAACAGATAGTTCAAATTCAGTTCGTTGGGAGTAGAATTCGTCAGGTATTCAGCACCTTCACTGCTTCTTGTGTATTTGTATAAAATAACAAGTCCGGCAGCCATGGCTCCCTGAGCCAGTTTTCCAGCCATTCCGTTGGAGGTATTGGTTGTTTCCTGAGTTACTGCATCAATCTCAGGCATTTTTGCACCCATATACTCTTCCAGATGTATAATCAATGGAGATTTCATATCGTTTTATTTTAAGATGAAAAAACATGGGTACCCAGTGCCCTTTTTCTGGCAGGTTCCCCGATAAACCAATCGGTAGTTTGTTCCATCCAATTGTAGAGTTGTTGCAGGAGCCGATTTTTCTGGGTGGAAGTAACTGTCACATGATTCATTTTCAGACATACAATCAGTCCGTGGTAGCGAAGGGCTTTTGCCATTCCATAAGAGATGGCCGGACAGGCAGCCCATTCTTCCGGGCTTGTCTGAATTACCGCTTTACCACCAGCTTCAATATAATAGTCCTTCCCTTTTTCATAGAGGCGTATCCGTGCAGGAAATTCTTTCTCAAAAACTCCTGCGTCCTGTAGGTTGGTATGGAACAATAACCAGCAATTCCCCTGCTCGTCAGCGTGAATAAGTCGCGCTATACCATTCGGTAAACGAAATTCCTGATTACTCAAATTCATGAATAATCCGTATTGAAAGCTATTCATTCTGTCGGCGAGAGGTGTATTGCTGTTCATATCCGATGATTTTATAAATCAAGGGAAAAAATAATACCAGCATCTGTTACCCGGTGGATTGACATTTGACTGTAGAACTAATACCCCAATACTGATTATTTCCAGCAACTAATTTGGGAAAACTCCCCGCTTTAGCTGCCTTTCCTTCAGTAAGCCGGGGGCGATGGAGATGGAATAATAATTGAACCATTGAAATGTAGAACTTTAAGAAGTATTCATTAACCAAAAAACCTTTATTATGAAACCAAGCTCAAATCAGGCACAAATGAAAAGTCTGAGTCACTGTATGGAAAAAATGACTGCAGAAGGGTATACTGCCAACTTCGGTGTGCAGGATCAACATCTTCAACATATGGACAGCGGTCAGGCATATTCTCCTGACCAGGTACATATTGTCGATTTTTACCGGTTCGAAGGTATTACCGATCCTGACGACAGCTCTATACTTTATGTTATAGAAACCAATGATGGCCGCAAAGGAATGCTGGTTGATGCATATGGCGTTTATTCCAATCCGGATGTGGATGAATTCATTAAAGGGGTGGATGACATTAAGAAGAAAAAGGGGGTGGAGAAGTAGGGAAGAGTAAACGCAGGAGACGAAGGAGAAAGGAAACGGGAGACAACTTAAATAAATGCAATAGGGTATGGATAAAAATTTCATACCCTATTTTTTTCTCCCAAGCAATTGCAGACTTTGATTATCTAAATACCAAACAGGCTTCAGAAATATCATCCATATGAATGATAAAACTGAAACCTGTTAATAATTTCTATTCCCCCAAATCTTATTTCTTAAATCTTAATTCTTAACTCATAATTCCTAATTCTCCTTACACTTCTCCCCTGCGGATAAAACTCAGCAGAATAGACACAACTGCCAGTACCAGTAAAATATGGATCAATCCGGTGGCACTGTAAACGAAAAATCCTAATAACCATCCAATAATAAGGATAACGGCTACTAAATACAATATGCTTCTCATAACATGCTTTTTTATGGTGATGAATGTTGATGTTGTTAACCGCACTAACGAAAAAACGTGCCTCCGCCTGCAACAGCTGTAAAATCCCCTCAATAGCAGCTTCCTGTGGAAAACCTTCCACAACAGGGGGATTTAGTGTAGTTTTTTGCCGTTATTGTCTCGGGCACAATTTCTTTCCCTCTCCGCCTGCATGAAGGAACTACTCAGTAAATTATCAGAAAATCGTTTTATCCGTCAACTACTGCGGTTTGCTTCCTTATTGAAGACCGCCGGCAAATCATTTGTGCAGGATGATGCCATCAAACTCAGTGCTTCCCTTTCTTACTATACTGTATTTGCACTCGGGCCGGTATTATTACTCATCATTTCCATTGCAGGTATATTTTACGGAGAAGATGCCCTGCAGGGAAAACTGTTCAGTCAGATCAAGGGACTGGTAGGAAATTCCGCAGCCTATCAATTGCAAACCATCCTGGCCAATATTCAAAAAGCAGATAAATCCGTAACCGGTGCCATCGTTGGATTCGTTGTATTGGTCATTGGTGCCACCGGGGTATTCACCGAAATTCAAAGCTCCATCAATTATATATGGTCCATTCGCGCCAAACCCAAAAAAGGCTGGCTGAAATTTCTCAAAAACCGGCTTTTATCTTTTTCATTAGTGGTAAGCGTCAGTTTTATCCTGCTGGTAGCACTCATCATAAATGCCACACTGGATATTATGAATGACCGGCTCGCCACTTTGTTTCCCGGGATTGCCTATGTCATTTTCTATATCCTGAACATTTTAACCATCTTTATTGTCATTACAGGGTTATTCGCCATCATCTACCGGGTATTGCCGGATGGTCATATCGCCTGGAAAGATGCCATCAGGGGAGCCTCCTTTACCGCCGTCTTATTTCTACTTGGCAAATTCCTGATTGGTTTTTATATCGGCCGCTCTGATTATGGCTTTACCTATGGCACTGCGGCATCCATCATGATCATACTTGCCTGGGTGTATTATTCTTCCGCGATCCTTTATTTCGGTGCAGCATTCACCAAAGCTTATGCAATGAAATATGGTTCAGGCATCCAACCCAATGAGACAGCTGTATTTATTATAAAAAAAGAAGTAAAAGAAATAGACCCGCACAATTAAACCAAGTATATGGACCTGCGATCACCCAACCCTTACTGGCTGCTTAAAAACGGATTGATAAGCAACTATCCTTCCATCGTCCAGGATGAAAAAACCGATATCGTTGTAATGGGTGCCGGCATCACCGGTGCGCTCTGTGCCTGGCACCTGGCCAAAGCAGGCTTCTCTGTAATAGTGTGTGATAAACGGCATGTCGGGATGGGCTCCACTGCTGCCAGCACTGCTCTTTTGCAATATGAAATTGATACGCCACTGAGAGAATTGATCACCAAAGTTGGAGCTGAAAACGCAGTAAGGAGCTATGAACTTTGTGCCTATTCGATTGAAGCGGTTGAAAAAATCGCCAACAATTTTGAAGGCGCAGCAGGCTTCAGGTATCGCCCCAGTGTTCAGTATGCTTCTTTTAAAAAAGATGTAAGCGGACTGGAAGAAGAATACAGGCTTCGTAAACAAAATGGTTTTAAGCTGAGCTGGTGGGATGCAGAAAAAGTGAAAGATACCCTGGGGTTCGAAGCACCGGCAGCCATTTATTCCCAACTGGGGGCTGAAATAGATGCCTACCGCCTGACCCATCATCTTCTTCAATCCATTCTTCGAAAAAACGCGAAAGTATTTGACAATACTGCCATCACCCATATCAATCACCAGAAGCAATCTGTTGAATTAAAAACCGAACAGGGTTTTACCATCCGGGCCAAACACCTGGTCATTGCCTGCGGGTATGAATCGCAGAGGTATATTCCGCAAAAAGTGGAGACCCTTCATTCCACCTACGCCATGGTAAGTGAACCCCTGCCGGAGCAGGATTTCTGGTACCGCAACTGCCTAATCTGGGAAACCGCAGATCCTTATTTATACCTAAGAACCACCACGGATAAAAGAATTTTAATAGGCGGACTCGACGACGACTTCTATTCACCCGAAAAAAGAGACGCCCGCATTCCTGGCAAATCAAAACAACTCCTGGCCAGTTTTCAGAAAAAATTTCCGGATATCCCTTTCCGGATAGATTTTCAATGGGCAGGAACCTTTGCCTCCACCAAAGACGGGCTTCCCTATATTGGCAGCATTCGCCAACGGCCCAATACCTGGTTTGCACTGGGTTTTGGTGGCAATGGCATCACCTTCAGTCTGCTTGCGGCAGAACAGTTAACTGCTGCAATCAGTGGTCATCCTGAACCGGATATGAACATCTTTTCCTTTAATCGTTAACACAACTTATATGACACCCATTACCCTTGCACAGTATTTCCACTGGTATTATCCAGCGGATGGTTCCTTATGGAATCAATTAAAAGAAAAAGCATCCGAATTATCCAAATTAGGTATTAATGCCGTATGGCTGCCACCTGCATACAAAGGGGCAAGCGGAGGCTATTCGGTAGGTTACGATACCTACGACTTATTTGATCTGGGAGAATTTGACCAGCACGGCTCTGTTCGCACCAAGTACGGTACCAAAGCAGAATACCTGGCCGCCATTGAAGCCTGCCACCAGCATGGTATAAAAGTAGTGGCGGATGTGGTCTTCAATCACAAAGCCGGAGCCGATGAACTGGAGAAAATAACCGTTCGCAAAATGGACTCCTCAAACCGGAATGAATTTATCAGCGAGCCTTTTGAAATAGAAGCCTGGACAAAATTCACCTTTCCCGGAAGAGGAACGCAGTATTCGAATTTTATCTGGGATCATCGCTGTTTCACCGGTATTGATTGGGCAGAAGATATCAAGGAAAGCGGCATCTTTTCCATTCAGAATGAATATGGAGAAGCGTGGGAAGAGTTACCGCATCAGGAACTCGGCAATTATGATTACCTGATGAGCGCAGACATCGATTTTCGTAATCCACAGGTGCGGGAAGAACTCAACCATTGGGGCCGCTGGTATCTTGAAACCACGAAGGTTGGCGGATTCCGGCTGGATGCAGTTAAACATATGTCGCCTAAAATGATTAACGAATGGGTGGATCATGTGCAGTCCATAACATCAGATCATTTATTCATCGTTGGAGAATACTGGAATATTCATGATGCCAATGCACTGAAACAATACGTGGATGCCACTTCCGGAAGAGTACAACTGTTTGACGCACCACTGCATCAGAATTTCTTTGTGGCTTCAAGAATGGGGAAAGACTACGATTTGCGGCATATTTTCGACAACTCACTGGTGAATATAATACCCGAACTGGCAGTAACGCTGGTTGACAACCACGACACCCAACCACTGCAGGATCTCGAATCTCCGGTGGAAGCCTGGTTTAAACCACTGGCCTATGCCCTGATCCTTTTGCGCCAGCAGGGCACACCCTGTGTCTTTTATCCGGCGCTCTATGGTGCTCATTATAAAGATCATGGGGACGATGGCAATGAACATGAAGTATGGCTGGCTGCTGTGGAAGAACTACCCGCTCTGCTTTATCTCCGCAAAACCAGTCTAGTAGGGGATCAGCACGATTATTTCGATCATCCGAACTGCATAGGATGGGTACGTTCCGGCACGGTTGAAGAAGCGGATTCCGGCTTTGCTGTAGTGCTTTCAAATGGCTCAGACGG
>CAZJNY010000185.1:0-7663 GCA_964547405.1 uncultured Flavihumibacter sp. | reverse complement strand
TTACCTTTCGTAAAACTACGCTCTGATATTACGATGGCATTTTTACCATTTCTATATGAGGAATTCCATCTTCCAGATAAATTTCTCCCTCCGGTTCAAAGCCCAGCGACTGATAAAATTTTTCCAGATAACATTGAGCCCCAATGCGAATGGGTGCTGCTCCCCATAATTTGTAACAGGCATTTATAGATTCCTGCATGAGTTCCCGCCCGATTCCTGTTCCCCGAACCTCTGGTGCACTTACTACCCGCCCTATCGACATTTCGGTATAGGAAATTCCCGGTGGTACCAGACGGGTAGAAGCTGCCAGCAGATCACCCTGCCATCCGCACAGATGCATACATTGCTGATCCTTATTATCCATATCCAGAAATATGCATTGCTGTTCTACTACAAATACTTCACTTCGAAGTCGCAGTAGCTGGTACAATTGATGCGGGGTTAATTCCTCAAAGGAATTGAGTTGCCATTGAATGTTCATGTAGCTGATTTATCTGCCTGCCTGTGGAACTACCGGTAAACTCTCCTGTCCGTTTTCGCTTACGGATTGTACCGCAAAAAAATAATTGTCCTTACTATAAGGTAGCCGGATGGAGGTTTCTTTTGTAAATATTTTTTTCTGCCAGTGTGCCTCACTGGTTTCTCTCATTACTATATAATAACCTTTAGTTTTTCCTGTTGCCGGAGCTTTCCAATACAAATAGCTGGAGTTGGTCAGGTTTTTTACATCAATCTTGACTTCTTCCGGAACGCCTGGCGCACCGGCCAGATTGGCGAGGCAGGCAAGGTTAACTGCCGTATTCTTTCTCAGGTATTCAAAATCCATGAATTCCAGAAGATCTCCGTACTGCACATTTTTTTCTGTTCTCAGATCCTGGTGCTGATGTAAAAAATTTTCATTCATTTCAGTAATCCGAACGGCAGCAAATCCTCTTTGAACAAATGGAGTATGATCACCACCGCGTAAGAAACGATCGTTGCGATAAATGAGTTTGATTTCCAGATGATCCACATACCGTTCTCCAACTTCTTTAACATACCGCGCCAACTGCCGGGAGGAACCATCATTCTCCAGTCCCATGCTCCGGATCGAAGCAGCTTTTTTATCCAACTCGTAAGCCGGAAGTCCTTCACTAAACACCCTCAGCCTGGTATTGTCAATGATATTGGTTTCATTACTATTATTACTGCCCATGATATCATTGTTCAGAACTGCCTCTATCTGCCAGCCTTCTTTTTTTGCTTTTTCAGCGAGATAGCCAGCCCCCAGCAAACCCTGTTCCTCTCCACTTACTGCAACAAAAATGATGGTGGCAGGGTAGGCCGACTGACTCAGTATTCTGGCAGATTCAATTACGGCGGCAACTCCACTGGCATCATCATTGGCACCCGGAGCATCCGCTTTTGCATTCATTACATCGGAGACACGGCTATCGAGATGCCCACTTATTAAAAAGATGCGCTTGTCATTCGGATCCGTTCCTTTTAATACGGCCATCGCATTGCCCAGATTTACCTGCTGGTTAATACGGCGACCATCGGGCTGTAGGGTAGTGGTGTCTACAAAGGCAGTCATTCTTCCGTTTGTCTTAACCGCAAACCGATTGAATTGCTGCACTACCCAGTTGCGGGCCGCACCAATTCCTCTTTTTGCATCCGTTGTTGAACTCATCGTATGACGGGTTCCAAACTTTACTAACTGATCAATATATGCTTTCAATGAATCGGAAGAAACCTGAGAAACCATTTGTTCGATCTGTGGATCGCGATTCACTATTGTTTGTGCAACAGTGGTATAACCTGCTGCCAGTAAGGCTACTCCTATCAGCGCTTTTTTCATAACGGGTAAGTTATTAATAGTTGTATTTATCCTTCCATCTTTGTTTAAGAAATTTGCGGATTTCCTCTTCTCTCGCGTTCCTTCCGGGTTTGTAAATGGGGCGACCACTCAGTGCATCCGGCAGGTATTCCTGTGCAGAAAAATTCAATTCATAATCATGAGAATACTGATAGCCCTTCCCGTATCCCTGGTTCTTCATCAGTTTGGTAGGGGCATTGCGCAAATGTAACGGAACCGGTAAATCACCATGCTGCTGTACCAGTGCGATGGCCTCATCGATAGCCAGGTAACTCGCATTGCTCTTGGCTGATCCCGCCAGGTAAACCGCACATTGTGACAAAATAATCCGTGCTTCCGGATTTCCAATCTTGTGAACGGCATCAAAACAGGAATTGGCTAATAACAGCGCATTCGGGTTTGCATTACCAATGTCTTCACTGGCCAGTATAACCATTCGCCTGGCAATGAATTTGATATCTTCTCCTCCTGCCAGCATTCTCGCCAGCCAGTATACGGCACCGTTAGGATCGCTGCCGCGAATGGATTTTATAAAGGCGGAAATAATGTCGTAATGCTGCTCTCCCTGTTTGTCGTAGAGTGCAATTTTTTGCTGAGCCACCTGCATCACCCATTCATCCGTGATACTAACAGGACCTGCATCACCAGCAGCCTGTACCACCAGCTCCAGCAGATTCAGCAACTTACGGCCATCCCCACCCGAAATCCGGATCAGGGCGGCTGTTTCGGTTAATACAGGTTGTTTTTCCTGTAACCATTCATCCCGTTTCAGGGCATCCTCCAGCAATTGAATCATTGCCTGTTCCGTCAACGCTTTTAATACATATACCTGGCTTCTGCTGAGTAAGGCGCTATTTACTTCAAACGAAGGATTTTCCGTAGTGGCTCCAATCAGGGTAATAGTGCCTTTCTCCACCGCACCCAGCAATGCATCCTGCTGCGATTTATTGAATCGATGAATTTCATCTATGAAGAGGATGGCTCTCTCCTGCGTTTTAGCCAGCTCAATAACTTCACGTACTTCTTTTACCCCTGATGAAATCGCGCTCAGGGTATAAAACGGACAATCCAGGGTATGTGCAATGATGTTGGCAATGGTGGTTTTGCCTACTCCGGGCGGTCCCCATAAGATCATGGAAGGAACCTTTCCCTGTTCTATGGCATTTCGGAGGATACTGCCCTTTCCTGTGAGGTGTTCCTGCCCAATTAATTCATCCAGACTGCGGGGACGCAATCGCTCTGCTAATGGAACCGGCATGTTGCTATTCTTAGTCAACAAATGTACTGGAATAGCCGCAGTATACCATTCTATTGCTGGTGCCTGCCAGCCTCATCCACCGTTGGCCGGTAATCCTGATTTCCGGAACCGGATGGCGTATTCACCTGGTTGCGTTCTTCGAAACGGTGGCCATCCTCATATCCAACCGAAACATATACATAAAGATTCTGATGAGCCGGCCCTTTAAAAGTCCCTTTCACCGGTGAACAGTCGGAAAAATTTCTGCCAACCGCCAGTTTTACATGGGTATTACTTACCCAGATATTATTGGTGGGGTCAATGCCACACCAGCCGTAATTCGGTATCCAGCTTTCCACCCAGGCATGTGTGGCGCCTTCACCCCTTAATCCGTTTTTATTCGGGCAAATATATCCGCTTACATAACGGCTCGGGATCTTTAAACTGCGCAACACCTGCAACATGACATGTGCAAAATCCTGACAAACTCCTGAGCGGTGTTCGATGATCTGATCCACCGTTGTTTCGATATCCGTTATGCCTTTGATGTATTTAAAATACTGGTAGATGAACTGACTGCAGTCCTGCACCGTTGCTGCTACCGATTTCCAGGGCTGATAGATCTGCCTTACAATTTCCTGAATGGCTTCCTGCTGTTTTATTATTTCCGGTTTGGTTAATTCCAGTAGATGAAGCGACTGACTGATCTCCTGCTGCAATTGTTCAAATCCGGTGTTGAATACGAGTGTCCGGTCCACAGGTACCTTGGTGCGGACCACCAGTTTGCTTTCGATTACCAACTCCGAATGCGCCTGGTTCAAATTGAATTGCCCGATACGGTTTCCCCAGTAATCGGTATAGTTCAACATGGCAGGATTACCGGTTATCTGTAAATCATGCTCCAGTATTTCCTGCTCTTCACAGGCATACGGGAAAATCCTGATTTCATTATGGCTTTCGGTAACGGGGCGATCGTATTCGTAACTGGTTATATGATGTATCTTAAAGGTTGGCATGAACTGAATTAAGCATATGAAAAAAAGAGCTGACTGAAACGCTGGTTGAATTCAAACAGATCGCGTTTTATCTCCAGCATATATTGTTGTAATCCTTTTTCTTTTAAGACTGATAGGTCGGCATATTCGATTTTGCTATGCAGCCGTCCGAACTCACGGTAAAGGTTACCCGCTTCCTCACTGTAATTGTCTTTGATTACTTTCTCCAGGTAAAAACCAATCCGGTCAAAACAGTAACTGGCGGATCGGGTGAACTGTTTGCTGAATAATACCTGTGATGCTACATGCTGGTTATGATGCGGACTGCGATATGTTTTGAGATAGAGTTCATATCCCGATAAAGACAGGAGCAAGGTTCGCCAGAACAAGACATCTCTTGAATTTTCCAGTGAATAGTCTACTTCCGAAAAGAACCGATCTGCCAGTTCAATGCTGATCACGGCCCGCTCCATGAATTTTCCGAGGGTCATAAAATTCCAACCCATATTCCGGGGCATCGTGCTGTCTGTTACACCGGTATAAAGGGTCATCTGGGTACCCAGTTCCGCCAACACATTCAACGCATCGTTTCGCATCAGTTTTTGCTGGAGCAGGGGATTGTTGATAAGGTGGTAAAACTGGTTTACCTGTTCCCATACTTCTTTGGTAATATGATCCTGCGCGCCTCTTGCATTTTCCCTTGCCCGGATTACCATCGCGCGGATGGAGTTTCCGTTGGAGGTATCATAAATCAGGTGTTGCACCAATTGAAGAGGATGCTGATCAAAGAATTCTTTTTTTGCGTCTTCAGCAGTGCTGAACATATTGGTCAGTTGCGGCCAGAAATGAACGGCATGCTCCCCTTTGTCAAGCCACAAGGTATAGTTCACATGCAGGATACGTAAAATGGCATCGCTTCTTTCCAGGTATCGGTTGAGCCAGTATAAAGAGTCGGCTAGTCTGCTTAACATAGATGTTTTCCAGGTTGTTTTAGTTGATGATCCAGGTATCTTTACTGCCTCCGCCCTGCGAGGAATTAACTACGAGTGATCCTTCCCTTAAGGCAACACGGGTTAGTCCGCCGGGAACAATTTTCACACCACCCGGACCAAAAAGCGCAAAGGGCCGCAGATCCACATGCCTGGGTTCAAAGCGGTTATTGATAAAACAGGGAACGGTAGACAGGCGGATGATCGGCTGCGCGATAAAATTGCGGGGGTCCTGTTCAACGGCCAGAATCATTTGGTGAATTTCTTCATCCGTTGCTGAATTGCCCATTAACATTCCATACCCCCCGGACTGGTTCGTGCGCTTGATTACCATCTCACGGATATGGTCAAACGTAAATTGACGGGCATCCGGGTCGGCCAGCTGGTAGGTTGGAACATTGGCCAGGATTGGCTCTTCATTCAGGTAGTACCGGATCATCGCAGGCACATACGCATACACTGCTTTATCATCTGCAACGCCATTGCCGATAGCATTTACCAGGGCAATATTCCCTTTCCGGTAGGCACCGAGTATGCCGGGTATGCCCAGGGCGCTATCCGGACGAAAAACCAGCGGATCCATATATTCATCATCGATCCGACGGTAGATCACATCCACCTGTTGCAATCCCAGGGTGGTTTTCATGTATACTTTGTGGTTGTCAACCACAAGGTCGCGGCCTTCCACCAGCGGGATGCCCATCGACCTGGCCAGAAATGTATGTTCATAATAGGCAGAGTTGAATACACCGGGCGTCAGCAAAACAACGGTAGGATGCGCTATCTGCCTGGGAGCAAGTGATACCAGTACATTGTAAAGTTCCAGGGGGTAATTGTTTACCATGCGCACTTTGTTGGAAGTGAGCATCTCCGGGAATATACGTTTGGTGACTTCCCGGTTCTCCAGCATATAGGACACGCCGGAAGGAGTGCGCAGGTTGTCTTCCAGTACATAATAGGAGCCATCCTGACCGCGTATCAGATCTATGCCTGCGATATGTACGAAAATATCATGCGGTACCCGAATGCCGAATACTTCCCTGGTATAATGCGGACAGGAAGCGATCAGTTCAGCAGGTATGATGCCATCTTTCAAAATCTGTTGCTCACTGTAAATATCTTTCAGGAAGAGATTCAGCGCTTTCAGGCGCTGGGTGATGCCCGCTTCAATCTGATCCCATTCGTTACCGGGAATGATACGCGGAATGATGTCAAAAGGGAAAATGCGTTCAATGCCTTCATTATCGCTGTAAACGGTAAAGGTGATGCCCTGACTCATGAAGAGTTCGCTGGCCAGCCTGTCTTTGTCGTTCAGACTGCCGGCACTCAACTGGTTCAGGGTTTCAAATACCTGCTGATAAGGCGGACGTACCTGGGATCCTTCACACATTTCATCCCAGCTCATGGGTACCATGCAATAATTGCTGAAAACAGATTGTTCAAGCATAGTTTTGGTTATAGATAAAAAAAGGTTGTTGCCCCACGTATGGAGCAAGCAACCTGTATTTCAAATATAATGATTCAGAATGGTATTTGGAGCCGCGACTTACTCCTGGCCGGCAGGTATATCAAACGCATCAGCGTGCTGTTTTAACAGCCGGAAAGTGATAGAGACATGAATCAGCAGCATCAATCCGTATACCAGAAGGAAATTCAGCATGACCTTCATGGTGGAGTGCATCATTTCTTCCAGGCCTTCCACTTCTTCCTTCTGCATGGAGAGTGCCTGCTCCACCGCCGTATTCATCATTTCCGGATTCATTTTCAAAACCAGCGCATTGATGAATCCCATTCCGCCCAGCACCAGGGTTCCGATTCCGTTTACCCGGATGAGGTCGCGAAGAGAGGGCTTGCAATACATATGGGCATCAATCCCCCTGCTCAGGAACCGGAAACTGCTATAGCTGTAGATGACCACACAGATCATCAGAAAAACGAAAATGAGCATGACCGGATTGGCCAGTGCGGCGATCATTCCACCCAACACAAAAAAAGCAATGACCCCGGCAATGGCCAGCAATAAATAGGTAAGAATTCTATAGAAAACGAGATTTTTCATGATTTGTACTCCCTGCCCGCAAAAATAAGGTTTTACCCGACCGGTGCCACCGGTCGGGTGGCACCGGTCGGGTGAGTTGGATATTTTAGTTTTAATACCTAATTTGCTTATGCATTCGAAAATTGGGCATAACGATGAACAAGTCAACATTGTATAAAGGGTTTCTTGAACCCATTGTATTGAAGCTGCTAAAAGACCAGGGGCGCATGTACGGGTATCAGATAACCCAGGAAGTAAAATCGCTCACGATGGGTCAGTTACAGATTACGGAAGGGGCTTTGTATCCGCTTCTGCATCGGTTGGAAGAGGAAGGGATGCTTGAGATCGAGTTGGAAGAAGTAGGCAACAGAATGCGTAAATATTACTCCCTGACTGCAAAAGGCAAAAAGGGAACGGCGCTTGCGATGGACGCACTACAAGAGTTTATGGGAAGCCTTCAATGGATGTTTCAACCAAAAATTTCCTGATTATGCTGAGTACAGATCAAATTAAACAAATCGAAAATTATTGCCAGCAATCAGGCGT
>CAZJNY010000184.1:0-7665 GCA_964547405.1 uncultured Flavihumibacter sp. | reverse complement strand
CCCAACCGGAACCAGCAATAACAAAGCTGCGCGATCTGTTTACGATCGCGCGAGCCATGTTTTTTATGTGTTGAGAAATACTGTTTGAGGTGATGTACAAAAGGCATTTCACCTTTATACTCCTGTACTAGTTGCAGTGCTACCTGGAGATGTGCTCTTGCAAACATCAGAGTTCCAGCAGGGTCTTGACAGGATCTTTACCGAACAGCAATTGTTCAGGTTTTTCCAGCAATTCTTTTACCCGTACCAGGAAACCAACAGACTCACGACCATCAATGATGCGGTGATCATAGCTCAGCGCCAGGTACATCATCGGCTTGATTACCACCTGTCCGTTTACGGCCATCGGGCGGTCTTCAATTTTGTGCATGCCCAGGATGGCAGACTGCGGAATATTGATAATAGGTGTACTCATCAGAGAACCAAACACGCCACCATTAGTGATGGTGAAGGTACCACCGGTCATTTCTTCTATAGTGAGTTTATTGTCTCTTGCTTTGGTAGCCAGTTCCACTACTTTTTTCTCGATATCAGCCATGCCCATGCTTTCCGCATTACGGATAACAGGAACTACCAGTCCCTTTGGTGCGGATACTGCGATAGAAATATCACAGTAATCATGATACACGATCGAATCGCCATCAATGTACGCATTCACAGCCGGCCACTCCTGCAGGGCAAAGCAAACCGCTTTGGTAAAGAAGCTCATGAAACCCAGGCCTACGCCGTGTTTTTCCTTAAACTTGTCTTTGTATTGCGTTCTTAATGCCATTACAGGTCCCATGTCTACCTCATTGAAGGTAGTGAGCATGGCTGTGGTATTCTTGGCTTCCACCAGGCGACGGGAAATCGTCTTCCGGAGGTTGCTCATTTTCTCTTTCTTCTCATTACGGGTGAACAGCTCTGCGCCAGGTTTACGTCCCGGATTATTCAGTGCTTCCAGCACATCGTTTTTCAGGATCTTGCCACCGCTTCCGCTTGCCGGAACCGATTTGGGATCAATTTTTTTATCTGCAATGATGGCAGCCGCAACCGGAGTCGCTTTTACATCATTGGAAACTGCTGTAACAGGCGCATTGGCAGCAGCAGGTTTAGCTTCCGCCTTGTCAGCGGTTGCGGGTTTGGAAGTAGCTGCAGTTGGAACAGCAACATCCGTATTAATGGTTGCGATCAGGTCGCCAATTTTTATAACATCTCCTTCTTTGGCTTTATGCCCAAGCTGGCCGGCTTCCTCTGCATTCAGTTCGAAGGTTGCTTTTTCACTTTCCAGTTCACAGAGCACTTCATCCCGCTGTACCAGGTCGCCTTCTTTTTTCACCCATTTTACAAGGGTTACTTCTGTGATCGATTCTCCCACAGTGGGCACTTTCATCTCGATAATACCTTTTCCAACAGCTTTTGCAGGAGCCGCTTCCGCCGGCGTTTCAGCCGCTTTCGCTGGTTCTTCTGCTTTGGCTGCAGGCGCATTACCTGCAGGTGCCGCAGCCGTTTCATCTATGGAGGCAACAACATCACCGATTTTGATAGTATCTCCTTCCGCTGCCTTGGTTACCAGGGTACCGGCCTGTTCAGCATTGAGTTCGAAGGTTGCTTTTTCACTTTCCAGTTCAGCAATTACTTCATCCCGCTGTACATAACTACCATTTGGTTTCAACCACTTGATAAGCGTTACTTCTGTTATAGATTCCCCAACTGTCGGAACTTTTATATCTATCATAAATCAGTGTTATAAAGTAAGATTTAAGAATTAAGATTTAAGATTTGGGATTTATGAAGTAAGACATGCTAGCTGCTTTTAATGAAATCTTACATCTTAAATCTTAGATCTTAAATTGAAAAAGCTGTTTCAATAATTTCTGCCTGCTCCTGTGCATGCACTTTCGCATAACCGGTAGCGGTAGACGCGCTTGGCTGGCGACTGATCACTCCAAAATTAATGGTAGCCAGGTTCATTTTCAGGAAAGATGCTGCACCCATGTTGAGTGGCTCTTCCTGTACCCAGAACCAGGTTGCCTTGTTATATTTCTGGTAGAGTTCATCCAGTTGCTTTTGCGGAAGCGGATATAATTGTTCCACCCGAACCAATGCAACATCCTGTACTCCATCTTTCTGCTTTTTCGCTGCCAGATCGAAATACACTTTTCCGCTGCAGAATAATACTTTCCGGATAGCACCTGCATTCTCTACAGATGCATCGTCAATCACTTCCTGGAAGGAGCCGGTGGTAAAGTCTTCTTTGGTTGAATAGGTATCCGGTAACCGCAGATTCGCTTTCGGAGCAAAATTAATCATGGGCTTACGGAATGGCCATGCAATCTGTCTTCTTAATGCATGAAAGAAGTTGGCTGATGTAGTAATGTTCGTAATTACCATATTCAGTTCAGCACACATTTGAAGAAAGCGTTCCATACGGGCAGAACTATGTTCAGGTCCCTGTCCTTCATAACCATGCGGCAATAAAAGAACCACGCCATTCATCCGGTTCCATTTCTGCTCACCCGCAGCAATAAACTGATCCAGCATGGTTTGCGCTCCATTACAGAAATCACCAAACTGTGCTTCCCAGATAACCAGGCTCAGCGGATTCGCCATGGCATAGCCATATTCAAATCCCAGCACACCATACTCACTCAGGAGTGAATTAAATATCCTGAATTGTCCCTGTGCACCGGGAATTCTGCTTAACCGGTTGTAGGCGGTATTGGTCGTTTCATCCCTTAATACAGCATGCCGATGACTGAAGGTTCCCCTTCGAACATCCTGTCCGCTCATTCGTACATCATGCCCCTGTAATAACAGGGATGCATAAGCGAGCAGTTCACCGGTTGCCCAATCCAGTTTTCCTTCTTCCTTATATAATTTTACTTTGTCCTGAAGGATTTTTTCCACTTTTTTAAGTGGTTTGAAATCATCCGGCCATTGCATTAACTGCTCAAATAACAGATCAAATTCATCACTGCTGATCGCGGTTACTGGAGAAGAATCAAAATCTTCCTCCGTTGCGCGACGCAAACTCCTCCATGCTTTTTCAGGTAACTGATATTTATAGGGAAGCGGATTTTGTTTCACTTCATCGAGCCGATCCTGCAAATCCGTCCAGAATTTCTTTTCCATATCCTGGGCCATCTGCCGGGCATCGGTATCTCCGCTTTCCAGTAAAGCCGTTACATATACTTCCCTTGGATTGGGATGTTTATCGATCAACGAATACAGGCCAGGCTGTGTGAATTTCGGATCATCACCTTCATTGTGACCATGTTTGCGATAGCATACCATGTCAATGAAAATATCCTGATTAAACTCCTGGCGATATTTGGTTGCAATCTCCACACATTTCACAACAGCTTCCGCATCATCACCATTCACATGCAATACCGGAGCCTGCACGGTGGCGGCCAGAGAAGTACAATAATCTGAACTTCTTGCTTCATCAAAGTCTGTAGTAAACCCGATCTGGTTATTAATCACAAAATGAATGGTACCACCTGTTTTGTAACCTTCGAGTTTGCTCATCTGCAATACTTCGTACACAATTCCCTGTCCGGCTATGGAGGCATCTCCATGAATCAGGATCGGCAGAATTTTATCATACTCACTTCCATAAAGCACATCAGCCTTGGCTCTGGCAAAACCTATCACTACCGGATCTACCGCTTCCAGGTGGGAAGGGTTGGGAGCCAGTTTCAGGTGCACGGTTTTTCCATCGGGGGTTTGCACATCGGAACTGTAACCCATGTGGTATTTCACATCACCACTGCCCATGGTTTGATCCATTACTGCTGTTCCTTCAAACTCACTAAAAATATGTTCATAGGTTTTGCCCATGATATTGGCCAGCACGTTCAGTCGCCCGCGGTGGGCCATACCGATTACCACTTCCTGCACGCCCAATGATCCGGCTGTATTGATGATGGCATCCAGGGCGGCGATGGTTGTTTCTCCGCCTTCCAGTGAAAATCGTTTCTGTCCGATGTATTTGGTATGCAGGAATTTTTCAAAAATGACACCCTGGTTTAGTTTTTCCAGGATGCGTTCTTCCTGTTTAACCGATAAAGGGGTATGAAAATCTTTCTCCATGGCATTGGTCAGAAAATCAACCTTGCCCTGGTCGCTGATGTATTTGAATTCTATGCCTACTTTGGAAGCATAGGATTTTTCAAGGTGTGCGAGAATATTCCGGAGGGTGGTAGTTCCGAGTCCAATCCGGTTACCGGCATAAAAATTCTTATCCAGATCCGCTTCAGTAAAGCCAAAAAAGCCCAGATCCAGATTGGCACCCCGATCCCGGCGTGTACGGATCGGGTTGGTTTTGGCAATCAGGTGCCCCTTGTTGCGGTAACCGAGAATCATCCGGTAAGCCGCGATTTCTTTTTTGATATCCAGGTCGGAGGGCAATCCTGCGGCAGGGGCAGATCCTGTTACCGGCTGCGCCTGTCCATTCACATGGCCCTGTTCTACTGCAAAGTCAAAACCTTCAAAAAATTTCTTCAATTCGGGATCTACCGACGCGGGATCTTTTACAAAATCCTGGTAAAGTGATTCAATAAAGGCTGGAGACGAACTGGTTATATACGAAAAATCCTTCATATGGATAGCCCTGTTTACGGGTAAAAAATGGGTCAGCAAATATCGGGAAAAGAAGTGAAGAAAGCCACTCAAACCGGTAATTTGCAAATCGGTTTAACAAACGTTAAAAGGGTTGTTTTTCAGATATCCATCGTTTTTTTTAATTTTTATTTTTTAGTTTTTAGTTTTCCCATTACCTTTGCCGTCCAAAATTTAGAAGAATGGCTAATCATAAGGCAACCAAAAAAGATGTGCGTCAGGCAGCCAAGCGCCGTGATAGAAATCGTTACTACGGTAAAACTACCCGTAACGCAATTCGTGATCTGAGGGCAACAACTGAAAAGACCGCGGTTGATGAAGCAATGCCGAACGTAATCTCTATGATTGACAAGCTGGCCAAGCGTGGCGTTATTCACAAGAATAAGGCTTCCAACCTGAAGAGCAAGCTCGCCAAGCGTGCAAACGCAGTGGCTTCCGCTTAAGCGCTTCCCAATTCGAACAATCTGACCTAAATACGGGTCCAGTCACCAGACTGGACCTTTTTTTGTTTATTTTCCCTTCTTAATTCACTGGAAATGAAAGCTTCCCGCATTTTATTAGCATTGCTGTTAGGATCCTGCCAACTCTCCGCCCAGTTGGCTCCCACTCCGTATGAGCGAACCAAAGGAGAAGAAACCTCCACCTATCCCGAAGTGATCCGGTATTATCAGCAACTGGACCGGTTATCCAGCCGGTTAACCCTGAAAACAATGGGACCAACGGATGCCGGTTTTCCTCTGCACCTGGCGCTCTATTCCAACGATGGATCGGCCGACCCCGCTTTATGGCATCGCCAGCAAAAAGTGGTGCTGTTCATCCTGAATGGTATCCATCCCGGCGAACCCGATGGCATTGATGCCAGCATGCTCTGGTTGCGGGATCTTATCCAGGGAAAAAAGAAAATCCCCGACAATATAGCCCTGGCTATTGTTCCGGTTTACAATATTGGCGGTGCTCTGAACCGCTCCCCTTTTTACCGGGTAGATCAAAACGGTCCGGCTGCTTTTGGCTCCCGGGGCAATTCCCAGAACTATGACCTGAACCGCGATTTCATAAAAAACGATACCCGCGATGCCCGCAGTTTTGTGAAAATCTTTCATTACCTCCAGCCCGATGTGTTCATCGATAACCATGTTTCCAATGGGGCGGATTACCAGCATATCATGACCCTGATCGCTTCCCAGCACAATAAACTGGGCGGCCCCATGGGTGCCTTCATGAATCAAGAGTTTGAACCAGGCCTCTATTCGCTGATGAAAAAAAGAGGGTATGACCTCATCCCCTATGTCAATGCATTTGGCGATACACCTGAAAGCGGATGGCCCGAATTCCTGGAAGGTCCGCGCTATTCCAGCGGATACGCCAGCCTCTGGAACTGTTTTGCCTTCGTGCCCGAAACCCATATGCTCAAACCCTACCCGCAACGGGTGGATGCCACCTATGCACTCATGGAATCCTTTGTGCAGTTTGCCTCCGAAAAGGGTACTGAGATCAAACGACTGATTCGCCAAACCTACCAGCAACAGCAACAGGCTACCAGCTTCCCCCTGCAATGGAAACTGAACCGGGAAAAATGGAGCGATCTTCAGTTCAAGGGCTATGAAGCCGGCAAAAAGCCAAGTGGCATTTCCTCACTGCCCCGGCTTTATTACGATCGCAGCAAACCCTTTGAGAAAACCGTTCGTTTTTTCAATCACTATGAAGTAGCGCAGGAAGCAGCAAAACCCGCGGCCTATATCCTGCCTCAGGGATGGTGGAAAGTGGCAGAACTGCTTCAACTCAACCGGGTTACCATGATTCCGCTGGCAAAAGACACCAGCTTCGAAGTCGAATTTTATAAAATTGATCAGTTCACCCCCTCCAACCGGGCCTTCGAGGGGCATCACCTGAATACCAATGTGAAACTGAGTACCCACAAGGAAAAAGTTCAGTTCCGGAAAGGCGACTGGTATATCCCGATGAACCAGCGGGCCAACCGGTTTTTGATGGAAGTGCTGGAACCACAGGGGATGGACTCCTATTTTACCTGGAATTTTTTCGATCCCATACTCGGACAAAAAGAAGGATTTAGCTCCTATGTATTTGAAGACACGGCTGAAAAATACCTGAAAGAACATCCCGAATTGCAGAAAGCACTGGAAGCAAAAAAAGCCGCAGACACCAGCTTTGCAAAATCTGCCGGCCAGCAACTGGATTTTATATTTAAAAACTCCCCTTATTATGAACCCGGACATAACCGTTATCCGGTTTATCGGGTGCTGCCCTAAGAAAGATTAAAATATAGGCCTGCCTGAACTAGTTTACACGCAGCGTGTTACCTTAGTTTAGAACAATTGCTTGCGCCCATGAAACAACTCCTCTTTACCTGGCTGGTACTGATCAGTGCCGGCACTACGCTGTTATGGACTGGCCGGCAGGATGGCACCAGCAATTCCGGCAATGGCTATCGCTTCACGGTCAGCTATAAACGAAATTTACCACATGGTGTTTACCAGAGCTGGTTTGATTCCACTCAATTGAGAGATAAAGGCAATTTTCAACTAGGCATTCCGGATGGAGAATGGAAAGGCTGGTACAGCAACGGACAACCAAGATTTGTCAGAACCTATAGTGCCACCAAACTGCAACGCCTGAAGCAGGAACTCAAAAAACATCCCAAACATGTTTTAATGCCCCTGGCACAGGAAGCACAAAAAAACCGGACGGCATATACACAGGCAATATCCCCTATTCAATCTTTCTGGCACCTGTATGGCAAACGGCATGAAGAATTACCACCTGTACCGGTAGACAGCCTGGTACTGGCAAGTGTACAACTGAACGAACAGGCGGGTGATGCTTCCTATATGGCGCCTTTCAAAGAATGCCTGCATCATGGCCTGTACATCAACTATTTCCCGAATGGTTCCCTCAAAGATTCCGGCGATTATAAAAACGGATTGCGTGAAGGGCATTGGGAACACTGGCTCAGCAAAGGACTGCTGCGCGCATCCGGTTCCTATACCCATGGAAAAAGAAGCGGCACCTGGTCTTATTATGATCCCCAGGGCCGCATCCGTT
>CAZJNY010000183.1:0-7689 GCA_964547405.1 uncultured Flavihumibacter sp. | reverse complement strand
AACAATGAACCAACTCTTAAATAAAACCAAAGGCGATAAAGTGATCTGGGCACTGGTTGTGCTCCTGGCACTGATGTCGCTATTGGTGATCTACAGCTCCACCGGTTCATTGGCGTATAAGATGTATAAGGGAAACACCGAAGTGTACCTGTTCAAGCAGGTGGTTTTCATCGGTGTGGGACTGATTCTTATTTATTTCTTTCATCAGGTGAATTATACCATCTATTCAAGAGTTTCAAAAGTATTGTTCTGGCTGGTGATTCCCCTGTTGGTTTATACCCTGTTTTTTGGCGTTCGGCTCAATGAGGGTAGTCGTTGGATCAAACTGCCAATTATCAATCTTACGTTTCAGACATCTGATCTGGCTAAGCTCGTATTGTTCATGTACCTGAGCAGGATGTTGAGTAAAAAGCAGGAAGTGATCAAGGATTTTAAAACGGGTTTTCTACCCCTGATCATACCAGTTGGATTGGTGTGCATCCTGATAGCACCGGCGAATCTTTCTACTGCCTTACTGGTAGGCGCTACCAGTATGTTGTTGCTTTTTATTGGCAGAGCCAGTATGAAACATCTGTTTTATACCGGGCTTATTGCGATGGTGCCCGTGGTTATTCTGATCCTGATGGCGGTATGGCAGCACAAGGAAGGAAACGGCATAACCCCGAAAGTGGAAAATCGTTCCAAATTAACCGCGAGGGTTGGTACCTGGGTAAATCGTGTGGAGTCTTTTATGTATGGAGGCGATCGCAAAAACGACGATGATAATTACCAGGTAAATCAGGCGAAAATAGCAATTGCCAAAGGTGGCTGGATGGGATTGGGTCCGGGTAATAGTGAGCAGCGTAATTTTCTGCCGCACCCCTATTCGGATTTTATATATGCGATCATCATAGAAGAATACGGTCTTGCCGGAGGTGCTTTTGTCCTGTTCGTGTACCTGGTGTTTTTATTCAGAAGCATTCAGTTGTTCCGGAAATGTCCCTTTGCATTCGGTGCTTTTCTGGCGCTGGCATTGAGTTTTACATTGGTGATTCAGGCGCTTACCAATATGGCGGTAAATGTCAATCTGTTTCCGGTAACCGGAGTAACCCTGCCGCTGGTGAGTATGGGCGGAAGTTCTTTTTTATTCACCTGTACGGCCATAGGTATCATCCTCAGCGTATCGAGGTTTGTTGAAAAAAATCAATTGGAAGGAACCGAACTGGAAGAGGAGGAAGAAGAAGCGGAAGAAAAGGAGGTGGCCCATGGCTAAGCGGATCATCATAGCAGGCGGTGGAACAGGCGGACATATTTTTCCTGCAGTGGCGGTTGCCAATGCGGTTAAAAAACTATCACCAGCATCCGAAATTCTTTTTGTGGGGGCAAGCGGAAAAATGGAAATGGAAAAAGTGCCACAGGCAGGTTACCGGATTGAAGGGCTCGATATTGCCGGCTTTAACCGTACTGCACTCTGGAAAAATTTCTCACTTCCATTTAAGCTGATTAAAAGTTTTTTCCAGGTACGCAGGATATTCGATCGTTTTCAGCCCGACCTGGTTTTTGGGGTGGGGGGCTATTCGAGTTTTCCGGTATTAAAATATGCGCAACAAAAAGGGATACCAAGTTACCTGCATGAAGCGAATTCCTTTGCCGGCAAAACCAATCAGTTGCTGGGAAAAAACGCAAAAACAGTTTTTGTAGCAACGCCTGGTATGGAGCAGTTTTTTCCGGCTGATAAGATCGTTGTAAGCGGAAATCCTGTTCGGTCAACGATTGCGAATTGCCAGTTATCAAAAGCGGAAGCAGCCCGTTTTTTCGGATTGGATCCGGCCAGGCCTGTATTGCTTTCAGTAGGAGGGAGTCTTGGTGCGAAAACGATCAATGAAGCCATTGCAGCTGGTCTGGATGACTTACAGGCCGCAGGTATTCAGCTGATCTGGCAAACAGGTAAAACCTTTGCGTCAACAGCTAAAACAGTAACGGCTAACCGAAAAGATATCTGGGTAAATGATTTTATAAAAGAAATGGAATACGCATATGCAGCGGCGGATGTGTTGATTTCGAGAGCAGGGGCGATGAGCATTGCTGAAATATGCGTGGTGCATAAGCCGGCTGTATTGGTGCCATATCCTTATGCGGCTGAAGATCATCAGACAGTGAATGCCGGTTATCTGGTAAAAGAAGAAGCGGGAATCCTGGTGCGGGATGGAGATGCTGCCCGGCTGCTGGTGCCCACACTGATTAGCCTGATGGAAGATGCCGCGAAAAGAGCATCCATGACCAGTAAACTTTCAGCCCTGGCAATCCGGGATGCTGATGAATTAATTGCCAAACATCTATTACAATAAAATTGCTATCCGTTAAAGACATACAAACAGTTTATTTTATCGGTATCGGTGGTATCGGTATGAGTGCCCTTGCGCGTTATTTCAATGCCCTTGGGAAAACGGTTAGTGGATATGATAAAACACCAACACCGCTTACACAGCAACTGGAAGCGGAGGGCATTGCCATCCATTTTGAGGAAAACCTGGAGCTCATTCCTGCAGCCCCCGATCTGGTGGTGTATACACCAGCTGTTCCCAAAGAACATGCGGAACTGCTGTATTTTCAAAAAGAAGGAATTCCTGTACTTAAACGGAGTGAAGTACTGGGGATTATCAGCAACAGTTCGTTCAATATCTGTATTGGAGGAACGCATGGTAAAACAACAACAACTACGATGACGGCACATCTGTTGCGTCATACGGGATATGGTTGTAACGCTTTTCTGGGTGGCATCAGCGTGAATTATCAAACCAATTTCTGGAGTGATCCGCGGAATGTGGCAGTGATTGAAGCAGATGAATACGACCGTAGTTTTCTACGCCTGCATCCGGATATTGCCGTTATCAGCTCCATGGATCCGGATCACCTGGATATCTACGGAACAGAAGAAAAATTACAGGATGCCTTCATCAGCTTCTCTGAAAAACTGAAACCCCATGGATTGCTTTTTTATAAGTATGGATTGCCAAGGACTTCGGAGTTAAAGGCCGGAAAGCAATTCTCTTATCATCTGGATGATGTTAACGCAGATGTGTATGCGAAAAATATCCGGATGGAAGATGGCAGTTACCGGTTTTCGGTGCAATTACCGGATAGCCTGCTGGAGAATGTAGTGTTGCATATGGGTGGTTTGCACAATGTGGAAAATGCAGTTGTAGCAATTGCCATCGCAGCGCAACTAGGAATTGATCCGGAAAAAATTAAAGCGGCAGTTGCTGCATTCAAAGGTGTAAGAAGAAGATTTGAATATGTTGTGAAAACTTCTCGCATGGTCTTTGTAGATGATTATGCACATCATCCGGAAGAATTGAATGCGTTGATAAAAAGTGCGAAGGCCCTGTTTCCGGATCGTGTCTGCACGGTGATTTTTCAACCACATCTGTTTTCCAGAACCCAGGATTTATCAACGGGCTTTGCCACCTCTTTAAACCTGGCTGACCAGGTACTGCTCCTGCCGATTTATCCGGCCAGAGAATTGCCAGTAGCCGGAGTGAACAGTGCCCTGATTGCTATTCAGATGGAAAAAGGAAAAGTTCAGCTGATCGAAAAAACAGCATTGCTGCAGTACCTCGAAGAAAAGATTTCAGAAAACAGGAATAAACCACAATTGATCATCACAGCCGGAGCAGGAGATATCGATGCGCTGGTACAGCCTATTGCAAAAATTTTAGGAACCAATGCCGGGTAAAAAAATTAGTATACGAAAAGTGTTGATAGCGTTCAGCTGGATGCTGGTAGGCGCAACCCTGCTTGTACTGCTGATTGCTGCCATCAATCGAACCAACGATGCCAATTGTTCACTGATTCGTATCACAATTGAAGGAGCCGGTGAAACTAAATTTGTTGACCGCAGTGATATTCTTTCCATAATCGGCGCCAAAACCACGAAATCCTTTACTGGTAAGGCGATGCAGTCGATTGATCTGCGTATGCTGGAAACAAAAATTCGTAAGAATGTTTGGGTGCGCGATGCGGAACTCTATTTCAATGCAGACAAGGAACTGGAAATACAGGTAAAGGAACGCACGCCGGTTCTTCGTGTGTTCACCGCCAATGGGGCCTCCTGGTATATGGATACAGCCGGGATCTACCTTCCGGTTGTTTATGGCAAAGCACCCGTAAAGTTGCCGGTATGTACCGGACTTCCGGAGAAGCTGCTCAAAAGAAGATCAGGAGATAGTTCGCTGATTGTGCGTTTGCTTGAAATTGTAGAGGTATTGAACAATGATCCTTTCTGGAATGCGCAGATTGAACAGATCGTGTATACACCGGAGAAACAGATTGAACTGATACCACTGGTGGGCAATCATCGGATTCTGTTTGGTACGGGTACCGAAGCCGCAAAAAAATTCAATCGCCTCAAAGTTTTTTATGAAAAAGTGCTCATAAAAACAGGCATGAATTATTACGCAACAATTGATCTGGGTTTTGCAGGTCAGGTAGTAGCAACCAGAGCACCAGGAATATCCACACCCGTGGATAAAAATATAGTTCCGTACAAACTCACTATAGCACCTTTACAGGTTAATAATCCAATATCCTCCGAATCCCGTCTTTTATCCGGTCCAGCCCCTGTGACAACTGCTTTAAAACAACTAAAAACAAGATAGAATGAACAACGAACAACCCATTATTGTAGGGCTCGATATTGGTACAACCAAGATTGCTGCCATTGCGGGTCGCAAAAATGAGTTTGGCAAACTGGAGATTCTGGGGTTCGGACGTGCGAACAGCAACGGGGTCAAACACGGACAGGTATTGAATATTGATGAAACGATCAAGGCTATTGCAGTAGCGCTGGACAACTGTATGGCTTCCAATCCTGATTTACAGATCAGGGAAGTATATGTTGGAATTGCCGGACATCATATCAAAAGTCTGCAGACAAGAGGCGATATCGTACGTCAGTCCAATGAGGAAGAAATTTCACAACGCGAAATTGATCAGCTGATCGCAGATCAGTATAAAACCTATATTCCTGCCGGCGACCAGATCATTGATGTGATTCCCCAGGAATTTACCGTTGATAATTTTCAGAACATTCCCAATCCGATTGGTTATGGCGGCGTGAAAGTGGGTGCAAATTTTCATATCATCACCGGTGATAAAAATGCGATTCGCAATATCAACCGTGCCGTTGAGAAAAGTAATTTACACACCAAGGACCTGGTACTGCAGCCACTGGCATCTGCCGCGGCAGTAATGGGACAGGAAGATATTGAAGCAGGTGTGGCCATTGTTGATATCGGTGGCGGTACTACCGACCTGGCTGTTTTTTACGAAGGCATTTTAAAACACACGGCTGTTATTCCTTTTGGAGGTGAGAACATCACCAATGATATCAAAACTGGTCTGGGTGTGTTGAAGACGCAGGCGGAGCAGATGAAAGTGCAGTTTGGTTCGGCATTGTCCAATGAAGCCAAAGCAAATGCCTTCATAACGATTCCGGGTATGCGCGGATTGCCACCCAAAGAAATCAGCGTAAAGAATCTCGCCAACATCATCCAGGCAAGAATGAGTGAGATCCTGGATTTTGTAACCTATCACCTGAAGCAGGTGGGTATGGATAGCCGGATGCTGAACGGTGGTATCGTATTAACCGGTGGTGGTTCCCAACTCAAGCACCTGATCCAGCTGACAGAATATGTCACCGGATTAAATGCACGAATTGGTTTTCCCAATGAGCACCTGGCACCCAATCATACCGATGAGCTGACCAAGCCCATGTATGCTACATGTATCGGACTGATCCTGAAAGGATACGACGATTATGAGCGCAACCGGAAGCTCTTCACCAAACAATTTAAAATGGTGGAGATTCCGAAGGAATTGAAGAAGGAAATTCAGGAAGCTGAAGCGCAGGACAGCATTGCATCTGTTGCGGAAACGAAAACTGAACCGGTTGAAGTATCAGCAAGAACCCGTGAGCTTGGCGGACTCAATCGCTTCTGGAGCAAATTCAAAGACAACCTGATTGATCTCTTCAAGGAAGAAGAAGACAAGAATTTTTAATTGATCGCATACTAACCCAACTATTCTAAAAATAATCGTGATATGATACACTTTGATTTACCGAAGGAGAAATCATCCATCATTAAGGTGATTGGTGTAGGAGGTGGTGGCAGCAATGCTGTTAATCACATGTTCAGTCAAAGTATTGACGGGGTGAACTTTATTATCTGTAATACTGATGCACAGGCTATCGCGCTTAGCGAAGTGCCTAATAAAATACAATTAGGTCCGCATTTGACGCAGGGACTGGGAGCCGGTGCCAATCCTCAGATTGGGAAACAGGCCACGGAAGAAAGTCTGGAAGAGATCAAGCGGATCCTGGAAGTAAATACCAAGATGGCGTTTATTACTGCCGGCATGGGTGGTGGTACAGGTACGGGTGGTGCACCGATCATTGCAAAAATCTGTAAAGATCTGGGTATACTTACTGTTGGAATTGTTACCACTCCATTCTCCTATGAAGGAAGAAAACGCCAGCTACAGGCGGAAGAAGGTATTCTGCAACTGAAGGATCATGTAGATACCCTGCTCGTGATCAGCAATGATAAATTGCGGCATCAGTATGGCAATCTCAAAATGAAAGAGGCCTTTGCCAAAGCGGATAATGTGTTGGCAACAGCAGCAAAATGTATTACAGATGTAATCGGCAGTACCGGTCAGATCAACGTCGATTTTGCGGATGTATGTACAGTAATGCGCAATGGTGGTGTGGCTATTTTAGGAAATGCTACCTCATCTGGTGAAAATCGCGCCCAGCGTGCAATTGAGGAAGCACTCAATTCACCGCTGCTGAATGATAATGATATCCGCGGAGCCCGCTGGATTCTGATTAATATCAATTCTGCTGAAGGCGAACATGAATTCACTATGGATGAAGTGGATATTATTCAGAATTACCTGCTGAGCCAGGCGGGAGAAGATACGGATGTGATTCTGGGACTCGGATACGATGCCTCCCTGGGTAATGAAATTGGTATTACACTGATAGCAACAGGATTTGAGTACAAGGATCCGTTCAACAAACGGGCAGCCAAACAGCCTGAGCCTAAAAAGGATGAAAAGGTAGTAATGACGCTGGATCAATCTGTATTGCCCTTCGGAACAGAGGATAAAGCCTACTACAATCCCGTACCAAGTGCAGCTGCTCCGGCAGTGTCTGCCACTGTGGTTACCAGGCCGTCCATAGCAGTGATTCGTCCGGCTGATAAACAGGCTCCTATGACTACGCCTGCTCCGCAACCCCAGGTAGAAGATGCGCTTCAACCAAGACTGGTGGAAGAACCGGTGGTACGTGAATTTACGAGTCCGGTTATCTCTTTTACGCAGGAGGAAGCTAGTAATATTACTGTGGATAATTCCGGCGAGGAAAAAGAGAATCTAACCTTAGTTTCGTCCGTCTCACACTCATCCGTACCCGAAGCTAAAGTTCAATTCGACCTGTCGGAAAATAATTCTCCTTTGTCTGCAGCATCCGGAGGATACTTGGCCAAGCCATCCAATATTTATGCAGAACCAGCTAATGGCCCTGAACCCAGTTCTAGCCAGGAAAACAGTTCTCCTGTGAACGAACCCATCCGTCAGCAGTTGCCGGCAATGCCACAGAAAGATGACGCAACTTCTTTCGATATGCAACTGGTGATAAAAGATGAA